>JBKPDZ010000066.1:0-22508 GCA_046728135.1 Gemmatimonadota bacterium | reverse complement strand
GACGAAAAGAGCATGAACGAAAAGAACTGAGGGCATCACGCGCCTCTCCGGTTGCCTGTTGATTTTCGGATTCGTCGCTGGCGCCGCTCACGCGCAGGTCCTCACTGGGACGGTGCTCGACAGCATCTCCGGAAAACCGATCGTCGGGGCACGCATCCTGCTCCTCGATTCGGCGGGCACGGCCATCACAGCACTAGTCACAAGTCCGGACGGGCAGTTCACCTTCAACATCCCGCACCTCGGCGAATATCGCCTCCTGATCAGTAGGATTGGTTATCCGATCAGTATCAGCAAACCCTTTCTTTTTAGTTCAACGTTCACCGCACGTGTGTCGCTGAGTTTGCCTTCGAACCCGATCACTCTCGACACCGTGACCGTAGTGGCGAAGGAAATCGAGAGACGACTGCCATACTTGGTGGACGCCGGGTTCTACCGGCGCAGACAAGAGGGATTCGGACATTTCCTCACTCGCGACGAAATCGACAAGCGGGATCCCGTCATCCTTTCCGACCTCCTGAAAGGAATGTCCGGAGTGCGCGTCACCTGCACGGGCGTCCGGCATTGTGCTGTCACGATGCGAGCCGCGAACACGATGTTCTTCCGCGGAAAATGCAGTCCGAGCGTCGTTCTGGATGGCGCCCTTCTGCAACCGGGCGGCACGGGCGGCGCCGGTGGACTACTTCTCGATGATCTCGTCAACCCATTCAATATCGAGGCGCTGGAGGTCTATCCTGGACCGGAGGGTGTACCGGTCCAGTACTCAGGTTACTTGAGTCCCTGCGGAGCGATACTCGTGTGGTCGAGACGCTAGCCGCCTAGTATTTCGGTGGCAACGTCCGGTATCTCTCCAGCAACTCCGTCTGTCGACTGCGAAGCGGAATGTCCCTCCCACGAATGAATACGTGGTCGACGCCCGTGGAGACCTCGAATGGATCCCCGGTCCATACGACCACATTCGCGACTTTCCCAACGTCGAGTGAGCCATATCGGTCCGCCACGCCAAACGCCTCCGCTGGCGTGAGCGTGACAGCCCGCAACGCCTGCTCCCACGTCATGCCGTTCGCGACGGCATTGCCGGCCTGTTGCTTGAGATCGCGCGTGTTCTCCGTCGTCGTTTCCATCAGCGCGACTTTGGCACCGCCCTTCGCGAGTAGCGCAGCGTTCTCGTAGCGAATGCCGAGGGCGTCGTAACTCGGAAGGTTGTCGAGCGGCTCGACTAAGACCGGGACACCCGCCGCCGCAATCTCGTCGGGAATCATCCACCCCTCGGCCGCGCCCGCGAGTATCAGCTTCAGCTTGTACTCCCGCGCGATCCGGAGCGCGGTCTCGATGTCGCTGCGGCGATTGGCCACCACAATCAGCGGCAGCTCACCCCGCAGCACCGGCTGCAACGCCTCGAGGTCGGCCGCGCTCGCGGACAGGTCCTGGATTTGGCGCCGCCGGTAGTCCGCACGACGGGTGGCGTACTCGCGCGCGTCATTGAACAGTCGGCGCAGGCGCTCCACGACCGCCGCCCGCGAGCCACCGGCCGCATCCTTCGCTGACTCGCTGAGGTTGGCGACCATCGCCGCGGGAGACTTGATCCGCATGTCTTCGATGGTCCGTCCATCCAGGTCGATAAGAGCCGCCTGTCCCCAGATCAAACCGCCGCTTGGGGGTACGCCCATGGATCCTGGAACGGCCAACGTCGTCGTCACGCCTTCCATCCGGTTCACCGCGATGAGCGTGGACGCGGGATTGAGCCCCTCGAGGACGTTGAATGCCGCCGCGACGTCATTGCCGCGCCGCGTATACTCGTTCGTGCCTTGTACCGCCCCGATCTCCCGCAGTCCCATCTGGCCGGCACCGTCGATCAGTCCCGGCGTCACCCATTTCCCCGACGCGTCGATGCGCGTCGCGCCCGCGGGCACCGCGACATTGGTCCCCACGGCCGCGATCCGCCCGTCACGAATCAGCACGGTTGCGTTTTCGATCTTCGGGCCCGAGACCGGGTACACGGTGCCCCCGGTAATCGCAATGGTCTGGGCGAGCAGGAAGGCAATCATGGCTGACCCAACGTGAAGTCGGTTTTTGGCTGATGCGCGGGATCGTTGCGGTCGTATACGAGCCAGCCGTCGTTATAGACCTGAATGGCGCGAGCATAGACCGACAACGGATCGGCGGACCAGAGCACGACATCCGCCATCTTGCCCGGCTCGAGCGTGCCGACGATGGAATCGAGCCCCAGCACCCACGCGGGATTCACCGTAAACCAACGGACCGCTTGATCGCGCGTAATCGGAATCCCCGCGCGCCGGCCGTGGTACATCGCCTTCGCCGCTTCCTGATTCAGCCGCTGGATGCCCGAGGCATCGTCGGAATGGATCACGACGCGGCCGCCGGCCTGCTGCACCAGCGCGGCATTCTCGTAGATCCCGTCCATCGCCTCTTCCTTGAAACCCCACCAGTCCGACCAGATCGACACTGCCGTGCCTTCGCGCGCCAGCACGTCGGCGATTTTGTACGCCTCGACCGCATGGTGGAACGAGCGGATCTTGAAGCCGAACTCGTGGGCCAGATCGAGCATCTGCATCATCTCATCGGCGCGATAGCAGTGGTTCTGCACGTAGATGTTGCCGCGCAGCACCTCGGCGAGGGATTCGTTGCGAAGGTTGCGCTCCGGCGGATCGCCCTGGTGGTCCTTGTTCCACTTGTCCCATTTGCGGCGATACGCCTGCGCCTGAATGAAGGCTTCGCGGTAGCCCGCCATATTGCCCATGCGCGTCGACGGGCCGCGGTTTTGGTACACGCGCTTGGGATTCTCCCCGCACGCCATCTTCAATCCGTAGTGCGCGCCGGGAAACTTCATCTCCTGGACCGAGCGCGCGGGGATCAGCTTCAGCACCGCACTCCGGCCGCCGATGAGATTGGCCGAGCCCGGCAGCGCCTGAATCGTCGTCACACCGCCGGCGATCGCGAGCGGGATCTGCGGATCCTGCGGCCAGAACGAGTGCTCGGCCCACACCTCCGCCGTGACGGGATTCGTCGCCTCGTTGCCGTCGGACTCGGCGAACGTGCCCGGCGCCGCATACACGCCGATGTGGGAATGCGTGTCGATCACTCCGGGCGTTACCCACTTGCCCGTCCCGTCCACCACGGTCGCATCACTCGGCGCGTCGACGTTCGTCCCGACCGCGACGATGCGCCCATCGCGAAACAGAATCGAGCCGCCTTGAATCTCCTGGCCCGCCGCCGTCATGATCGTTGCATTGCGGATGAGCACGGGCGGATTGGGATGGCGCTTATAGGTTGACGGATACTGCGGGCCGATTCCGGTTGTGTCCTGAGCGGCGGCCGGGGCGGCTGGCGCCGCCGCCGCCGCCGGTGTGGTGGCCGTCGTGGTGCGCGCTCCGGCCGATGCGCACCCGGCGCTCACGACGAGCCCCACGGCGATCGTTAGAAATCGCATGGCGAAGTCTCCGTTTATTTGACGAGTTCGAACACCAGCGGCGCTCCCGTCGGCGCGATGCGCACCACGCGCCGAGGCGCGTCACGGGTCACATGCATCACGATCGGGAGCTGCATTCCGGACAACTCGAGCCGATACGCGGGGAACGTGCCCGCCGGCACACCCACGTTTTCCACCGCCGCCACTTTCACACTCACGACTTTCGTCGTGCCTTCGCCGGTCGAAAACACGTTCAAATTGAACGTCTTCCCCGCTTCGAGCGGCATCGCGGCGAGGAGTAGCGCCAACACGTTGTCATCGATGGTCCCCGCCGCGATCGTCGTGTCCACCGTGATCGATTTCGGCGTGCCGCCCGGCTGCGGCGACATCGCGGTGCCTTTCACACGCCCGTCCGCATAGGTGAGATGAATCTCCGTGTGCTGACCCTGAACCATTCCGGTCTGGTCGGTGTGGCGCATCGACAGGTCGCCGTTCAAAACCACGCGCGACTGCTGCTGGAACTGTCCGATGGTCGTCGCTTCGGTATAGACGATCGAATCACCGAGTACCTCGACCTTCGCCGTCTGTGCGCCGAACACGTTGCCCTGCACGAGCGCCTGGAAGCTGTCGCTGCGTGCCACAATCTGGCTGCGATCGAACGCGACCGGCCCACCTTTGGGATTCAGCTCGGCAGGATCAATGGTCTTGCCTTCGAGATCCACGAGGCGCACGGGCGCGATCGGTTTGAGTCTCTCGTACAGCGCCTTCGCATCGCCGACCACGACGATAGTCATGGCGTCGCGGTGGATCACACGCTGGACCGCCGCACGCGCGCGCACCGCGCTCACGCGCGACAGCCGTTCGCGGTAGCGTGGGACGTAGTCGGGTCCGAGGCCGAGCAGCCGGGCCGTCGACACCACCTGGGCGATCTGGCGCGGCGTCTCGATCGTGAGCGGGAAAGAGCCAACGAGAAACCCCTTCGCGGCTGCGAGCTCGCTGTCCGGAATCGCTTCGGTGCGAATGCGGTCGATCTGGTGCAGCAACTCCGCCAGCGCGCTATCGCTGACTTCGGTCCGCCCCTCGAACGTCGCCTGCCAGTACCCGATCCCGCGGTTGCGGCGTAGCCCCGCATACGAGCCGTATGTCCAGCTTTTCTGCTCGCGCAGGATCGTGAAGAGGCGGGAATCGGAACCACCGCCCAGGACCTGCGTCGCGACGCGGGCGGCGTAATACGTCGTGTCAGTCGGCAGGAACGTGGTGTTGCCGATGACGATGTTCGATTGCACCGACCCCGGCCGGTTCACGAGCAGAATGTCGGTGCCGCGCTTGGCGGGCGGAGCAGGGAAGGCGGGCGCCGCCGGCGCGGCGCCGCTCCAGCCGCCGAACGCTTGCATGGCGAGCTCGCGGGCACGCGGCAGCGTGATGTCGCCGGCGACGACGAGCAGTGCGCCCTGCGGCCGGAGCCGCCGCCCGGCGAACGACACGACGTCGTCGCGCGTGATCGCCTTGTACGCCGCGGCACTCGAGTTCCGGCTGTAGGGATGGCGCCCGTAGATCTCTTTTTGAAAAGCGCGGGCCGCGACGTTTTGCGGCTGCGAGAGCTCCACCGCGAGCGACGACAGGAATCGCGTCCGCGCCAGCTCGAGCTCCTGCTCGGGGAACGTCGCGCGCCGGGTCACGTCGCCGAGCAGCGAGAACGCGAGGTCGGCGTGATCGCTCAGGACGTCGGCCGAGACGGTGAGGAAATCGTCACCCGCGCTCGCGCCGATGCTGCCGCCGACGCCCTCGATGGCCGCCGCGATCTGCTCCGCGTTCCGCGTCGGCGTCCCCTTGGTGAGCAGCTCGGCGACGAACGCTGCGACGCCTTCCTTGCCGGCGGGATCGTAGGCGCTCCCGGCGCGGAAATTCAGGCTGAGTGACAGCGTCGGCTCTTCATGGTTCTCGACCAGCAACAGCGTCATCCCGTTCGGCAAGGAGACCTCGCGGAATGGCGGGAACTGCACCGGCCGCAGCCGTTGGGGCGCCGGCGGGCGAGGAGGGAACGGCTGTTGCGCGGCTAGGCGGTTGAGCGGTTGGGCGGTTAGAAACACAACCGCGCCCCCGCAAACCGCCAAACCGCCAAGCCGCCAAGCCGCCTTCATTGGCCACCTCCGGACACTGGCGCAGCACCGGGTCTCACGATGAGCAGCGTCAGGTTACCGGGAGCGAGATACGCATTCGCGACGCGCTTTACATCGTCGATGGTCACTGCGAGCAGCCTGTCGAGGTCGGTGTTGATCTCGTCGATGGACGAGTGGAACGTGAGATAATGATGAAGCTCCTCGGCCTTGCCGAGCGTCGTCTCGCGGTTGTCGATGAAGCCGGCGCGCAGCACGTTCTTCGCCTTGTCGAGCTCGTCGGCCGTGATGCCGTTGGCGCGGATCGAGTCGAGCTGCTGGCTGAGCAGGCTGTCCAGCCGATCGGCGGAGACGCCCTGGTTCACGATCCCGTAGGCTGCGAGCACGCCCGGACCGTTGCGGGAGCCGTAGGGGTTCAGGATTGCCCCCGCGCCTACCGCCGCCTTGTCGCGCCGCACGACCGAGACGTTCAACCGTGAGCTCTCGCCCTGACCGAGGATGATGTTGAGAATCTCGAGGGCCGGGGTATCCGCGCTGCGATGTTCCGGGATGCGGTAGAGCCGCATGACCAGATCGAGATTGGCCTGTGGGTCGCGCACTTCGCGCCGCTGCGCCCCTTTCGCGGACGCCACTCCGGCGTCGCAGCGCGGCGCCTCCGGCGCAGCATGACTCGGCACGCCGGCGAAGTATTGGTTCACCAGGCGGCGCAGCTCGATCGCGCTGAAATCGCCGACCACTACCAACGTCGCGTTGTTCGGCGCGTAGTAGGTATCGAAAAAGGCCTGCACGTCCGGCAGCTTGGCCGCGTCGAGGTCGGCCATCGATCCAATCACGGTGTGCGCATAGGGGAAACAGCTCGTACTATCAAACGGCCATGTGAGGCCGTCCGTGAAGGCCGCGGCATATGGCTGATTGTCGACGCGCAGCCGGCGCTCTTCTTTCACCGCCTGCCGCTGGTTCTCGAAATTCTCCTCCGTGATCGCCAGGGACCGCATGCGGTCGGCTTCGAGCCAGAGCGCGAGGTTCAGCCGGTTCGACGGCACCGTCTCCCAATAGTTGGTCCGGTCTTCGGCGGTGCTGCCGTTGTAGTTGCCACCGGCGCGCTCGACGAGCTGCCCGTGCTCGGATTTCTTCACGTGCGCCGACCCCTCGAACATCATGTGCTCGAAGAGGTGCGCGAAGCCCGAGCGACCGGGTCGCTCATTGCGCGAACCGACCTCGTACCAGACGTCGACCGTGACGATCGGCGTCGAGCGGTCTTCGGAGAAGATGACGCGCAGGCCATTCGGCAACGTGAATTGCTCGAACGCGATGCGGCCGGCCATGCCGGCCTGGCCGGCGAGTGTTCCAGGCAGCACCAGCAGGAGCGCGAACAGTTTACGCATGTGGGCGAGGCTCCATAGGGAAGAGCGCCAAAGCGTTGGTTTCGAGGATCGCCTGTTGCTGCGCTTTCGTCAGCTGCAGGGCCAGGAATTGATCGATGTTCTGCCGGAGATCTTTCACTCCGGGGCTGGGCCAATCGGTGCCCCACAGGACGCGGTCCGCGACCTCCGGCAGGCGGGGAAAGTACTCCAGCAACTTGGAGGGCGGAATGCCTGAGACGTCGAGCCTGACTTGCCCATGACGTCGCAGGATGAAAAACGCTTCCTCCATGTACAACGGACGTCCGCCGTGCGCCATGACGAGCTGGAGATCGGGAAAATCGATGGCGACGTCGTCGAGCTCGAGCGGATTGCCGTACTTCGAGCGCGCGCCGGGGAAGATCGAAGTGCCGGTGTGAATCATGACCGGCAGGCCACGCTCCTCGCACCGCCGATAGATCTTGCCGAGCGCTGTGAGACCGTTGGTGTAGGCGTTGGCCGGAAATGCCTGATGGGGCGGGTGAATCTTGATCAGCCGAATGCCCAGATCGATCAGACGGTCGACGTCGCCGCTGGGGTCCTTGGTGAAGCGCGCGTGGACGCCGCCGTAGGGAATCAGCCGCTCAGGGTCCGCCCGCGCGTAGTTCGCCGCGAACGTGTTCGTCGAATCGTCGAACCCCATGATGTCGGGGCTGGGATAATTCACGAGACCCACCCGCCACACACCCGAGCGATCCATCACCTCGAGTAGCGCGCGGGGATCGTCCATCAGGGAGATGAGAGTCTCCCAGTGATCCTCTTTCCCTTTGCGCATCGCCTCCTGGACTTTGGGTTTGAGGTCGCGCCATGGCTGGATGTGGATATGGACGTCGGTGATCCGGCTTAGTCGCTCCAGGTGTAGAACCCCTTTCCCGACTTCTTGCCCAGCTCCCCCTTTTTGACCTAGTCTCGCAAGATCTTCGGCGGCTCGTACTGCGGCTTCCCGAGCGTCTTGTGGAGGTACTCGGCGATCGCCAGGCGCACATCGAGCCCGACAAGGTCCGTAAGCTTGAGTGGTCCCATCGGATGGTTGTAACCGAGCTCCATCGCCTTATCGATGTCTTCCGCGCTCGCCACATCCTGCTCGAGCATGCGCATCGCTTCCAGACCCAGGACGACACCGAGCCGACTCGACGCGAATCCGGGCGAATCGCGCACCACGATCGGCTCCTTGCCGAGTCGGCGCGCCAACGCCACGGCGCGCTCGGCCGCGGCCCGGCTGTCACGCCCGTGCATGACGACCTCGACCAGCTTCATGACGTGCACCGGATTGAAGAAATGCATCCCCACGAGGCGGGCTGGCTGTGACAGCGCAGAGGCGATTTCGCCGATCGAGAGGGACGAGGTATTGGAGGCAAGGAGTGCATCTGCTGGGGCGGTGCGCTCGATGTCGACAAAGACGCGCTGCTTGATCTCAAGATTTTCAATCACAGCTTCGATCACGACATCTGCGTCAGTAAGCGCGTCGCGCAGCTCGCGCTCGGTACGCAGCCGTGCCCGAATCGCGGATTGATCTGCGGCCGTCAGTTTGCCGCGCTTCACGCCACCGTCGAGCAGCAGGCCGATCTTGCTCATGGCCTGTTGCAGCGCGTCGGCACGCGCGTCGGTGAGCCTGACCTCGCATCCCGCCAGCGCCGCGACGTAGGCGATGCCGTGCCCCATCGTACCGGCACCGATGACGGTGACACGAGTCGCGGTCATGCCGCGCGCGCGTCTACGATACGGCGGGCCCGCTCAGGATGGTTGGTGCAGAGGCCATCGACGCCCCACCGCACCAGGCGCTCCATGTCGCTCGGATTGTCCACGGTCCACGCAAAGATGCTCGCACCCAGACCATGCACAGTTTTCACGAGCTGCTCGTCCAGTGTCGAACGTTCCTGCCACAGCGTCTGGGCCAACGCGTCGGCGAGCGTCTGGCGAGGATTCTTGGTCGGCACCTCCGACAGCACCCCGCGGGGGAGTGTCGGCCGCTTTTCTCCGAGCCGACGGACCACTTGAAAGGCGAAGCTGTGCACGGCATACCCGGCGGGGTTCGGCCCACGATCGAGCGCCCCAAGCAACCGATCGTCCCAGCGGGGGTCGAGCACCTTCACTTCGACGAACACCTTGAGCATGCCGAGCACGTCCAGCGCCTGGGCCAGCGTCGGGATGGGTTCGCCATTGGCGAGCGGCACCGTGCACAGGTCACGCCACCGCGCTTGCGCGATCGGCAGGCCGAGCACGGACGGATCGTGATGGACGACGATCTCGCCGTCGAGCGTGGCATGGACATCGAGCTCGACCGCGTCGGCGCCCTGGCCGGCAGCGGCACGGAAGGCGGCCAGGGAGTTCTCCAGCTCGATGCTGGAGGCGCCCCGGTGGGCGATGACCAGAGGGGCTGGCTTCACTGCTGCAGGCTGTCGGCTTTCTTCGGCTCGATCCAGTCCGGCTCTTTCTCGATGTCGTGCACGGTCGCGATGTCCTCCGGTCGCGGCAGCACCGATTCGAGATACGCCGGATATTTCGCCTCGTCGATCGGCTGACCATCGACCGTGAACTTCTGGTGCGCGTACATCCCGATCCGGCGATTGAATTTGAGATCGGGGACCTTGAGCTGCCGCTCGCGCTCCGGAATGAACATGTTCAGCCGCTCGACAAGCTTGACGATCTCCTGGCGATAGAGGTTGCGCGCCAGCTCGTTCAGCTTGCTCTTGTCCGGCTCGGCGCCGTTGGTCGGATTCTCACGTTCATCGTACCGGCCTTTGAGCCCCCACACGTATGCCCAATGCGCGGACGAGGAGTTGTCCGTGCCGAAGAGATCGAAGGCCGTGGGAATCCACTTATAGAAGAAGCGCTGAATCACTTCCGGTGGCATCTTGCCGGCCTTGACGATGCGCAGCAGGCCGTTGTTGCCCGTGCCAAGGTGGTAGGACTCTTCCTTGAGCATCGGCCCCATGGAACGCGACAGCGGATCGAACGCCGAGACCGACAGCATCTTGAGCTGAAACTTGCCGTCGCGGTCGATGAACTGCGTGTAGGTGAAGAAGTCGAGCCAGTTGTCGACGATCTCGTTGAAGGAGCCGAGCAGCCGCTCACCTTCGTCCGCGCGGCGCTCGAGCAATTTGGCCGCCTCGCGCTTGCCTTCGTCTCCGAAATGCGTGCAGAGCAGGTACGACATCTGCCAGCCGTGGCGCATCTCTTCGGTCATCACGCGCTGCAGCGAGAGCAGGTCGTAGTCGGACGGCGCGTGCTGCAGCAGGTTACGTTGCTGCTCGACCGACGCGAATTCGGTGTCGCCCTGATAGACGATCAGGTTGAGCAGCGCGTCGCGGATGCGCTGGTCCGGGATGTGCATCACCGTGGGCCATTTGCGCTGGCCCTTGTAATGGCCGAACTCGATGTGCGGCACTTCCGGATCACCAAACTTCGCGTCGAACGCGAACGAGCGGAGCGCTCCCTGTGGTAGACCGATCGAGTCCTGCCAGTATTTGAAGTAGTCGATCCAGTCGTCGAAGTTGTGGAGTTTGCGGACCATTTCAGCGGTTCCTTATGAGTTGGCGAGCTTCGGGAGTGGCGAACAGCGCTTCCTGATCGGCGATTTCGATGTCGAGCATTTCCTCCAGCGTGCTGTGGAGCGAGCGATACAGCGCCGCCTTCGCCTTGCGCACCGCCAGCGGCGCCATTCCCGCCCAGCGCCCGGCGAGACCGTTCGCCTCGGCGTTGAGCGCGTCATGCGCTACGACGCGATCGAACAGCCCCAGCTGTGCCGCCTCAGTCGCGGGTACCATCCGGGCGCTCCACACGAGCTCCAGCGCCTTCGAGATGCTGGTGACGCGGGGCAGGAAGTAGCTGCCACCCCAGTCCGGCCCCAGTCCGAGCATGTGGAATACCTGCCCGATGGACGCGCGATCCGACGCGAGGCGATAGTCACAGGCGAGTGCCAGATTCGCTCCGCCGCCGGCAGCAGCGCCATTGACCGCGGCCAACACGGGCTGGGGCGCGTTGCGAATCGTGAGCGCGATGTCCTTGCCAGCCTTGACCAGCGCTTCGCCCTGGCTGCCGAGGACGCCGAGGTCGGCGCCGGCGCAAAATGCACGGCCCGCACCCGTGATGACGATCACGCGCACCGCGTCGGCCGTGGCGAGCATGCGGAGCGCTTCGAGCAGATCCTCACACATGTCGGGATCGAACGCGTTGAGCTTGTCGGGGCGATTGAGTGTGACCGTCCCGATGTGATCGGTGATCTCGACGAGAATGCGCTCGTAGGCGGCCATTAGACGCGCTCCACGATCATCGCGATGCCCTGGCCGACGCCGATGCACATGCTACATAAACCGTAAGAAGACTTCGTACGAATTAAGGCGTGAACCAAAGTCGTCAAAAGCTTGGCGCCCGTGCATCCGAGGGGATGGCCCAGGGAAATCCCGCCGCCATAGATGTTGACTTTTTCGGGATCGAGCTTCAGCTCACGAATGCACGCGATCGCCTGCGCCGCGAATGCTTCGTTGAGCTCGATCAGGTCAATGTCTTTGATCGTGAGGCCGGCCCGCTTGAGCGCTTTCTGTGTCGCCGGAATCGGCCCAAGGCCCATGCACCTGGGGTCCACACCGGCCACGGCCGTCGTCACGATTCGCGCGATTGCGTTTTTCCTGTCGCTCGTTATCAGGAGCGCTGCGGCTCCGTCATTGATCCCACTCGAGCTCGCGGCGGTAACAGTCCCGTCTTTCTTGAACGCCGGCTTCAACTTCGCAACCGACTCCAACGTCGTCCCGGCGCGCGGGTACTCGTCCTTCGCGAATGTCGTCCCATCGGGCAGGTTCACTGGTACGATTTCTTGGGTGAATACGCAGTCCTGCAACGCCGTATTGGCACGTCTTTGACTTTCTACGGCAAACGCGTCCTGCTCGGCGCGGCTGATCTTGTAGCGCTCCGCGACCACCTCGGCCGTTTCGCCGAGCGAGATCGTCCATTCCGTCTTGAGCCGGGGGTTGGTGAAGCGCCAACCGACGGTCGTATCGGCGACTTCCGGCGTCTTTCGGCTCCAGGCTTCAGCCTGCTTGAGCATGACGTACGGCGCGCGCGTCATGCTTTCGACGCCACCCGCGACGAAGGTCTCACCCTCGCCGGCCTTGATGGCCTGCGCCGCGCTGGCCACCGCCTGCAGGCCGGACCCGCACAGCCGATTCACCGTCTGGCCGGGGACTGCGACGGGGAGGCCGGCGAGCAACAGCGCCATCCGGGCGACGTTGCGATTGTCTTCGCCGGCCTGGTTGGCGCAGCCGAGTATCACGTCAGCGATCGTCGCGGGATCGACTCCTGAGCGCTCGACAACCGCCTTGATCGGAACCGCCGCAAGATCATCGGGACGCACGCTGGCCAGCGAACCCCCATGCTTGCCGACCGGGGTCCTCAGGGCGACGGAAACAAACGCATCACGCATCCCGCATCTCGCATCCCGTCATAGCCCGACCCAGATCGTTTTCGTCTCGAGATAGCCGTCGAGAGCTTCGCGCCCCAAGTCCCGTCCAAAGCCTGAAGCTTTGAATCCACCAAACGGTGCCCCCGAGTCATAGAAGTTGTAGGAATTGATCCAGACCGTTCCGGCGCGAATCGCCCGGGCTGCCCGATGCGCCTTCTGGATGTCCTTGGTCCAAATGCCCGCGGCAAGTCCGTACATCGTCTGATTCGCGAGCTTCATGCCTTGTTCGAAATCATCGAACGTCAGGACCGCAAGCACGGGGCCAAAGATCTCTTCACGTGCGATCGTCATCTCGGGCTGCACGCGGTCGAACACCGTCGCCTCGACGTAGTAGCCTTTGCCGTTCGGCTTCGCCGCCTTACCGCCCGCCACGAGCTGCGCGCCCTCGTCCACGCCCTTCTTGATATAGGAGAGCACCGTCTCCTGCTGCTTCTTCGACACGAGCGCGCCGAGTCGCGTGTTCTTGTCCAGCGGGTCGCCCGGCGTGAGCTTCTTCGCACCGTCCGCGAGCTGCTCGACCACTTGCTGATGGACTGATTTCTCAACCAGCAGCCGTGAGCCGGCAGCGCAGACTTCCCCCTTACCGTAAAAGATCCCGGTCTGCGCACCGCGCACGGCAGCCTTCATATCCGCATCGGCGAAGATGATGTTCGGACTCTTGCCACCCAGCTCGAGCGTGATGCGCTTATTCGTGTCGGCGGCCATCTTCATGATCTGCCGGCCAACCTCGGTTGATCCCGTGAACGAGATCTTGTCCACGTCGGGATGCCGCACGAGCGCTGCCCCCGCCGTCGAGCCGCCGCCCGTCACGACGTTGAAGGCGCCTGGCGGCAGGCCCGCCTCGAGGGCGATCTCGGCGAAGAGCAGGGCAGTGAGCGGCGTTTCCGAGGCGGGCTTCAAGACCACGGTGCAGCCCGCGGCGAGCGCGGGCGCGAATTTCCAGCTCGCGATGTTGAGCGGGAAATTCCAGGGCACGATCGCGCCGACGACGCCGATCGGCTCGCGCAGCGTGTAGGTAAAAAACGGCCCTTCGACTGGGAGCGTGTCGCCGGCGATCTTGTCCGCCCATCCCGCGTAATAGCGCAGCGTGTTGATCGTCATCCCGATCTCGATCTTCGACTCGAACAGCGTCTTGCCGTTCTGGGCCGTCTCGAGCCGCGCGACCTCGTCGAGCCGCGCTTCGAGCAGATCGGCCGCCTTAAAGAGGAGTCTTCCCCTCTTTCGTGCTGACATGTCCTTCCACGCTTGCGACTCGAAGCAGGCCTTCGCCGCGCGAACCGCGTTATCAACATCGGCGGCGTCGCCGGCCGCGACGTCGGCCAGGTTCTCCTCGGTGGCGGGATTCTCGACCGGGAAGCGCTTCCCGGAGCTAGCGGGGCGCCACTCGTTGTTAATGAAGAGGTCGGTCTTCACTTCCCCTTGAACTCCGCCATGCGCTTTTCCTGGTTGGCCGCGATCCCTTCCTTGGCGTCCTCGCTCTGAAACAGCTGCTGCTGCAGCTCGCGCTCGATCGCCAGACCCGATTCGAACGGCACTTCGGCGCCGGACTGCACGGAGCGCTTGATGAGGCCGACGGCTTTGGACGCCTTGTGCGGCGGGCAGAACTGCTTGGCGTATAACAGGACGTGGTCCCAGAACTCCTTGCCGTCGAAGATCTCGTTCACCAGCCCGATCTCCTTGGCGCGGTCAAAAGAGAATAGTTCACCCTTGACCATGAGCTCGATCGCCAGAGGCTTCCCGACGATACGGGCGAGGCGCTGGGTCCCGCCGGTGCCGGGCAGCACGCCGAGGTTCACCTCCGGCAGGCCGATCTTGCCGGCATTCTCTTTAGCCAGGCGAACGTCGCACGCCATGGCGATTTCGAGCCCGCCGCCGACGGTGTGCCCGTTGAGCGCGGCGATCGTGAGCTTCGGCGTTTGCTCGAGCCGGTTCAACGTTTCATTGGCGTGCAAGCAAAAGAAATACTTGAACCGTGGCGTCACCTTGTTCAGCATCCCGATGTTCGCGCCCGCGGAAAAGAACTTGTCGCCATGGCCGCGGAGCACAATCACATGCACCGCGTCGTCGAAGCGCGCGCGCAGGATCGCATCATCCAGCTGGCGCATCATTTCATAGGTGTATGTGTTCGCCGGGGGATCGTCGAGCTCGATGATCGCGAGCCCGTCCTCGGCGCGGTATTGAATGAGCGTCTTGACCTGCGGTTCAGTCATGGTTGCCATGGGATTACTTAGCCTCCTGAGGAGTCTCGACGAAGCCGCCGAGGAAGATGCTCGCCATGAGATCGGCCAGGCGGGCGGGATCGATCTCACCGGCCGGGTCGTACCAATTGTAGATCCAATTCATCATGCCAAACAGGATATAGGTCGCGGCGCTGCGATCGACCGCGCTCTGCTCCGGCGCGGCGTCCTTCAGAACTGACTCCAGCAGGTCGACGTAGCGGCGCTTGATCGCGCCGACGCTGCGCGGCGACGCCTCATGCGACAGCACCTTCATCTCCGCCATATGGTTGGCAAAGAACTCGACGTGATGGCGGATGAACGCGTGGAGCTTTTCCTCGGGATCGCTGGCGCCGGCGACCGCTTGTCGCGCACCCTCGAGCACCTGCGTGAAGCAGCGCTCCTGGATCAGCGCGAGCAGGTCTTCCTTGCCGCGGACGTAGTAGTACATCCCGGCGAGCGACATCCCGCTCGCGGCCGAGAGATCCCGCATGGTGGTGGGGTGATAGCCCTTGTCCGCGAAGACCCGGGCGGCACGGGCGAGCAGATGGTCGAGACGCTCGTCGTAGGGTCGCATGAGGTTTCGAACAGATGTTCGAATTCGGAAGCTATCCTTGGCCTTCGATGCTGACAAGGGCGGGCAAACGGCGGCAAAAGACGGCACAGGGGCGGTAAATGAAACGCCTATGCCGACCTGTGCCGTCATGTGCCGTCCTTAATATTCCAGCATCTTCCACGTCAACCGACAAACGACATCGATGGCGCACCCTCAGCTGCGAACCGAGACGTCCAGCGACGCCGCGTTGATTCGCGCGTGGCAAGGCGGGGATGAACAGGCGGCGGCGGAGCTGGTCCAGCGCCACGCCCGGTCGCTGGCGCGGTTTCTCGCCGCGGCTGGCGCGCCCGATGCCGACGTGGACGATCTGATCCAGGAAACGTTCATCCGCGCGTTTCGCGCTGTGGATCGATTTCGCGGGCAGTGCCAGTTTCGGACGTGGCTGCTGACGATCGGCGGAAACGTGCTGAAGGACTTTGGGCGACGCGCCGCGCGTCGCAAAGTCATGCCACTCGATGAAGGCGTGCGCGATGTCGCGGGGGATCCGCACGAGCACGCGGAGGCGAGTGAAGCCGAAGCCTTGCTCCTGGCGGGGCTGAAAAAGTTGCCGCGGCTGCAGCGGGAGGTGTTCCTGCTGCGGGCGCAGCAGGGGCTCGAATACAACGAGATCGCCGCGGCGTTGGCGACGACGCCCGGCGCGGCGCGGGTCCATTATCACCATGCGGTCAAACGGTTGAAGGAGATCGTGGAATGAACGACGAAGCCAGGCTGGAGAGTCTTGCCAAGAGACTCGGTGCGTCGGCCGCAGAGCGCCTCGATGTCGCGGCCACGGCACGTACCGTGGTCGCGCGTTTGCGTGAGCAGCCCGTACGACGCACGGTCTGGGTTCTACGGACCTGGCTCCGTATCGCCGCGGCGGTCCTGCTCGTCGTGGGCGGAGCGGCAGTCGCGTCCCGGCTCCCCCGGGGATCGCGCTTTGGTGCTGCGGGCGAGATCAACGCCACACACGGCGCCCACTTCGTGTCCGATGATCTGAACGATCTCTCGACGGATCAGCTGCGGGACGTGCTCGCCACGTTCGACGAGCTCGTGGGCAGCGACAGTGTTGCCGTACCGGAGGGCAGTAGCGATCTCCGCGAACTCGACGCGCGGCAGCTGCGTGCGGTGCTGCGCTCTTTGGAGGGATAAATGAGGCCCTATGTGGTTCTCAGTCTAGCCGTGCTCGTTGCGCCCGGACTCGCCGCGCAGCAGCGCGATAGCGTCGCACCGCGACGCGATACCGCGGAGGCGGGGCGGCTGCGCGCGCAGATCGAGGACAGGTTCCGCGGGCGGGTGCAGGAGGAGCTGAAGCTCACGCCCGACCAGGTGACGAAGCTGCGGGCGACGCAGGAGCGGTACAATGACCGCCGCCGGACGGTGCTGCAGCAACAGCTCGAGCGTCGTCGTGCACTCGACGATCAGATGCAGCCGGGGATCGCGGCGAACTCCGACAGCGTCCGCAGACTGATGGACGGAATTCAGACGGGCCGCGCCGAGATGCTCAAGATCGAGCAGGATCAGGATCGCGAGATGGCTGGGTATCTCTCGCCGGTGCAGCGGGCGCGCTACCAGCAGCTGCGCGAGCGGTTCATGCAGCGGATCGGGGAGATGCGGATGGAGCGGCGGGAAGGCCAAGGGGTGCGTCCGGGGATGCGCCCCGGAATGGTCCCCCGTCCAGGACTGCGTGGAGGCCGGCGCAGGGGGATTTGATTGGCGTCGTGCATTTGATGTAGGGGCGCAGCATGCTGCGCCCCTACGTTTGTTTCCCAGCCCGCGGTGCGCTAGCTGAGCGCCTTGCTCAGCTGCACGCAGCGACCCAGTAGGGTGGGATCATCCAGCCTGGCCCCACCGCCGTCGAGGAACCCCGCCAAGATCCATGGGTTGCCCCCCACGCCCCCTTGCACCGGTTGTTTGGGGAACGTGAAGCTCATACCCGACGGGATGATAGACAGGGTTTGGCTGCGAACCGCCTCGTGCGGACCGCCCACCGGATTGTCGTTGTTCCGGAAGATGACCTGGGCGCCCAGACCCTCGTACGCCAGGCTGGCGTCCATGCTGATGAACGGCCCCGGGCTGTTCTCGCAGCCCGTGACGCCGAACTCGGCGAATGCCGACCCCGTCGTGACCTCCGCTTGCTTGAAGCCGTACCGGGAACCCTGGACACAGCGGCCGAGGTAGATCTCGTCGCTGATCGGCGTACCGGCGGCGTTTACGAACTGCACCCACATGAACGGGTTGCCGCCTACGCCACCGAGCACCGGCTGTTTCGGGATCGTGATCGCTTCTCCCGCGGGCTGCAGCGCGATGTCGACCTGATTGTCGACGGTGTAGTCGTGCGTGCCTTTCAGGTTATTGCTGAAGGTCATCTCCACACCGAAGCCACCGAGCGCGGCCACGCCATCGAGCGTGATGTTCGGGCCGGGGTTGTTGCTGCAGTCCGTCGCCGTGAGCTCGGCGTCTACGCTCACGGGCAAGGGCAACTCGGTGATGTTGATGTGAGGCAGCGATGACGAGGAGGTACTGAAGGCGGGAGCAGTGGGACCGGCGCGCGAGCTGTCTTGACAGGCGCCGGCCAGGACAATCGGTACGAACAGCAGGAAGGTGCTGGGTCGCATACGGAAAGACCTCCTTTCATGGTTTGCGCGGTCTGGGGGTTTCCAGACCCGGGCGGCGAGGTCGCAAGGCACATGCCCGTTACACTTGCTGGAGGTGCGTGAGAAGGCGTCGTTACAGGCTGTAGTAGCGCGGCAACAATTGAGGCGACGCCGTGTGGTCAAACAGTGACCACTCGATCGCGGGTCATCCGACAAGAAAAATCGCGCGTTACCTCGAGCGTGGTCGAGGCATCTCCTCCCTCCAAATGTCTCGGGTATATTTCGCGCGCCACGATCAGGCCCGAGTGGCGGAATGGCAGACGCAGGGGACTCAAAATCCCCCGGGGGCAACCCCGTGAGAGTTCGACTCTCTCCTCGGGCATCCGACCAATTACGGGCGCGTGACGATCACCAGAAGTGTGTCTCGGAGACCTTCCGCTCTGACGGTGATTGTGGCTCTCCCTTCGCCCACGGCGGCGATGCGCGGCTCCCAGCTGCACGTGGTCACGGGACAGCCTGGGATGATGTTGCCATCAACCGTGGCGACGCTCGGCGCAGAAGACGTGTACGTCAGCGTCGCGTTGGTTGCCCAGTTGCCCTTGGAGTTGAGGGCGATGACCTGCGTCGCGACCGTATCGCCGATGGCAGCGACCAGTGAATCGCGACTGAACACGAGGGTCGTCACGGGCGGCCAGAGCACCGTAACCGTGAGCTCGTCCGTTATCGATCCGACGGCCGCAGAGATTGTCGCTTGGCCGGCCGCGTGAGCGTACACCCTCCCGTCACCGTCGACCGACGCAACCTGGCTATTGGAAGACGTGTACGTAACCGACGGATGCGCGACAACCTCGCCGCTCGGCCTGAAGACCGTAACAGAGGTGCGGAGCACGTCGCCCGCTAGGAGCGTGGCCGCGTCCTTGTCAAACGCCACGCGACCGACGGTCGGCGCGGCGACTTCGGAACACGCGCCGACCAGTAGCGCGAGAGCGAGAGCGCGAGCGAGAGCTGGACGAGCTGTGGTGGTCATGCGGTGACACGAGTATTACCTCTCCTCGGGAGTTTTGCTCCCCCGGGGGCAACCCCGTGAGAGTTCGACTCTCTCCTCGGGCATCAGCCATGCTATGGTGGATCTCAGTGACGTTCGCGCAATTTTCAGCTGCCCAGCAACCTGCGCTCCGTGGCCTCGTCGTGGCCGCGGAATCCGGCGAGCCGCTCGGCTTCAGCATCGTCGCACTGCATCCGGGTTTCGGCCAGCGATTCACTGACGCCCGCGGCACATTCGCCTTTGACGCTCCGAAGCCGGGCCCCTACGTGCTGAGCATTCGCCAGATCGGCTACGCGCCTCGCGATACACAGCTCGTCATCTCGGGCGACAGCGCGACCACGGTCCGGATTGTCCTGCACCACCTCGCGATCGAGCTGCCGCCGGTCACGATCGCGGCTAACCAGTGCACCAACCCTGGACCTCCCGATTCAAGCGACACAGCACTGCGCGTCGTCTTCGACCAACTCCAGGAAAACGCACGACGCCTGGCGCTCCTCGCCGACTCCTACCCGTTCCGGTACACGTTCGAGCTCACTGACCGAACCGTGAATCAGCGCGGCGACACGGGGCCACCGGTGTCGAAGCGGCTGCAGTTCTCCAGCCGCGACAATCGTCATCACCCGTACGCGGTGGGCCGAGTGGTCGAGCGTGGGTGGGGACCGTGGGGATCAGCCGACAGCGTCCTCGTGATCCGCAGCGCCGAACTGGACGATCTGGGCAACGCCGATTTCATCGCGAGCCACTGCTTCCATCTCGCAGGCCGGGACACGATCGGCGGCGAAACGCTGGTGCGCATCGATTTCGAGCCGGCGACACGCGTTCGCTCGGCGGACATGGCGGGCGCCGCCTACCTCGACTCCATTACCTACGCCCTGCGCTACACAACGACGTGGCTTACGAAACCGGAGCGATCGCAGTTGACCAACGTACAGTCCGTAACGTTCCGCACGCGATTTCGCGACATCGCGCGCGGCGTCCCGCTTCAAGACTCGCTCACGGCCGTGACGACCTACCGGTTCGACAAGCCGACCAACATCCAAAGCCAACGCACGGTAGAAGTTCGCTTCCGGCGTCAGCCGCCCCCGCCGTAGGCCGAGCCCCCCGAGCCCCTTGCGCGGCGAGATTCGATTGGGGGATATGGGGGCCTCTCAGGAGGGCACCCATGACTCTGCCGGTTCTTGTCCTGCTCATTCAGGCGGCGGCGACTCAGGCTCCCACGGCCAGCGTCCCCGCGTGGACCGTCCATCTCAGCGGCGACATCCGCTGGCAGCAAACGACTCCCGCCGGCGCGCTCCTCGTTTCGACGGACGGCGCACTCGCGGCTGTGGACATCGATCGCGGCCAGATTGCCTGGCAAAAACCGGAGCTCGGCGGCCTGCCAGTCGACAGCGTGCACATGATCGAGGGCTCCTTGCTGATGGAAGCGGCGAAACCCGGCCTCTCGCTCATCTTCGACCCCGTGACGGGGACGGTGCTGTTCGACTCGCGCCGCCTCAACCTGACCAGAGTAGTGACGCGGCGCGTGCTGCCACAAAGTGGCACGCTGCTCGTGCACGGGCAGCGCGCGTCGGGACCGCCGCTCGTCGCGCTGTACGACCTCGCCACCGGGACGCAGCGCTGGGTCAGCGAATCGCTGTTCCAACAAACGGAGCAGAAGCGTGGCGGCCTGGGCGGCCTGATGCAAGGACTCGTGCGGATGGCGTCGGCGGCAACGACGCTCGAAGTGTTGCAGGCCGGCCCCGACGTGATCGTCGTCCACACGTTGATGGGCCTCCGCGCCCTCGATGCGAAGACCGGCGCCATCCGGTGGACGGCGACATTGCCGATGGCGCGCTCCGGTGCGGTGCCGCATCGGGTGAGGCTCTACCCATCGCTCACGAAGTCCGACCGCATCTACGTGAGCTACGACGATCGGCTCATGGCCTTCCGCCTCGCCGACGGTCAGCCGCTCTGGGCCAAGCCGGCCAACGTGGACGGCTGGATCCGGGACATCGTGCAACATCCAGCGGGGATCATCATGCTGCCTGAAGGTCCGCCGCCAGATCAGGCGACGGGCAACGTCCGCATCATCAACGGCGTCGTACAGACCGGGCTCAACATCGCGCGCTACGAGGATGGCTCGATGATCGCCGCCAAGCCGGTCCGGATGCGCGGCTCGGTGAAGGACGCGATGATCACCGGCGACGCGGTCGTGCTCGCCGTGGATGCGGAGTCCAAGACGTTCGTCAACGTGCTGAACGTCGCCACCGCGACCTTGCGGCTGGAGAAGGATGTGAAGATCAAAGGTCAGCTCGACTACGCCGAGTTGATTCCCGCCGGACTGCTGTATGTGTCGCGCTCCGATCCGTCGACGAATGGCGAAGCCAACATCCTTGATCTGTCGAACGGCGAACCCAAATACAAAGACGCGATCGAAGGCACGAAGTCATCCGCCATGCTGCACGGCGTGGACGGTCGCACGTTGTATGTGTTCGCAGGGAAGGATCGCCATCTCTACGCGATCGATCGCCAAGACGGCACGTATCACGCGCTCGGCGGTGAGATCAAACTGCAGGGCGATGAAGATCCGGCGGCGCTCGAGGTTCGGCCGGCCGGCATCGTACTGAGCTCGTCACAAAACCTCGTGATCGTTGGACGCGACGGGCAGATCAAGCAGCAGGTCTATCATCCGGCCCCGCAGCTCCCCGGGCTCCTCCGGGCGTTGTACCGGATCAACTCAGTGCGCGCCGGGCTCTACGGCGCGGCCGCCTCGGCGTATGGCGATGCATTTGCCCAGATGTCGCGCCAAGCGACCGACACCACTGCCAAGCGTCTCACCGCCCAGATGGCGGCCGCCTACTCACAGGGTGGCGCGCAGCTTACGGGCTATTCCAGTCAGGCGTCCGCCATGGCGTCGAAGCGCTTCAAGGCCTCACTCGCGACGCCGGGGTCGGTCTTCATGCTGACGCGCTCGCCGGACGGGAACGGCAACGTGCTGCTCCAGATCGACAAGGACAGCGCGCAGCCACGCTCACGCGTGGACCTCGGGAAACAGCGCGAGCCCGTGTACGCGGTGGACGATATTGCGGGGATGTTGTTCCTGCAGACAACACCGGGGACGCTGGCCGGCTATCGCCTCTAGGGACCGGTGACGGTCGTAATCGTAAACGCCGAACTGGTCACCGCCGCGGCGCCGCTGGCGCTCGCCTGCAACGTGTAGGTCCCGGCCTTATCGATTGTCAGGTTGCTGAAGCTCGCGATGCCGTTGACGGGTCGTACCACCGTCGTTCCGCTCATGTTGGCACCGGTCGGGTTGGAGGCGAACCCAATCGTGATGCTTCCTGTAAACGCGCTGTCGGTATTCCCCAGCGTATCGCGTACGACCACCTCGACCGGCGGCGAGATGGCTTGACCGACGTTTGCGGAGTTGGGCTGGACGAAGAAACCCAGCACCGGTGACGTGTTGCCGCCGCCGTTGTTGCCGCCGCCGGTGATGCCCATCAAACCGGAACCCGTGCCAGTGAAACAGCCAGTGACCGCGAGCAGGACCAGCGCGAGGACGACGCTCGAGTGATTGATTCGCATAGCTCGTCTACCCATACAACCCTGCGCCGTTCCGGCAAGTCACGCCTCCAAAGACGGGCCTTTTTGGTGTAAGATGGGGGCCATGCCAACAC
>JBKPDZ010000065.1:0-6369 GCA_046728135.1 Gemmatimonadota bacterium | reverse complement strand
TCTCGCGCGCGAATTCGCGGGCGAGCTCGACGACCTGTTCGCGAACGTCAGTCGCGGTAGACATAGAACCCCTGCCCCGATTTCCTGCCGAGCTTCCCCGCGGCCACCATCCGCTCGAGCAGCGGCGCGGGCCGGTACTTGTGCGTGTCAAGCCCGTCCTGCAACACCTTCAGGATGGCAAGACAAACATCGAGACCGATCAAGTCGGCGAGCGCCAGCGGACCGAGCGGATGGTTCATGCCGAGCTTCATGACCTGATCGACCGCCTCCGGCGTCGCCACTCCTTCATCTACACAGAAGATCGCTTCATTGATCATCGGCATGAGGACGCGATTCGACACGAACCCGGGCGCGTCATTGACCTCGACCGGGGTTTTGCCCAACGCCGTTACGATTTCGACGGTTTGCTTGACGGTTTCGTTCGACGTCTCTTGTCCACGTATTACCTCGACGAGTTTCATGACGGGAACCGGATTCATGAAGTGCATGCCTATCACCTTACCCGGCCTACTGGTGTGCTTGGCGAGCTCGGTGATGGAAATAGATGAGGTGTTGCTAGCAAGAATGGATTCAGGAGCTAGGAGTCGGGATACAGCAGAAAAGATGTCGAACTTGATCCTTGGATTCTCAGTCGCCGCCTCAACGACGATTTCGGCGCCCTGTGCAGCCTCGAGGGACGTGGAGCTCGTGATACGAGCAAGCACCCTAGATCCCGGCTCCTGGCTCCCGGCTCCTTTCCTCGCCAGACGCTCCAGGTTCTTCGCGATCGTCGTAAGAGCGCGGGCGAGCGCGTCGGGGGACGAGTCGACCAGCGCGACGTTCCAACCGTGCTGCGCAAACACGTGCGCAATCCCGTTGCCCATCGTGCCGGCGCCCACGACCGCCACCTTGCTCATCCGGTAAGCCACGTGCGCGGCTGCTTCACGCGCGCGCCGAGCACCGCGAGTGTACCGGCGATCAGGACGATAGTCGTGACGATGCCGCCTTCGGGGCCGAACGGGCCGCCGTCCACCCAGGGGTGCCTCCCTGGCGTGTACTCGACGGCGGGGACCTGAAACGTGTAGCCGCTCACCGGCGCATCGAAGAGGATCGACAGACCGGCATTCCAACCGAAGTGCAATCCCCACGCGAGCGCCATGCCTCCCGCGGAGAAGAAGGCGAACGAGAGCCAGATGGCGGCGAGCGCGACGTTGACGGTGCTGAAAACCGTGGCGCTCGGATTCTTCGCGTGGGCGAAGCCGAACAGCAACGCGAGGAGGATCATCGCGGCCCGCGCCCCGATCGCATCGGCGAGGCGGCGCAGCGGGTAGCCGCGGAACATGAGCTCCTCGCCGAGCGCGGCGAGCAAGAGCCCCAACGCGAGCGGCACCGCGACTTTGGGCCATAGGCTCCAATCACCCGTGAGGTGCAGGGTCGCGCGATCGAGGACGAACGCCAGGCCGATCGCCAGCGCAGCCATGACGGCGCCGAGGCCGATGCCGCGCAATACCCGCGCGGGGATCCCGTGGCCACCTGACTGCGCCTGCCAACCCATGCGCGCCCACGGGTACTTGTTGAGCAGATGGCCGACGACGAGCGTGGCAATGAGGAGCCCGGTCACCTCGTACGCGCCGTTGCGGAACACGTACCAACGCGGGCCGCCCCATCCTGGGACCACGTTCGAGATGCCGATCGTGATGCCCAGCCCGACCGCGGTGTAGAGGACGATCCAGCCCAGCGCGATCGCGACGCGCTTCACATCCTCAAGCGAAACGCGCGCCATCAGAGGCGCGCGCGAATCGTTGGGGTGAGCCGGGTCAGGACCGGCACCAGCACGGCGATCTTGAGCAGGTCTCCCAGCAGGAATGGCCACGTCGCGAGCTGTGCCGCACCCGCAATGCTGCCGGTGATGATGGCGAGCTGCGCGAGACCGCCGAGATGGATCAGCACGAGTCCGACGAGGACGCCGAGAGTAACCCGGGCTAAGAGCCCGGGCTCGGCGCCCGGTGCGCCCTGTAAGGGCGCACTTTCGAGCCGAGCGCGCCCTGTCAGGGCGCGGTTTACAAACCAACCCACCGCCCACGCCGCAACCGGGTACGCCAACAAATAGCCACCCGTCGGTCCGAGCAACCGCGCGATGCCAACCAACGGCACCGTCGGCGTGAACACGGGCAGACCCGCCGCGCCCATCGCGAGATAGAGAATCATGCTGAGCGCGCCGAGGCGCGGGCCCAACAGCCCGCCGACGAGCAGCACCGCCATCGGCTGGAGCGTCATCGGCACTGGCGTCCCCGGCAGCGGCACGGAGACCTGGGCGGCGAGTGCAACGAGCACCGCGCCCAGTACAACTGCACCGATCCGGACCCCGATAGCCGGTAGCCGATAGCCGATAGCTGTCTGTTCCATTAGAGCATCTCCACAGAGAGGGCTACCGCGTTACCACCACCGAGACACAATGTAGCGAGTCCCGTCTTCTTCCCGTACTGCTTCAGCGCGTACAATAGCGTCGTCAGGACGCGCGCCCCGGACGCCCCGATGGGATGGCCCAGCGCGATGGCGCCGCCGTGCACGTTCACACGCGACCAGTCCCAGCCGAGTGCTTTCCCGTCCGCGAGAGCCTGGACCGCAAATGCTTCATTCGCCTCGATCAAATCAAAATCCTGAATCCCGACTCCTGTCCTCTTCATCAGGTTCTGCACGGCCACGATCGGCGCGAAGAACAAGTCTTTGGGATCGCCGCCGCCCGTCGCATACCCTGTGATCTTCGCGATTGGCTTCACGCCGTGCGTCTTGGCGAACGCGAGCGAGCTCACCACGAGCGCGCTGGCGCCATCGTTCAGGCCCGGCGCATTGCCCGGCGTCACCGTGCCGTCCTTTTGGAACGACGGCTTCAGCGCCGCCAGCTTCTCGAGCGACGTGTCGGCGCGTGGGCCCTCGTCCTTCTCGACTTTATCGACGGGCACGATTTCAGCCTTGAAGAAGCACGACTCCATCGCCTTCACAGCTTTTTGGTGGCTGCGCAGTGCGAATTCATCTTGTTCCTGACGCGCGATTCCTGCTTTTCTTGCAGTGTACTCGGCAAGGTTGCCCATGTGGGTATTGGAGAACGAGTCCCACAGCCCGTCGTGAATCATGCCGTCCACGAGCTGCGTGTTGCCGGCCTTGATGCCACCGCGCATGCCGTAGACGTAGTGCGGCGCGTTCGACATCGACTCGAAGCCGCCGGCCACCAGGCACTGTTCGTCGCCCGCCTTGATCGCCTGCGCGGCGAGCATCACCGCCTTGAGCCCCGAGCCACAGACTTTGTTGATCGTCATGGCGGGGATCGTACCCGGCAGCCCCGCGTGGATCGCCGCCTGGCGCGCGGGCGCCTGCCCCTCGCCACCCTGCAGCACGTTGCCCATGATGACCTCGTCGACCGCGGTATCCGGAAGGCCGGCGCGAACCATCGCTTCACGGATCACGAGCGCGCCGAGCCTCGGCCCTGGCAGGGGTGACAAGCCGCCGAGGTACTTGCCGATGGGAGTGCGGCAAGCCGAGAGGATGACGGGTGTGGTTGCAGCGTCGGTCATAAGTCCTCAATGCGAAATGCGGAATGCGAAATGAAACTGCAAGCGTCAATTTCGCATTTCACATTTCGACTTTCACATTCAAATTAACGGTGTCAGACTCCTCATGTGAATCTCCTGCTTCAGCTTCTCCACAAACTCCCCAACCGGCATCACCACCTGCTTGTTTCCTGACCCCCTGACCCGCACCGCCACGGACTTCGCCTCTGCTTCCCGCTGCCCCACAACAGCCATGTAGGGAATCTTATGAGTCTCGGCATCGCGGATCTTGTAGTTCAGCGTCTCGGACCGCTCGTCCAGATGTGAACGAATCCCCGTTTTGCGCAATGTCTCGTGCACCGCGCGCGCCGCATCGAGCTGCGGATCCGCGATCGGCAACACGCGCACCTGCGTGGGCGACAACCAGAGTGGAAACGCACCGGCAAAGTGCTCGATCAAAAAGCCCGTAAAGCGCTCGAGCGTCCCGAAGATCGCGCGATGCATCATGATCGCGCGATGCGGCTTGTTGTCGGCGCCCGTGTATTCGAGCTTGAAGCGCTCCGGCAGCTCGTAGTCGAGCTGGATCGTGGCGCCCTGCCACTCGCGCCCGATCGCGTCGTTGAACTTGATGTCGATCTTGGGTCCGTAGAACGCGCCACCGCCCACATCCAGCCGGTACGTCAACCCTCGGCGCTTCAACGCGCCTTCGAGCGCCTTTTCGGCGACATCCCACATGCGATCGTCGCCCAGCTTCTTGTCGGGTCGAGTCGCCAGATCGAGCCGGTACTGGAGCCCAAACGTCTTCCCCATCACCAACTCGACGATGTCGAGCAGCTCGAAGATCTCCTGCTCGATCTGATCCTCGCGCAGGAAGATGTGCGCGTCGTCCATGGACAGCCCGCGTACACGCAGCATGCCGTGCAGCGTGCCCGAGCGCTCGTTGCGATACACATTCGCAATCTCGGCGAGGCGAATCGGCAGATCGCGATAGCTGCGCTGCTGGCTCGCATACACCAGGATGTGCATGGGGCAGTTCATCGGCTTGACGCGATAGTGCACTTCCTCCGACTCGCCCTCCCCCGCCGCCATCGCCGGGAATTGATTGGCGGCGTAGAGCGGCAGGTGGCCCGAGCGCAGAAACAGCTGCTCGCGTGTGACGTGCGGTGTGTAGACGAGCTGATAGCCGCGCTGCAGGATGATGTCCTCGATGAAGCGCCGCAGCTCGAAATTCAAAATCGCGCCGTTCGGATGCCATAGAATCAGCCCCGGCCCGACATCCTCCTGGATCGAATAGAGGTCGAGCTGCTTCCCGAGGATGCGATGATCGCGTTTGCGCGCTTCTTCGAGGCGGCGGACGTAGGCCTCGAGATCATCCTTGCTGAACCACGCCGTGCCGTAGATGCGCTGCAGCATCTGCCGCCGCTCGTCGCCACGCCAATACGCGCCCGCCGCGTGCAGCAGCTTGAAATGCTTGATCCGCCCCGTGCTCGGCACGTGCGGGCCGCGGCACAGATCGACGAACGGACCGTCGGTGTAGACCGAGATGACTTCGTTCGGCCCCAGGTCGCCGATGCGTTCGAGCTTGAGCGGGTCATCGGTGAAGCGCTTCTTGGCCTCAGCCCGCGACACTTCCTCGCGCACGAACGGATAATCCTGTTTCGTGACCTCGCCCATTTTCTTCTCGATGGCCTCGAGGTCTTCCGGCGTAAACGGCCGCCCAATATCGAAGTCGTAATAGAAGCCGTCTTCGATCGGCGGGCCGAAGCCGATTTGCGCCTTGGGAAAGAGCTGGCGAACGGCCGTCGCGAGGACGTGCGCCGAGGAGTGCCGCAGTACGTCGAGCGCCTGCGGGTCCTTGTCCGTCAGAATCGAGACCTTTACGCCATCGGGGAGCGGGCGCTGCAAGTCGCGCACATCGCCGTTGACGCGAATCGCGAGCGCGGCCTTCGCCAGGCCGGGTCCGATGGCTTTCGCCAAGTCCGCGCCCGTCGCGCCCGCCGGCAGGGTTTTCTTGCTCCCATCCGGCAGGACGACCTGAATCTCGGAAGGGGGCATCTCTATGGAGTGGTAGTTGTGTCGGCAGCGGCCGGCGGAGTGCCGACGGGCGGCGTCTGCAACCCGAAGCGGAAATAGAGTCCTACGGAAAACAGAAGCACGCCCGCGATAACGATCCAGCGGATGATGCGGCCGGGCGGCAGTGTGTCATCGGATGCCGACAATTTGGGGAACGTCATTGGACGATATTCTAGTGACCGCTTCTATATTAAGGAATGGCATACGATCCGCGGCCCGTAGAACCTGTGATCTACAAGCGCTGGCTGGACGCCGGCGTCTTTCAGCCGCGGCCCGAGGGCGAGCCGTACGTCATCGTCATCCCCCCGCCCAACGTCACCGACGTGTTACACGTCGGGCATGCGCTCAACAACGTTATCCAGGACGTGCTGATCCGCTTCGAGCGGATGCGCGGCCGCGCTGTCGAGTGGCTGCCGGGGACCGACCACGCCGGGATCGCGACCCAGAACGTGATCGAGAAGCGCCTCGCCGCCGAAGGCAAGACGCGCTTCGACCTGGGGCGCGACGCGTTCGTGGAGCGAACCTGGGAGTACGTCCGCAAGACCGGCTCGACGATCATCGAGCAGCTCAAGATCATCGGCTGCTCCTGCGACTGGAGCCGGCAGCGCTTCACGTTCGATCCCGAATACGTGGCGGCGGTGCGGGAAGTTTTCGTCCGACTGTGGGATGAGAAGCTGATCTATCGCGGCCACCGCGTGATCCATTGGTGCCCGCACTGCCTCACCGCGCTGTCCGATGAGGAGGCCGAGCACCATGAGACGCAGGGGAA
>JBKPDZ010000064.1:0-32290 GCA_046728135.1 Gemmatimonadota bacterium | reverse complement strand
CCGTTAGGCAGCACATTGTTCTGAAACGAGAGTCATCGTGGGAAAATCACGCAAGACGGCTAAGGAAGCTGGCCCGGTCGACGCTCGGTTCATCCCCGTCATCGCCGCGTTCGCAAGGGATCGGAGCGTCACGCACGGCGGCAAGGGATTCGGCTCCACCGGGCTTAAGGTCAACGGGAAGCTGTTTGCGTTCGTTTCTTCCAGGGGCCAGTTCGTCGTAAAGGTGCCGAAGACTCGAGTCGAGGAGATGGTGGTGGCCCGCGAAGCAGAGCCGTTCGATCCGGGCCACGGGCGGCTGATGAAGGAATGGGCAGCAGTCCGCTCTTCGAGAGTCGATTGGATCGAGCTGGCACGGGAGGCTCATCGGTTCGTGAAGGGGCTGAGCTCCTGAGCGCCCCTCGTCGTGACAATGTGCTGCCTAACAGGCGGCTGGAGCTGGCGCCGCCCGACGTTGTAGAATTGCATTTATGAAAGGCAAAGCACGGCGGCGCAGCTCAGCCGCCATTCGTTAGGCGGCGCATCTGATAACCCTTCACCTGGAGCATGTCTTGAAGAAGAAGCATACTCGGGCCCGGCGGGTCCGCCGACCCGGCATCAGTCGTATCGACCAGGATTCAACCCGTACCCACGGTTGGTTCGTGCGGGCGGGATTCCATACACGACCCGATGGCACGTCTGCACCGCGGCATCGGAAGTTCTTCGGGGACGCCGGCTATGGTGGTAAGCGGCGGGCCTTGAAAGCGGCGACGGAGTACCTAACCATTGTCACGCGCGTTCGGAAGAGACGGTTACGCTCCGTGCGGCGCGCCGCCTAACACGCGGCTGGAGCTGGCGCCGCCCGTCGTAGTAGAATTGCATTTGTGAAAGACAAACTACGGCGGCGCAGCTCAGCCGCAGCCCGTTAGGCCGCCTGCGCGATCCGTAATGCCTGCTTCTTCTCGCCACCGATTTTCGGAGTCGCTGCTCGCGGCGCTGCGCGATGGCAAGATCGTCCGGATCAAGGCGGGTACGAGGCACAGGTTTATCGGGATCTGGGGCGTCGTCATTGGGGGGCGCCTCTTCGTACGCTCATGGAGCGTTAAAGCACGCAGCTGGTATCGGACGTTCCTTAAAGATCCTCGTGGCTTCATCGAAGTCGGCAAGCGCACCATTCCCGTGCGCGCCGTGCGCACACGCAGCAGTCGTCTCAAAGCTGCGGTCGATCGCGCCTATCTAAAGAAGTACGGCCATGGCTGGGAATTGAAGTTCGCCAAGGATATGGTTGGGGCGAAGTCGCGCGCCACAACAGTCGAGTTACGCCCGCGTGCGGGCGCAGCGGCCTAACAAGCGCTTGAAGCTGACGGCGCGCGTAGGATATTGAATGACTACTTTTTCACCAGCGCGCCGCAGCTTAAGCGCCATCCGTTAGGCGGCAACACAACCTCAGGACCATGGAGGCCCGGTGCCCCCTCGCATTCGGTTCCTCTTCTCCACCATGATGCTCGCTCTCTTTTTCGTGGCCGCGTTCCCGCTTTACCGGGAGCTCTCCCGTCATCGCGACATCTGGTGGACGCCCCGCACAATGCTCATTCCGTTGGCCGAAAGCACGGATCGCGTCGAGATCTACGCCCTTGGCCAGCCCCTCACAGCGCTACTGCAGGCTGGCCAAGTTCGGCTGGCCGAGGGTGCCAGCATCAGGGTACTGACAGGTAGCGATCTTGGTCTACGCTTCAACAACTGGGATCGGGTGCGAGCGGAGCGCTTACCTGTCCTTCTCGCGTCCGCCGCTGGTTGTGGTGTCGCGGTGCTCCTGTTGCTCTTGATCCTGACGGGGCGCCTCGCCTGGCGCGGCGAGCGCGGAGAGGTTGCCGCCTAACAAGCGCTTGAAGCTGACGGCGCGCGTAGATTAAGGAATGAATCTTTCTTCAGCGCGCCGCAGCTTAAGCGCGATTCGTTAGGCCGAGCGTAAGCAATGGGGAAAGACAAGAAGCCTCGGAAGGGTAGAGATCCCACCGAGACCCGACCTCCCGAGGAAGAGAAGGAGATCGAGCGACAGACTCAGGAGAAGGCTGCGCTCGTACCTCCTTCTCGTCGGCCACCGACCGCAGTTGGCGCGGACACTGTACCGGTGCCTCCGCGAGAGCCGACTCGTCTGCCTCCGCAGCATCGCCGGCCGGTCCTCTTTCATGTTGTTCAAGCGCTCCGCCATGCTGCGGGGGCGATCCTCGATCTTGCCGACGCTGCGGCGGACGCGATCGCGAAGGGAATTGAACGTCGGGCGTAGGAGCACCGCCGGCCTAACATGCGCCTGAAGCTGCCGGCGCCCGTCGTCTGTTGTAGAATTGCGTTTGTGAACCTGAGAGCACCGCGCCGCAGCTTAGGCGCCGTTCGTTAGGCAGCACAATATGATCCCTTCTGGTCCGACGGTTGAGGTCGTCTTGAAGCGTTTCGAGACGCCCGATGAGGTTCGGCAGTTCCCTCGCGGCCGCTTTGAGCTCGTGACCATCGGTGGCATGACCATCGGTCGGGCCACCTACCAGCCGGGCTGGAAGTGGTCAGTCGATGTGGGTCCAAGCGTGGGCGCAGATCGCTGTCGCGTCGAACACTTGGGGCTCGTCTTGCAGGGCCGAGCAGTGGCAGCATTTGATGATGGGAGGATCTGGGAGCTCTCGCCCGGCTCGTTATTCCATATTCCCCCAGATCCCCATGACAGTTGGGTTATAGGTGGGGAACCATATGTCTCGCTCCACTTTCTTGGCGCGAGTCATTACGCGAAGTGATCTGCGCGTGCTGCCTAACACGCGCTTGAAGCTGTCGGCGCCCGTCCCACTGGCATCAGTTGCTCCCGAGGGCACCGGTTTTGTAGGTTTTCATTTGTGATCTTTCAAGTTCGGCGCCGCAGCTTAAGCGCGATCCGTTAGGCCGCCCGATGATTTACCGGGTTTATGCCGATCACAATCGCCGAGCGCATATAGTAAAGCGCGGGTTCTCGTGGCCGGCCTTCTTGGGCCCTGAGATCTGGTTATTCCTCCGCGGGTTGCCGCTCGAGGGCACCACCGTCCTCGCCCTGATGGTGCTGAGTCTGGTCGTCGAACCACCGCAAATTGCTGGATGGTGGATTCTAGGAGTACGTCTCATTGCCGGCCTGGTCGCGAATCAGCGCATTGAGAGCCGCTATCGTTCGCAAGGTTGGCAGCGCGTCGCAGAGGTCGAGGCCAAATCGCTCACCGACGCTTTGAGCAAGGTCAGTACAGTCCCGTCGCCGGCGGCCTAACAAGCGCCTGAAGCTGGCGGCGCCCACTACTAGAGGAAGTCATCTGTTTGTGAACGACCAAACACTGCGCCGCAGCTTAGGCGCGATCCGTTAGGCAGCCGCTCCCTCGCTACAAATGAGCACCGCGTCGGTCGTCGTCTTATGGCTTTTCGTTATCACGTTGGGTACGGCATTTGGCGCCGGCGTCTATGAGCATCGCATGATGGTTCCGACCTGGCTCACTTCAGCCGCCCACATTTGAAATGATCGAGAATGTCCGACAGGTCCACACGCTGCTGAGGGATGCACAGACCAGCGCAGCCGACGTGGGTGCCTAACACACGCATGAAGCTGACGGCGCCCGTCCTCGAGGGTAGAATTGCGTTTGTGCACGGTACAGTGTGGCGCCGCAGCTTAGGCGCAATCCGTTAGGCATCACCCTTGCGTCGGAGGTTTGCCGTTCCGACATTTGCCGCATGACTCCGAAATCAATCCTTCAGCAGGCGCTTCGGCTTCCGATCGAGCAGCGCTTGGAGCTGGTCGAGGAGATTTGGGACAGCATAGCGGCTGACTCGAGTCGGGTGCCGGTGCCGGATTGGCATAAAGCCGAACTTGATCGTCGCCTGGCCGAGCCCAATGCGGAGCGGTTGACGTGGGATGAAGTCCAGAAGCGACTGGGGGAGCCGGAGTAACGAGGAGTGCAGGTTGTCTACCGGCTCGCGGCCGGGCGCGATATCGCGGAGGCGCGCCGCTGGTACGACGCCAAGCGTGTAGGCTTGGGACGCGAGTTCCGAGAGGCAGTACGGGTTGTTGAGTCGCTTGTGAAGGCCCACCCAGACAGTTTCCCGCGAGTTCACGGCGAGATCAGGCGCGTGCTGGTGACGCGTTTCCCTTACGCGGTTTACTACCAGCGGTTGGACGCGGACACTGTTGAGATCGTTGCTTGCCTTCACACGAGACGCGGTCCGCGGACTGGGCGCAGCCGGGGGTGACGCCTAACATGCGCCTGAAGCTGCCGGCGCCCGTCATCTAGCGTAGAATTGCGTTTGTGCACCGTACAGTGTGGCGCCGCAGCTTAGGCGCGATTCGTTAGGCAGCGCGGGCCTTAGTGCATGGAGTAAGGAGAGACTCATGATTCGCCTGACAGTCATCTTTGTGCTCGGTCTCAGCATAGTCCACGTTCCGGTTTGTGCACAAGATTCTGCGAATGCCAAGAAGGAGCGACGTCAGCTCGAGCTCGTGCTCGCGCTAGACCGTCGGGCAGCATTTGACCGCATCCTGGCGACTTTCGCTGCTCAAGAAATCCCGATTGCAAGCGCGTCTCCGGATGGAGGCGTGATAGTCGGCGGACCGGTGGAGATCTCTCATTTCGGCGCCTTGAAGGACAATGCTTTCTTCCGGGCAACGGTCATTGGAGCGGACTCGACCACACGAGTTTTCTTGTCGGCCACCTTTGTCTCGAACTCGGATGCGGCCTGGCGGGGTGCGGCCACCGGTGCTGGCTCTCAGGCTCAAGAAGAGGTCGTTACGAGCAAGAACAAGGGTGACAAGGGCAAAGTGTGGAAGCGCCTTGAGGCGCTTGCCGAGCACGTAAGGACGGGCTCGTAGTGTCGTCCCGAACGCCCGCTTCCTTACGCGCTGCCTAACAAGCGCTTGAAGCTGGCGGCGCCCGGTCTCTGAGGTAGCATTCTGTTTGTGAACGACGAAGCCCGGCGCCCCAGCTTAGGCGCGATTCGTTAGGCCGCAACGGATGAAGCGCACACATCTCCCCAGAGTCCTATCGCTAAGCGTCGCGCTGTTGATCTGGGGCGGGGCCTGCAGCTTGCGCCACGCGGAACCAAGGGCAATGGCGGTGGACGACTCGGTTCGCATGCTCCTCGCAGCCTATGATCACGACCAAATCCCACTCGATTCGACCGTGCGGCGGCTAGCCGATCTGCTCGAGCCTTTCGGCGGTCTCAGCGCGAGCGGTTCCATCAGTCCCAAGGCACGGGAAGCACTGGACGCGACCGGGCGCGAATTGGCGCGTCGTGCGTCGCGCCGTCGATTATGAGTCGCTGTAGGCGGGTTGCCGCCTAACATGCGCCTGAAGCCGACGGCGCCTATGATTAGAGGAAGTCATCTGTTTGTGAACGACCAAGCACTGCGCCGCAGCTTAGGCGCACCCCGTTAGACGGCGCCCCTCGCCTTAGGAGATGGACGCATGGGAGCTAGTGCCGCTGCAGCCGTGATTCTGTTGAAGGAGAAGCACATCGTCGCCGCGTTTCGCCAAGCCGGCGCGCTTTCCCCGGCGGCAGCCATGACCCCAGCTGCGATTGGCGTCGCGGAGCGGCTCGCGTTTCTGAAACTGAAACGCCGAGCGGTCCTCAAGGAAACGGACTCCGGTCGCTTCTATCTCGACGAGGCGAGTTGGGAGGCGCTGCGGCGTATGCGGCGTCGCATCGCCCTTCTCCTCGGACTGCTGGTGTTGGCGTTAGCGCTCGTGCCGCTCCTCCGTGGCTAGGCTTGGGCGCCGTCTAACACGCGCCTGAAGCTGACGGCGCCCGTCGTCTGTTGTAGAATTGCGTTTGTGAACCTCTCAGTGTGGCGCCGCAGCTTAGGCGCAGTCCGGTAGGCCGCTCGCGCACCTGTACCCTGAGCCTCGTGACAACCACCGTCATCCCGCGCGTTGACTCCAATGCACGGGCGCTCGCATATCTTCGCATTGGCATTGGTGTGTTTTTCCTCATCTTTGCCGAATACAAGGTCTTCGGCACGCAGTTCACGCTCGGCGGCGGGTTTCAGGGTTGGATCAATCGCTTCGTAGCCAACGGGGCCTACCCGTTTATGGTACCGATCCTGCGCGGCTTCGTCCTCCTACACGGAACCGCGATCGCCTTTCTCGTCGCCTACGGTGAACTGGCCATTGGTCTCGCCCTCGTGACGGGAGTGCTCGTGCGTGCGGCGAGCATCTGTGGGTTGATCTATATGCTCACCTTGCTCTTCTCCTCAAACTATCCAGGGCCCGACGCACCACTCTGGCAGTATTTCGGGGCCTCGCTCGATCATTCGGTCCTGGCTCTGTGCTTTGGTGCATTCATCGTTGGTCGGGCCGCCGAGGTCCTGTCTGTTCGTCCCTTCTGACGTCGTTGGGCCGAGGCGAGCGGCCTAACACGCGCCTGAAGCTGGCGGCGCCCGTCGTCTGGCGTAGAATTGCGTTTGTGAAAAGCACAGCACGGCGCCGCAGCTTAGGCGCATTTCGTTAGGCACCCCACTTCGGCCAGACACAATGAACTACGAGCTCGAACAAATCATCCGGTCACAACTAGCCCGTAACGAGAAGTTGTTGTGGTCTGGTCAGCCACGCGGTGGCATCAAGCTCCGCGCCGCTGACGCCCTCATGATTCCGTTTAGTCTCATGTGGGGTGGCTTCGCCATTTTCTGGGAGATGAGCGTCCTTAAGCAGGGGACTCCAGGCTTCTTCGCGCTATGGGGTATCCCGTTTGTATTGGTCGGTCTCTACCTGATCGTCGGTCGGTTCTTTGTGGATGCATGGCAACGATCCCGGACCTACTACGCGCTGACAAACGAACGAGCAATTATCGTGTCCGGCCTCCTTGGACAGAAAGTGAAGAGCCTTCCGCTCCGGACGATGAGTGACATCACACTCACTCAGCGTGCGGACGGTTCCGGCTCTATTGCGCTGGGGCCGGCTTCGGGTCCCTACGGTTGGATGGCGGGGTCGGGCTGGCCAGGGATGAGCAGGTATCAGCCGCCCACATTTGAAATGATCGAGAATGTCCGACAGGTCCACACGCTGCTGAGGGATGCACAGACCAGCGCAGCCGACGTGGGTGCCTAACCCGCGCCTGAAGCTGACGGCGCCGGCCGTCTATGGTAGAATTGCGTTTGTGCACGGTACAGTGTGGCGCCGCAGCTTAGGCGCAATCCGTTAGGCCGCCGCACGACGGCGAAGGGTAGGTCGAGTTCCCGTGATCGCGATCGTCCGAGAACGAATCCTGGACGTGCCGCTCAATCAGGTTTGGGATCTAATCGAACCTGTTGAGCGGCTTCCGGAATGGTTCACGGGGATGGAAACGGCCGAGTTGCTCGCTGGACGGGGGTTGGGTCGGAAGCAGCTTGTCGGCGGCCGGTGGGGGCGCCGTCGCTTCCAGATCGACCAAACCGTCATTCGCTACGCGCCCGGGCGACGTCTGGTCTGGCGGCATGATACCGAGCGGCTGGACGGCAAGCCGGCGCCGATGATGTCCCGCGAGACGGAGTTTGAGATTCACCTGCGCGACCTCGCCCCCGGGACTCTAGTTCAGCTAACGTCGCGGCAAATCCCCGGGAATGTGGTCAAAGGGCTACTCATTCGCCTGATCGCCGCCCCCAGGATTGCCCGTATGATGGAGCGTTCACTCGCGAAGATCGCGGAGATTCTTGCCCAGCGACCGGCTGGCGCGGGCGGCGGCCTAACAAGCGCCTGAAGCTGTCGGCGCCCTCTTGCTGGGAGGCCCCTCGGTTTGTGAAATCGTCTGGTTCGCGCCGCAGCTTAGGCGCATTTCGATAGGCAGCGCATAAAGGAACATGGAACCGTTGCCCAATCCTGATCCCAATGCGCGTCGCGTGGGCGCTCTCTTGAGCCTCATGCTGGACGTATTCAAGACCGATGACCGGCCAAATATTTCCTGGCTCCGTAGTTGGTACGATCGAGGTGTCCGGGTCGTCGGTGCGCTGATTCTCATCGCGATACTGGCGGGAATGGTTTACGTCGCCCTGACCCGCAATCCGTGAGCGCGCTGCCTAACAAGCGCCTGAAGCTGACGGCGCCCGTCCACTGCGGTAATCTTGTGTTTGTGAACATTCCAGCGTGGCGCCGCAGCTTAAGCGCGATCCGTTAGGCAGGGGCCTAGGTTTCGACACGTGCGCCGTTCCCTTGGCCTTAACCTTCTGGTTGCGTTTTTCATCTTCGGTTCGGTGATGGCTTCGCTAGCGTTTCTTGGACTCCTGTTCCCGGACGGGCCGCTTGAGCCAATGTGGCGGCTCAATCGTGACGCGCAGGTAGGTTTGCTCGAGTTGGGAGGGTGGGGTCTGCTGCTGATGTTCATAGTCGCGATTGTGTGCGCCCTGGCGGCGATCGGGCTCAGGAGGCGGGCGCGCTGGGGGCACCGGCTTGCCGTAACCGCAATCGCGCTAAACCTCCTCGGTGATTTGTTGAATGCGCTTGTGCTGGGCGATGTCCGCACGTTGATTGGCATTCCCATTGGCGGAGCAGTCATCTGGTATCTGATGAGTTCCCGCACACGAGCGCAATTTGAGATTCCCTCGGCCGCCGTCTAACGTGCGCCTGAAGGTGTCGGCGCCGGTCGTCTGTGGTAGAATTCCATTTGTGATCATTCCAATCTGGCGTCGCAGCTTAGGCACGATTCGTTAGGCAGCGCCCCGTGTGACCCTCAGCCGAGTCCCAGAGGTAGAATGGGAGGGAATGACCCGCAACCATTCGGCTGGCACGATTCTCACGCTGCTCGCGCTCGTCTCGGCATGCCGGGATCGAGGCCCCCTCGGGGTCTGTACGGATGAGCTCCGCGTGCATTTCACCCCCACCGATACCAGCATTGTCGTTGGCCAAGAGTTCACCGCGTCCGTTGAGTTGGCGACGTGCGGTGGGGCAGTTGGTCTTTCCGATGTATTCGTGTGGCAATCTGAGAACGCAGCTGTCGCGACCGTTGACGCACAGTCGGGACAGGTTGTAGCGCGAAGTCCCGGCGAGACGCGCATCACTGCGAAAGGAGCACGATACGGGTCCGTCGGCGGGGTGCTCATTTCGGTAATTGTATCGCCGCCCTGCGCAGAGCCGGCTCCACTATTGGGCCACGTCAATCCTCAGGTGGGCGGCTACATCGTCATGTATCGTGCCGGGACCGATGGCCAGCAGGAAACGGGTCGGCTCGCGGCCAGATACCAGTTCACGCCGCGGTTCGTCTTCACGCACGGGACACAGGGGTTCAGCGCCCTTCTTGCGCCGGATGTTCTGGCGGCGGTGCGCTGCGAGCCATCCGTCTCATTTACCGAGTACAATGCGGCGGTGACGGTGGTAGGAACGTGAGAATGTGTTGGCGCGCCTAGCCGAGCGCGAAAGAATTGACTCGGCGCGCTTGGCGCCGCAGCTTACGCCCACTTCGTTAGGCTGCGTGCCGACGATCGCGCGGGGAGGCTGGGACGCGTGACCCGTTTTTCATGGTGGCGGGGCGCGCTGGTTGTCTTGAGTTGGATCCTTTGGCCGTTAGCGGCCTTCCTCATCGATCTATTCGTCCGCTTGATGATCAGTCAAAGCCGAGCTTGTAGCATAGAAGGCTGTGACTTTACGCCCAATGTGTTTGAGCTGGTCATTTATTTCGCGCCTCCTGTCCTTGCAACCGGCGCGTGGTGGCGTTGGAGGCAGAGCCGCACCAGACACGCTGGCTAACACATGCGACCCCTTCGGTATTCAATCAACGTCACATTGGACGGGTGTTGCGATCATCGTGTAATGATCGCGGACGAAGACTTGCATCGTCACGCGGTCGAGAACCTCAGGCCGATGCCCTCCTCTTTGGCCGGGTGACGTACGAAATGATGGAGGCCGCGTTTCGGCCGCCGCCGCCGGAACCCTTCGCCCGGACGATCGACGCGGCAAAGAAGTACGTCGTGTCGAGCACCCTCGACCGGGTCGATTGGAACGCGGAGCTCGTGCGCGGGGATCTGGGGAAGGCCGTTGAGCAGCTCAAGCGGGAGTCGGGTAAGGGACTGCTCGTGGGAGGCGTGAAGCTCCCGCTGGCGTTGGCGGAGCTGGGATTGATCGATGAGTACGAGTTCGTGGTGCAGCCCCGGCTAGCGGGCCATGGGCCGACGTTGTTCGCGGGGCTATCGAAGCGTGTCGACTTGAAGCTCGTGAGCCGGCTGGAGTTCGGCTCGGGGGCGGTGGCGATGCGGTATGAGCCGAGAAGGTAGCCATCAAAACACGCCGGCCAGCGTCGTTTGACGTTGGCCGGCATGGCCTCCGCTGCGGCGCGTTCGGCGCTACTGCGGCAACAGCTGTTGCGACACGAACATCGGGGGGCAGTTGACCACGACGCCTGCCGCGCGCAGCCCCCGTATCTCCGGGTCCTGATTGCTTGGTCCATTCGGCGCGGCGCTCACGATCGTCCCCTGATTGAAGAACGTCTCCACGTCCTGGTGATCGGTAACCCGCCGTCGGGTCCCCTGCGCGATGGCCGCGTCGGTCCAGAGCACAGGATGCACGTCCCACAGCGGGCTGTACTGCAGCGCGGAACAGACCGCTGGGTCGTTGGGATTGCTGCACTCGGGCTCCTCGCGGATGATGTTCAGTGGATCGCCTTCGCCCGCCACCGCAGATCGCAGCCCCTGCCGCTGCGGGTTGGTCGCGCCCATCGGTCCGTTGACGATTGGGATGATCGGCTCGCGGGCGGAAACCGCGGGATCATCGTTCCCGGCTGTGGGCGCCGCGTCGAGGTTTGGCGCGTACGTGGCGTTCTCGAGCGCGGCGATGTCGGGCTTCGACGCGTCGGTGCTGAGGTAGAGCACGTTGTGGTGCGTGTAGAAGCCGTGCGTGAGCCGCAACGTCGCCTGCATCTTGTCGTAGTCAATCGAGATAACCTTGCCGTGCACCCCGCTGCTGTTCGCGATCTGCTCGGCGTTCCAGACGATGCCGTCTCCGTTGGTTACGAGCGGACTGTAGTTCGCGTCGCCTACGGAGCCGGGCGTCGTGCTTGGGTCGAGCGGGAAGCCTGCAGGGCCCGGCACGACGTTGCGGTGCAAGCCGAAGGTAACCGTGCCCGAGAAGTGCACATCGCTCGCGGGTGCCTCGAGCACCCCAATGCCACGGGCGCGCTGCACCGCCTTCGTGCCGAGCGCGTTCGCGAGCTTCGGCGACCAGTTGATCCCGTGCCGTACGGCCTCTCCGAAGTCCGACGACTCAGTCAAGATGAAGAAGATGCGCTCGCCCTGCGGTCCGGTACCGCGGAACAGCGGCAGAGTGATCGTCTGGTTGATCGTGTCAAGCGCGATCGCCGCGGCGAACGTGCTGGGAATCTCTCCGCTCACGATCTTCGCTGCGGTCAGCAGGTGGGGCCGCGGCGCCGTCAGGGGATGCTCCTGACACGCGGTGGCGAGCGCGCCGGCGGTCAGGACTGCGCGCAGCTTTCCTCGACTGGTCATAACGTTTCCTCTCGATGAAGTGGGTTGCCCGCTGCAATGTGCGGCTGTGACCCAACCGAAGAAAGCAAGCGGCGCGACTATTAGAGGATTATCATCGTTCTCTTATGCGCCACGAGGAGCTCGCCGAGATGTGCCGGTGGAACCGGAGCGTCGTCGCGGCTTTCGTGTGGCGGAGTCGACGCGCAGTCATCGCACGATGGCTGTTGGTTGCCGGAGTCACGCTTGGCGCACGTTCGAGCGTCGCATCTCAGGCTTCGCAGCTGCCGCGTCTGGAAGCGCCCTCTGGGCTACAACTGGTCGTCGATGAAGAAAACACGGCGCCCACTTTACTAGTGGTCCTGCCAGGTCGGCCCTTGTCCGACCGTGCCATTGAAGTCCTCTTTCCCGAGCACGTGACGGCGGTTCGGCACGGGGATACTGTCGGACAACACCTTTACCGATGGGAACCGGGCACTGGCGACAAGCGACCGGCTTGGCATCGGGTCGGTAGAGCGATCCTGTATGAGGCTGACTTGGCTGGTCCGATCCGCTTCGTCGCCCGCGCTACACTGGACTCCGATGGAGTGCGGTTTCGCTACGTCTTCCACAATCGTTCGGCGGTCGCGTACGACATGATCTACGCGGTTACCGACCCTCGGCTCACTTCGCTCCTCCACGACGTGCGGCTCGAACGCACGTACGTGCACTTTGCGACGGGTCTAGAGCTCCTCGCAGCGGAGACCCCGTCGAGGCTGACCGTTCCTCTGCAACAGTGGCTGCCGGTCAGGTATGCCGCCTCGTTTACGTGGCCCGTGCCGGCTCAGCGCGTCGAGCATGACCAAGACGGCATCACCCACTACAACAGTGCGCGCCGTGTCGACGAGCCGTTTATCGCGACGGTTTCCTCCGACAGCGCGTGGGTGGTCGCCAGCTTTGCGCGGACAACAGGAAATGTTTGGAGCAACCCTGAGAACTCGTGCCAGCATGTCGACCCACAAACAGCGCTCGCGCCTGGCGCGACCGCAGTCACCGAAATAAAAATCCTCGTGCTTCACGGCTCGCTGCAGAACGCCTATCAGCATATGCTCGACCAGCGCAACGCGTTGAAGTGAATAGGGGCACGCTGTCTAACTCGCGCTTGAAGCTGCCGGCGCCAGTGCTCACTGGACGCGGTTTATGCGCGGACGTACGGTGCTATAGAATTCCGTTTGTGAACGTTCTGATTCGGCGCCGCAGCTTAGGCGCATTCCGTTAGGCAGCGACATGGAGGACACACCATGACTCGCGATATCCTAATCGTCCTCTTAGTCGTCCTCGCAGGTCTTGGCTTCGTGCTTGGGATTGCTGAGGCGGGTTACTACACGGCGAAGAGGACACCAGCAGCGATGCCTCGGTTCCTGGCGCAGGTCGTAACGACAGTGGGCGCCGTACTGGCCACCAACTTGGGGGCCGTTCTCGGGTTATCGGTTGCCGACGTGCAATCTGCCTCGACCGGCCTGCCGCTGGCTCGGGCCTTCGCCCTCAGCAGCTGGCTTGCCGCGCCAGGCGTCCCCGTCGGCACACAAGTTCAGATCGCAGCCGCATGGATCTATGTCATCGGACTTATTGCCGCGGCTTTTCTGTGGGGTCTAAGGGGATTCAGTGATAACCCAGCAGTGGTCGTACCAACACTGCCTGAGCTCTCGCGAACCCTTCTTGGGGTCATCGTCGGAGCACTGGCGGTCGCGCTCGGCGCTGGATCTGTTTGATGGCTCCGGCTTCACGATTGGTTTGGGCCGAAATCGTTGGCTTGCGAGGCATGACCCCTTAGCTTAGGCCAACCTCGTCAGGCTGCGTCTGGGCACATGTCACCTCTAGCCGTTGGCATCGGTGCGGGCGTCCTCGCGCTCCTCGCTCTGATCACCCTGCGCGGCAAGCGCTGGGCCTACTTCGCATTCGTCGTGCTCGGGCTCCTCTATTTCCCAGCGCAGAACCACTTCCGGTTACACGCCCTGAAGTGCGAGCAGCTCCTTCCCACGATCCAAGTACTCGTCCTCTCGCTGCACAACTACGCGTACATCGCGCTGTTCGCGGGCTTCTACTGGATATCGTGGGTACAGTTCGAGAATGCCGACGCGCGCGGCGTCTGGGCGCTCCTCGCAACGCTGCTCGCGGCAGCCCTCGTCGAGATCGCCGAAGGCATGACGGGAACGGGCGTGGTGGCGGGGGTGGCGCGTTGCCGAGTGCGGGATCTCGCGCCGGACATCGCCGGGGCGGTGGGCGCGGCGGTGCTGCTCGCGATCTGGTCCCGGCTCCGCCGGAAACCTGGGTACGTCAGACTCGTCAGTCGTCGCCCAGCGGCCGCTCCACGCTCGGCTGCCCCTCCGCCCCGGGCTGTCGTTCCCGCTCGCGGCGTCGTTCCGTCCCCACCTTCGCGTCCGCCGGTTCCGCCGCCGCCCGACTTTTCACCGGGCCCGAGCCCTGTTACGCGAGCGGCGGACCTCGCTCCGACGCATGAGGTCGCGCCGAGGGAGGGGGGAGCGATCGCTGCACGGCGAGCGATCGTGCAACGCCTTCAGACGATCCTGGGACGTCTCAGGGAGATGTTGCAACGCCTGTGGGTGATCATACGTGGACGTCGCCGCACCGTCGTCGTTGGCATCGGAATCCTCGCGGTCGTGGGCGCCGGGGCGATCGTGATTATGCGTCTCCCGTCACCAGCGCCTGTCGTGACCGAGCAACCGGCGCCGCCCCCAGAGCCCCCACCGCCCCCGCCTCAGCCCCTCCAGTCGGAAGCCGAGGGGTACTACGAGCCGAGCTACAAGTTCACGGTCTCCGATCGGCGCTTCACCCGCCTGACGCTGCGTCCGCAGCCTTTTGTGACGTTCGCGCGGATCGGGACACGGCAGGAAGTGGAGTGTGCAGATGCACGGATTAGCCCGGCTGCGGTTCACCTGCGGTGCGAGTTCGAGCGCGTCGGGATAGTCGCGATCGATGGCCAGTTCCCGTCACGCTCGGTCACGAGTCGCCTCGACGCGCCGGTCCTGAGCGCCATGGTCACCATCACCAATACGCGCGGTGAGACGCTGTTCCGCGCGCGCGAGTCGTTCTATTGGCACGCGCCCGACTGAGGATGTTAGGCGCACCACATCTCCAGGAAACCTCCATGCTCAATGTGACCCTTAAGCGATTCGAGGTGCCGGATAAGGTCCTGCGCTTTCCCCGCGGACGGTTCGAGCTCTTCGACCTCGGCGGCGTGACAATCGGTCGGGCCACGCACGAGCCGGGATACAAGTGGTCAGTGGATAACGCCCCGCTCGTCGGTACTTCACGGTGCCATCTTGAGCACGTCGGGCTTGTTCTGCAGGGTCGGGCGACAACAGCCTTTGACGACGGCCGTGCGTGGGAGCTGACGCCCGGCACGCTATTTCACGTTCCCCCTGAGCCCCATGACTTGTGGGTAGTGGGAGAGGAGCCCTATGTGACTTTGCATTTTCTCGGTGAAGGGTACTATTCCAAGTGACAGGCTTCCCAGGTGCTGCCTAACACGCACCCTGAAGCTGACGGCGCCCGTTCTCCAAGGAGGCCTTCGATGCCACCCCGTCTCCGGGTATTCTATTCCGTTCTCACCGCGGCGCTCCTCCTCATTCCCGCCGTCGCCCTTTTCAGTGAGCTCTCGAGACGCTCCGACATTTGGTGGACGCCACCAGCCATGGCCCTTTCCCTTGCCGATGGCAAGGACCGGGTGGAGATCTACGTGCGAGGCCGGTCGCTGGGCTCTCTGCTGGACCAGAAACAACTCTCAATCACCGATGGCGCGGGCTCGCGTGTCTTGAGCGAGGCAGACATCGGCCTTCGCCTGAATAACTGGGATCGAGTCCGGGCGGCGCGGCTGCCATGGGTGTTGGTGTACGCAGCTGCGTGCGGTGGCGGAATCGTCCTCCTGTTGCTAATGGCCACGGGTAGAGTCGCATATCGAGGCGAGTCGGCGGCTGCCTAACAGCGCTTGAAGCTGCCGGCGCGTCGTCTGTTGTAGTATTGCGTTTGTGAACCTCTCAATATGGCGCCGCAGCTTTAGGCGCAATCCGTTAGGCCGCAACAGGAGGGCTCATGTCTGTTGCCCTTTGCTACCTGCTGCCATTCGCTCTCTCACTTGTTCCCCCCATGTACGCGGCTGCTCAATCCCGACCGACGGCGAGCAGAGTTCGCACCGTTGTGGATTCGCTCGCGCACGCCTATCTGGATGCTCGGCGATCACCCGGGCTGTCAATCGAGGTTGTCCGCGGACGAGACACGCTGGTGAGAGCGGGTTATGGGTTCGCTGATCTGGAACAGCAGGTTGCGGCTTCCCCCTCGACCCTCTACCAGATCGGTTCGATTACGAAGCAGTTCACAGCCGCTGCGGTGATACGGTTGGTCGAGGCCGGACGAATTCGCCTCGACGATTCGATCGCTGCCTATATCCCTGATCTACCAATACCATGGCGACGCGTAACAGTGCGTCAGCTGCTCAACCACACGTCCGGTATTCCGAGCTATACAGATATCGGTGAGCGCTGGAGGCACCGGTGGCGGGAAGACCTGTCAACGGATTCCTTGGTCGCCCTCACAGTGCACGACTCAATGTGGTTCGCTCCGGGAACCAATTGGCGATACGATAACACGGGGTATGTGCTCCTGGGCGTCCTGCTCGATCGCGTAACCGGCGAGGCATTCCCCACGTTTGCGGAAAAGCGACTCATTCACCCCTTAGGTCTTGCCGACACCTATTACTGTGATCTCGATCGTGTGCTGCCAGGTCGCGCAGCAGGTTACGACCGAGACTCCACCGGATGGCATCGCGCTACATACCTCAGCATGACTCAGCCATACTCGGCAGGAGCGCTGTGCTCAACTGTAGATGACTTGGCCCGTTGGAATACTTTGCTTGCTGGCGGCAACGTCGTCAGCCGGTCATCATATCTTCTCATGACCACTCCGGAGCGGACGGCCCAATCACACCACTACGGATTTGGGCTTGTCGCTGATACCCTCGGCGGTCACCGCATGATCAGCCACGGCGGTGGCATTATCGGCTTTACCAGCGCAAATGGCTTCTTCCCGGATGATTCCCTTTCTGTCACAGTCCTTACGAACACGGGCTCAGCGGGCCCCGACTCCCTCTTTCGAAACGTGGCGCGCGCGGCGCTCGGAGTACCGCTCGTGCGACCCGTGGGCCGGAGTCCCTAGCGGCATGAGTCACTGCATATGAAGCCACTTCCACTTTTCATCGCTGCGTGGGCGCTCGCCGGACTCGGGGCCGTCCTTGGATCCATGCTGGGTACCGCAGCCGGCAAACCTGGATTGTTCGCCGGAGCAATCATCGGCGGGCTGATCGGCATCGGGCTCGCCGTTGCGATCGCTTCCAAGCTGCAGTGGCTTCCGTTTGCGGATCGTCGGGGCGCATTCGTGGGCGGGGGAGTCGGATTCGCCGTTGCGGCGCCGATTGCGGTGTCGAATCTCCATACTCCAGTTACTCCCATTCTCATCTGCGCGCTGGCTGGCCTCGGTTTGCTCCTCGGCGTAGGAGTCGCACGCGGCCTGCGCGAAAGGTCATGAGCGCGTGCGCCTGCGTGATGGCAAGATCGTCCGCATCAAGGGGCGCCTCTTCGTACGCTCATGGAGCGTCAAAGCGCGCACTGCTGTGAAACGTTACGCCCTCCTCGTAGTACTCTGCGGCTGTGCGGCGACAATCCGGCCGGGTGCCACAGATTCGATTGTCACGGAGCGTCTGTATTTCGGTCGCAATGTCTCCGACACGTTGGGCGTCACGGACTCAGTGTGGGCGCGCTTTGTGCGAGAGGTGGTCAGTGTGCAACTTCCGAGCGGCTTTACGTTCTGGGCCGCCGAGGGAGAGTGGCGGGCGCCCAATGGCCAGACCAGCCACGAACCGACCTTCGTGCTCGAAGTAGTGCATCCGGTGCCCTCAGCCGCGGCGGATTCTGCGATCCTCGCGATCATCGTCGAGTACAAGCGTCGGTTCAGTCAGCAGTCGGTGCTGCGTGTGCTCACACCAGGACGAGCAAGTTTCTGACGCGCGGCAGCCTCACGCGCGCCTGAAGCTGACGGCGAAGGAGGGGTAAATGCGAGTCGTGGTCCACGAGTTCATCAGCCTCGACGGCGTCGTGCAGGGACCCGGCAAGCCAGGCGGCCTGGGCGAGGATACCATCGGCGGGTTCGGTCATGGTGGCTGGTCGGTGCCGTACAACAATTCGGAGGTTTGGGCCGCCATAAACCAGTTCGCCGAGCACAGTGGCGCCGTGCTCCTGGGCCGGAGCACGTATCGATCGGGCGCGGCCGTCTGGCCGGACCGCCAGGGCCCGTTTGCCGACTGGATCAACCGCGCCCAGAAGTATGTCGTATCAGCCACTCTCTCCGGATCCGACGACACGCCATGGAAGCCGATAACAATCATCCGGAGTGCCGATCTTCTGAAGGAGGTGGCGCGGCTGCGCGACCAGCCGGGCGCCGACGTCTACGTCTACGGCAGCTTGAGCGTGGTGCGGGCGCTGCTGGCTGCCGGACTGGTCGACGAGCTCGTCCTCATGATCGAGCCGATCACGCTCGGCGGCGGGAAGACGCTGTTCCCCAGCGACGGCGCAGCGCGCGCGTTCAAGCTCATCTCGGCCACCACCACCGGTACGGGTGTGCAGGTCTGCCGTTACCAGCCCGCGCGCGCCTGAAGCTGCCGGCGTCACGGTCTCTGAGGTAGTCTTCTATGCTTAAGCGCCATCCGTTAGGCGGCACGATCCATTCCCGGGAGTATTTCTATGCGTCCAGTGATAGCCGTGTGTGCGGCTCTACTCCTCACCAGTCAGGCTGCGGTAGCGCAGCAACCAACGTCCCGCTCACAGGTGCCCGACTCTGCGGCGATGGCTCAGATGGCTGGGATGTTCACCCAGATGGGGCCGATGTACGAGAGCATGATGCAAGCGATGATTGAGGGGACGCTCAAGGCGTTCGAGAAGCCGGAGACGATCGAACGTCTCGCGCGATTCTCGCGCCGCTACTACGAAGCGCTGATGAAGCAAGGGTTCACGAAGGAAGAAGCGTTGCAGATCGTAGCCGGTGCCGGAATCGCTGGCATGAGAACAGGGAAGTGAGGATCTTCCGCTCGACGTCATCGCGGCCGTTGTTGCGGCCACACCGATAGATCGCTGCATTACAATTGCCCAAAGAGCACGGCGGCGCAGCTCCGCCGCACAACCAGCGCAATGAGTCGTTCATCTGAGCTCGCTCGTTTGCGTTAAGACTTTCGCGACCCGTCCAGAAGCGGAACTGGCGAGGGGCATCCTCGAGGCTGGCGGCGTCCGGGCCGTGGTGCCCTTCGATGACGCCGGCGGGCAACGCCCGGAGCTCGGGTTCAGCCGTGGAGTCCGCCTCTTGGTCGACGCTGCGCAAGCGGATCGGGCCCGGGAGCTGTTGCCCGCCGACGAGACCCGGAGAGCCCCGCTGAGCGGCGAGTGCTAGCGGCTCGCCTACGCGGGTGCATGTTGCCGGCGGTGTTTGGCTTTGTGCTGGTGGGGGTTGGTGCGGCCGTCAGTGAACGGGTGAGCTGGCTGGCGGCCATCGTGATCCTCGCGGGTGCCGGGTTCCTAGGGATGGCGCTGGTGCGTGGAAGGCGAGCCGCCTAACTGCCGCGCGTCTCACAAGGAGAAAGCGCATGCCGGATTTTCCGACGAGCAATCCCGAGCAGTTCTACCAGGGCGCTCCGCTCCTTTTGGTCCCCGACGTCTCGGCTGCCGCAGACTTCTACCGAAGGATCTTGGGGTTTAAGGTCGACCCGGGAGCTGAGACGCCCGAGTACTGTGTCGTGTGGCGCGATAATGCGGCGGTGCATTTGGCCAAAGGCGAGCATGGGCCGACGGGTGTTCGCATCTTCTTTTGGGTCAAAGACGTGAATGATCTTTACGCAGAGGTCATTCGACGCGGGGCCGTAATCTCGGTGCCGATTGAGACACGACCGTATCGAGTCCGCGATTTTTCCATTCGCGACGTAAACAGCGTTGAGCTGGTGTTTGGGCAGGAAGCTGACTAGGATTCGATCTTGTAGATCTCGCGCCGCCCGTACTCAACGAAGTCGTGGTACCCCTTCATAATCTTGTCCATTTCTTGCATGTCGTCCTTGGTCTGCCCAGTGCCTTGCATCATCCGCTCGAACTCGTCCATACTCTCGACTTCCATTTCGGAGACGATCGTCCAATAGCGCTCGGCGCAGAAGTCGGTCATCACGCGCATCTTTGGCATGCCAGTCTTCTGACCCAGCTTGGAGATTGCGAGGAACTTCTCAACCATCGGGCGCACTTTGCCCGGCTTACAGTACATGATGTCTCGAATGAGGAGCATGGGAATCCTTTGGTTGGTTTGAATCGGTAAAGGTACACTCCGACGATTTAGGAGACTGTCTTTACTTCATCCCACAGCCTGTCCAGCTCGTCCAAACTCGCCCGGCCCATCTCTAGACCGCGCTCCGCTGCCAGCTTCTCCATCCTCTCAAACCGGTTTGTAAACTTCGCGTTCGCACGCTCGAGCGCTTGCCCGGCTTCAATGCCGAGCTTCCGCGCGAGATTCACCGCCGCGAACAACAGATCCCCAATCTCTTCTTCGATCTGCTCCCTGCTCCCCGCTCCCTGCTCCTTCTCCAGCTCCGCGGTTTCCTCTTTCACCTTGTCCAACGGTCCCTGCGCATCCGGCCAGTCAAAACCGATACCCGCCGCGCGCTCTTGAAGCCGGTACGCCATGAGCAGCGGCGGCAACGTCGCCGGCAGGCCCGCCAGCGTGCTGCGTTTCCCGCCGGCACGGGGCTCGCGCCGTTTCACGAGCTCCCATCCCGTGTGATCGTCGCGAGTCACGCGAGCTTCGCCGAAGAGATTGGGATGTCGTCTCCACATCTTCTCTTCGAGCGTGTGCGTGACGACCTCGGCATTGAACTGCGACCGCTCCTCGGCGATCACGATCTGAAACGCGAGATGCAGCAGCAGATCTCCCAGCTCATCCCGCATCGCTTCGGGATCGTCGGTCTGAATGGCGTGATCGAGCTCGAGAGCTTCTTCGACGAGATAGGGACGGAGCGTTTGTGGGGTTTGTGCGCGGTCCCACGGACAGCGCTGCCGCAGTTCTCGCACGAGTCCCAGAGCACGTCCAAGCGCTGAATCGCCTTGCATTTAGCCTCCGGGCCGGGTATCATACCCGCGCCAGTGAGCGTGTCAACGAGAGGCGAGGCCTGGGTGGAAGTGGACGTGGAAGCCCTCGTCGACAACGCCCGAACGGTAGCAAAGATAGCAGACACTCGGCTCCTCCCTGTCGTCAAGGCGAATGCGTACGGGGTCGGAGCCGTCCTAGTCTCTAAGGCCCTCGAGCCGCTCGATCCCTGGGGCTACGGCGTCGCCACGATCGAAGAAGGTGCGGAGCTGCGCGCGGCCGGCATCACGCGGCCCATCCTCGTGTTCATGCCGGCGCGCGCGCGACTGTTCGATTCGTACGACCACCATCAGCTGACCCCGGCGCTCGGCGATGCCGGCAGCATCCTCGAATGGACGACGCGTGGCGACCGTCCCTTCCATATCGAGATCGACACGGGCATGGGGCGTGCCGGCGTGCGCTGGGACGAGGTCGACGAGTTGGGAGCGGCGGTCGACACGGCGTCGTTCGAAGGATGCTACACGCACTTCCAGTCGGCCGACCGGCAAGACGGATCTGCGGAGCGGCAGCTCGAGCGGTTTTTGAACGCGGTGCAGCGCTTGCCGCGCCGGCCGGCACTGCTACACGTCGCCAATAGCGCCGCCGCGGTCCGCGGGAAGCAGTTTGCGCTCGACTTGGTACGGCCGGGCATCTTCCTGTATGGCGGGCTCCCCGCCGCAGGGCTGCCCGCGCCGAAACCGGTCGTGAGCGTCCGAGCCCGAGTGATCAGTGTGCGACGGGTGCGCAAAGGCGAGAGCGTGAGCTACCAGGAGAGCTGGGTGGTGCCTCGCGACACCGTGATCGCGACACTCCGCATCGGGTACGCGGATGGTATCCGGCGGGGCGCGAACGGCAGAGCGCAGGTCCTGTTGCGCGGCAAGCGCTGTCCCATTGTCGGACTCGTACAGATGGACATGACGCTGGTGGACACGGGCACGCTCGAGGTGCAGGTGGGAGACGTCGCGACGATCGTGGGTGCGGAAGCCAAGGAACGGATTACGCTGGAGGAATTCGCGGGCTGGAGCGCCGAGGTGCCGCATGAGTTTCTCACCGGACTCGGTGCCCGATTGCCGCGAGTCGTCGTGTGAAGGCTGGGACCGGCCGGGCCGCGATCATCGTGCTCGATGGGCTCGGCGCGGGCCCGGCGCCCGACACCGCGGCGTACGGTGACGCGGGGTCGGACACGCTGGGTAATGTGGCGCGCGCGGTCGGTGGACTGAAGCTGCCCAATCTGGAACGGCTGGGATTAGGCATGTGCCACGACGGGAGCGGCATCGCCGGACTGGCGCGGGACGGGAGTCCGACGGCTGCGCATGGCATCGCGCAGCCGGCGTCGGCGGGTAAGGACAGCACGACGGGTCATTGGGAAATTTGTGGCGTGCTGCTCGAGAAGGCGTTTCGAACCTATCCGCGCGGCTTCCCGGTGTCGCTGTTGGAGGAGTTCGCGCGACGCACTGGGCGCGGCTGGCTGGGCAACACCGCGGCGTCCGGTACCGCGATTATCGCCGAGCTCGGTGCCGAGCACCAGCGCACGGGTAAGTGGATCGTCTATACGTCCGCGGACTCCGTTTTTCAGATTGCGGCGCACGAGGGCACCGTGCCGCTGGCGGAGCTGTACAAGGCCTGCGCCGTCGCACGCGAGCTGCTCACCGGCGAGCACGCCGTCAGTCGCGTGATCGCGCGTCCGTTCGAAGGCGCAGCGGGGGACTACCGCCGTACGGCCCATCGCAAGGATTTTTCGATTGCGCCGACCGGCACGACGCTGCTGGATCTGATGGCCGCCGCTGGCGTCGCGCGCGTCGGCATCGGCAAGGTGGACGACCTGTTCGCGGGGCGCAACATCAGCAGCGAGCACACGCCGACGAATGCCGATGCCTACCGGCTCATCGAGCGAGCGCTCGACACACTCGAGACGGGGTTTGTGTTCGTCAACGTGATCGAATTCGATCAATCGTGGGGGCACCGTAACGACGTGCCGGGGTTCCATCAGGGTCTCAAGGAGTTGGATGCGTGGATCCCGCGGTTGCTGGCGCGCTTGCGCCCGGAGGATCTGGTGATGTTCACGGCGGACCACGGCAACGATCCGACGACGCCGTCGACCGATCATTCGCGCGAGGTCGTCCCGGTACTCGTGTTGGGCCCCGGCGTGCGTCCCGTTCCGCTGGGCACGCGCCGCACGTTCGCGGATCTGGGACAAACGGTCGCGGAGTATTTCGGCCTGCCCGCACTCGCCGCGGGCACGTCGTTTCTCAAGGACGTTGCGGCATGAACGACCTGGTGCAACGCGCGCGGGAAGCGATGCGCCACGCCTGGGCGCCGTACAGCAATTTTCATGTGGGCGCCGCCCTCGAGGCCGCGGACGGGAAGGTGTACCTCGGGTGCAACGTCGAAAGCGCCTCGTACGGGCTCACCATCTGCGCGGAGCGCATGGCGCTCGGCGCGGCGGTCGTGGGCGGCGCGCGTCACCTGCAGCGCATCGTCGTCACGACGGACGTCGATCCGCCCGCGGCGCCGTGCGGTGCCTGTCGCCAGCTGCTGGCGGAATTCGGCCTGGGACTGGAAGTGATCGCGGTCGGGCCGTCCACCCAGAAACGGTGGACGCTGGCCGCCCTGTTACCGGATGCCTTCACGAAGGAGACGTTGGATCGGTGATGCGTCGACTGGGTTCGCTCCTACTTCTGCTGGCCGCCGCTGCGTGTGGGGAGCAGACGACGTCTCCCGGCGTCTGCCCGAACTTTTGTCCGGGCGGAACGATCGACATTCAGGACACGGTGTTCGCCGCGATCATCAGCCGCGATTCCTCGTTCCGCGGATACCTGCAGAGCGCTCAGGCGACCCTGATGATGGCCGCGGACTCGCCGGGCGTGATCGATAGCCGGCCGTTCTTCACGACGCAAACCATGATTACGCGGAAAGCGCCGAGGACGGGTGATACGACGACCGTGCCGATCATCGTGGACTCCGTCCGGTTGCGGCTCATCATCCCGCATCGCGACAAGCAGGCGACCAACCTGCGGCTCAAACTGTTTCTGCTTCCCGTGACGGCCGACTCGACGTCTGATTTTGCGTCGCTCGATCCGTATTTCACGGCGCCGCCCGTCGACAGCGTCAATATCTCGAATCTCCTCGCGCTGCCCAAGACGACCGATTCGGCCATCATCAGTTTTTGGAAGGACTCGATCCGAGTGGACACCGCCGGCAACGTGCTCCAGTTCCAGTCCGACTCGTCACTGCTCCTCTCCCTGAAGCTCGACACGTTGCAGGCGCCGCTCAGCACCACCGACTCGGGTCGTGTGGCGTTCGGCTTCCGGGTCGCGGCGGACTCGTTCGCGAGTCTCGGCCTGGCGACGTTGGAGAGCGCGGGGGGCGGCCCACAGCTGCATCGGTACTATCACTACGTCGATTCGGTAGCAACCAAGCCGGACAGCGTCGTGCATTTGGATCAGACTGTCACGGCGCGGTTCGATAACTTCGTCTTCAATCCGCCGTCGGCGCCGCTCGATTCCAACCTGACGGTCGGCGGCGTGCCGTCGGCCCGTACGTTCCTCCGCGTCGCGATGCCGAAGTTTCTCCACGACAGCATTGACGTCGTGCGCGCGACGCTGATTCTCGTCCCGGTGCAGGCGGTGCCGGGCGTGCCGAGCGACTCGTTCGCGCTCGAAGGCCGCAACGTGACCACCGACATCGGCGCGAAATCGCCCCTCGGGACGACGACGTCCTTGATTGCGAGCACGTTCATCCACATCGGATCACCGGACACGGTGCGGCTCGAGGTCACGAACCTCGTGCGCGCGTGGTCGCTGGATACGACGCTGGTGACCAGCATTCTCCTCCGGCAGGTGCCGGAGGCGTCGTCGTACACTCAAGCGCGGTTCTATTCGTCGCGCGCGCCGGCATTCCGGCCGTCGCTCCACGTGACGTACGTCCACCGCTTCCAATTCGGGAAGCCATGAGGACCACCGCTCTGGTATGCCTGGCGCTCCTCGTGGCAGGCCACCTGGCCGCGCAGGACTCGCAATTCGGCATCAAGGGTCTCGGGACACCCGGCAAATGGGAGAGCGTCCGGGCGCGCACCACGGGCGGCGCGTTCGCGCCGTTCGACCCGTTTTCGCCGCTCACCGATGCGGCGCTGACGGATGCCCGGCGCATGAGCGCGAGCGTTTCCGGCGGCACGTCGTGGCGCACGCTGGAGCCGGTGGGCGCCGCCCAGGCCTCGCTTCGTGGGACGCGATTTCCCGCGCTCGTGATCGCCGGACCGCTCACGAATCGTATCGTCGTGGGCGGAGGCTTTGCGACCTATCTCGACCGCACGTTCGGCGTCAGGATCCAGGACACCATCGATCTGCGCGGCGTCCAGGAGCCGATCACGGACGAGATCACGAGCGATGGCGCCGTCTCGGATCTCCGGCTCGCGGCCGCCGTCCGGCTGCACAGCCGCATCGCGCTCGGTCTGGGGCTCCATCTGCTGACCGGCTCCACACAGGTGGTCGCCACACGGACGTTCGCCGACAGTACCAATTACCACACCTCCACTGCCAAGGACCAGGTCGCGTACTCCGGGAGGGGCGGCTCGGCGTCCCTGCTGCTCGATGTGACGCGTGATCTACGCCTGGCCGGCTGGCTTCGGTCCGACACGAGACTGCGCGCGGACATCGGTGGTCGCGCGATCACCAATAACGATCTGCCGCGCACGTACGGAGCGGGCGTGCTCTGGCGGGCGGGAACGCAGGCCAGCCTCGCGGGAACGGTCACGTGGGGCAAGTGGTCGACCACTGCTGCGGACTCGACGGTGCACGACACGTTCAACTGGTCGGTGGGTGCGGAGCTCGGCGCGCTGCGGACGCCCATCCGGTTCGGCGTGCGGAGCGGGCAGCTCCCCTTCGGCATCGGCAAGACGCCCAGCGAGGTCGGCTATTCGGCGGGGGTCGGACGACAGTTTTCCGGCGGCCGCGGCCGGCTCGACTTTGGCCTCGAGCGTCTCGAGCGCAAGGGGACCGGGCTCACCGAACGGGTCTGGACGTTCCTGGTCGGCCTTACAGTCCGGCCGTGAAGGTTTATTTCCACACCTTCGGGTGCAAGGCGAACCAGTACGACACTGAGCGGGTGCGCTTGGCATTCGATGAGCGCGGTGGGGTCGTGGTCGATGATCCCGCGCTCGCCGATCTCGCCGTCGTCAATTCCTGCACCGTCACTGGCGAAAGTGAAGTCAAGCTGCGGCGCTTCGTGCGCCACATCGCAAAGGCGAGTCACGCGCAGACAATCGTGATGGGCTGTGCGGCGGCGCTCGATGACGGGACGATCGCCGCGCTGCCTTCGGTGCGCGCCGTGGTGGCCAATGCGGATCCGGCGATGGTGTTGCGCGCAGCGGGGTTCGATGATGTAGGGGCGCAGCATGCTGCGCCCCTACATTCACACGCTCGATCCCGTGCCCTTCTCAAGATCCAGGATGGCTGCGACGAGCACTGCACGTTTTGCGCGACGACACTCGCTCGGGGCGCGAACCGCTCGCGACCGGTCGCCGAGCTCATCGCGGAGGCGCGGGCGCTTGCCGAACACCACGCCGAGATTGTGCTCACCGGCGTGCATATCGGGACTTATGGTCGGGAATCAGGAGCCGGGATACAGGATACCGGGTCTTTGGGCATCCTATTGGAAGCTCTGATCAATGCTCTTCCTCAGGTTCGATTCCGTCTCAGCAGCGTCGAGGCCACCGAAGTCGACGATACGCTCGCGCATCTGCTCATCGAAGCGCCGCGGAATCTGGCCGCGCATTTGCACGCGCCGCTGCAGTCCGGCTCGAATCGCGTCCTCAAGCGGATGGGCCGGCACTGGTACACGGCCGAGTCGTATCGGGCGCGGATCGAGTGGCTGGCGGAGCGGCTCCCCGTGTTTGGCTTGGGCGCCGACGTGATCGCGGGCTTTCCCGGGGAGTCCGACGCCGATCATCGGGCGTCGGTCGCGCTCTTACGCGCCTTGCCTTTTACCTATTTGCACGTCTTCCCCTTCTCCGTGCGCCCCGACGCCGCGGCCGCTCGTCTGTCCGGTCACCTGCTGCCGGAAGTCATTCGAGAGCGGGCGCGGGAGGTCCGGGAGCTGGGGGAGGCGCAGGGTGCAGCGTACCGGACGCGCCGCAGGGGGCAGACGGCTGATGGCGTCGTCTCCGGCCGCCAGCAGGGCCGTCTCGAGGTGATGACGGAGGATTATTTGAGCGTCTATCTTGATACAGACCGGTGGGACGGGCGTTCCCGCTTCGAGGTGACCGTCAACTGACGATGCGGCGCGTATACATCGAGACCTACGGCTGCCAGATGAACGTCTCGGATTCCGAGCTGATGTTCGGCGTCCTGGGCCGTGCGGGATACGTCCGCACCGATGATCCGGACGAGGCCGATGTGCTATTGGTCAACACCTGCGCGGTGCGCGATCACGCCGAGCAGCGGGTGCTGGGTCGCATGGGTGAGTTGAAGCGGCACAAGCGGCCGGGTGACGTGATGGGGGTCGTCGGGTGCATGGCGCAACGTCTGGGACCAAAGCTCTTGGCCCGGGTGCCCCAGGTGGATCTCGTGATCGGTCCGGACGGCTACCGGGCGCTCCCCGAGCTGATCGCACGCGCGCGCGACGGTGAGCGCGCCGCCGAGGTCGAGTTCAAGGCGTGGGAGCATTACGAGGATGTTCCTCCCACCCGCGACAATCCGATCTCGGCGTTTGTGACGGTACAACGTGGCTGCGATTATCGGTGCACCTTCTGCATCGTTCCGATGACGCGTGGCCCGGAGCGGAGTCGCAAGTTGGCCGACGTGGTGGTCGAAGTCGCCCGCTTGGCGGACGGCGGTACCAGCGAGGTCACGCTCCTTGGCCAGACAGTCAACAGTTATCACGACGGTGAGCACGATTTCGCCGATCTGTTGCGCGCCGTCGGCGCGGTCCCCGGAATCCGGCGCCTCCGCTTCACGTCGCCCTATCCGACCGACTTCACGCCGCGGGTGCTCGCGGCGATGGCGGCGACGCCGGCCGTCTGCGAGCACGTCCATCTCCCGGTACAGAGCGGCAGCTCGCGCACGCTCAAACGGATGCTGCGCCGCTACGATCGCCAGCAGTACCTCGACGTCGTCGCGGCGTTGCGCGCCGCGGCGCGGGGCATCGCGCTCTCGACCGACATCATCGTCGGCTTCCCCGGCGAGACCGAGGCGGACTTCCAGGAGACGTTGTCACTGGTCGAGGAAGTCGGCTTCGACGACGCGTACACGTTCAAGTATTCAGTCCGCGAGGGTACACCCGCGGTCAAGATCAAGGATCACGTCCCGGAGGAGACCAAGACCGAGCGGATCGGCCGGCTCATCGAAGTGGTCCGGCGTGTGGCGAGACGGAAGAACGTGGACCTCGTCGGCTCGACGCACGAGGTGTTGGTCGAGGGGCCGGCGAAGCGCGGGAATCTGCTGCAGGCGCGCACGCGCACGAACAAGATCGCGCTGCTCGAGGGGCCAGCCGAGTGGATCGGGACCTACCGGCGCGTGCGCTTCACCGGCACGACCGGCTCGACCTTCACCGCCCGGCCAGTTGAGGACGATGCCATCACCGCCGTTCCGCCGCTCCGCGTCGCGGAGAGAGGGTCAGGGGGTGAGGTCGCGTGGCGGTAACGAACGTGACGTTGGAAGTCGTCCAGGGCGAGTACCAGAGCCTGCGCGAGGAGTTCCCGAAGTTCTGCGGCTGCGACACGTGCCGCGGCGACGTGCTCGTCTATGCTCTCAATCGCCTCAGCCCGCACTATGTCTCGACACGCCAAGGCGAGATCCTGACCGAGCTATCGCTGCACAGCGATCAGGAGAAGGCGAAGCTGGACGTCGCGCTGCTCGAGGGATTCCGCAAAGTCGCGCTCGCCCCTCGCTGCGGAGCAAAGCCCACGCAGCTGTAGCCTGAGGCGGGCTCGGTGCGCCCGCCGATTCTCTATCTCACAATCGCATTCGGACTCGGCCTTTGGGCCGGGCTCTCCGGGAGTGGGGAGTGGGGCGTGGTCGCTCCCGTGCTCGTCGGGGCGGCGCTGCTGTTTCGCCGGGCGCCGCTTGGCGCGGCGCTCGGGGTCATGTTGGTGGCGGGTGAGCTGTGGGGCGGGCCGGCGCGGCGGGAACAGCACGCGTCGTGTGCACGGCGGTGGTCCGTCGGCACCCGCTCCGCGATCATCCGGCTCACAGATCCCATCCCCGAGACAGGTGGCGTCGTTGAAGGCGTGGTGCAGCGCGGCGCATGCGGTGGCACGCTGACCATGCGCTGGCCCGATGGTCATGCCGCCCACGGCGGCACGACATGGGTCGTCGCGGGACGATTCCTCTCGGACCCGAAAGGCGGGATCCTCGTTGCGCGGCGCGTGCGTCCGCTCGACGCGGTGCGACGCGGGCGTGGCGCGTTGCGCGATCGCATCGCCGAGCGCAGCCGGCGGCTGTTTGGCAGCCGCGCGCCGCTCGTCGATGCGCTCGTGATCGCGCGCCGCGCCGAGCTCGATGCCGAGCTCCGCGAGCGCTACACGCGGTCGGGCCTCGCGCATCTGCTGTCGATCTCCGGATTGCACGTGGGCTTCTTCGCCGCGTGGCTTAGCGTCCTGCTCAAACGCCTCCGGCTGGGCCCGCGCCCGCGGTTCGTGGCGGGGACCGCCGTGATGCTCGCCTACGTGTGGCTGCTGGGGTTTCCTGCGCCCGCCACGCGGTCCGCTGCGATGCTCGGCCTGCTGGACATCGGGAAGCTGCGGCAGCGCGTGGTTGCGCCGCGGGGACTCGTCGCGCTTGCGGCGCTCTGCGTGATGCTCGGCGATCCCTGGTCGGTGCAATCGGTCGGCGCGTGGTTGTCGGTCGCCGCAGTCGCGGCGGTGATCTGGGCGGGCCGCGCGACCGAGCGCCTTCCCAAGGGCATGCGCCTGCTCGCGCCCGCGATGGCCGCAACGCTCCTGACCGCGCCGATAACCGCCTACGCGTTCGGCACCGTCGCACCGATTGGCGTCCTCACGAATCTCGCGGCGATCCCGCTCGCCGGTCTCGCGGTGCCGGGGTTGATGGTGGCGCTCATATTCTCGTCGAGCTGGTTGGCCGCCGGTTCAGGGCTGTGCCTGGCGTTACTCGATGTCGTCGCCCGGGCGGCTGCGGCATTGCCGGGCGGTCATTTCATCATGATCGCCGGACCACGCGCCGGCGCCTTGTGGCTGGGAGTGCTGATGCTGGCGTGGTGGCTATGGGACTCGCCCCGGCGGCGCTGGACGATCGCGGCTCGGCTCGCATTCGTCGCTGCTCTGGCGGCGCTTTGGGCGTCTTTCGGCGCCCTCCGGCGTCTTTCAGACTGTCAGTGTTTGACCGTAAGTTTCCTAGACGTCGGCCAGGGCGACGCGATTGCGCTGCGCAGTCCGGCGGGGCGGTGGGTGTTGATCGATGGTGGGCCCCGAGGTCCCCAGGGCGATGCGGGTCGGCGGGTCGTCGTCCCGTTTCTGCGGAGCCACGGCGCGTCTCAGCTGGCGGCGATTGTCGCCACGCACGCGCATCTCGATCACTTCGGCGGCTTGCCGGCCGTGCTCGACGCGTTCGACCCGGCGTATGTGCTCGAGCCCGGCCAGCCGGTACCGGATGCGGGATATCTCGGGTTCCTCGGCGCGGTCGAGCGTGATGGCGCTGAGTGGCGTCCCGCTCGCCGCGGCGATCGGTTGAATGTGGACGGCGTCGCGATCGAGGTGTTGAGTCCGGACTCCGCCTGGGCGGTGAGCCAGACGGACATCAACGAGGAATCGGTCGTGCTGCTCGTCAGCTACGGCGGCACGCGCCTGCTGCTCGCGGGTGACGCGGGAATCCCCACCGAGGGGCATCTCGCGGGCCAGGTGGGACGGGTGACGTTGCTGAAAGTCGGGCATCACGGGTCACGCGGCGCGACGTCGAACCGCTGGCTCAATGAGCTGCAGCCCGCCGAAGCGGTCATCAGCGTGGGAACGAAGAATCGCTATGGTCATCCCGCGCCTGAAACGCTCGAGCGGCTCAGAGAACATAGCGTCACCGTGCTCCGCACCGATCGACAGGGCACGATCACCTTCACCGTTTCGAGTCATGGCACGCTCGCAATCGCCGACGTCGGTCATCACGATTGAGCGCTTCATCATGGAGCAGGAACGGCTCCATCCGGAGGCGACGGGCGAGCTGTCGAATCTGCTGTACGATCTGTGTCTTGCCGCGAAGATCATTTCCCGCCAGGTGCGGCGCGCCGGGCTCACCGATATCCTCGGCGAATTCGGCGCGATCAACGTCCAGGGCGAGGTGCAGCAGAAGCTCGACGTGTTCGCCAACGAGACGGTGCGGCACAGCGTCGAGCACACGGGTCGCGTGTGCGTCGTCGCGTCGGAGGAAGACGAGCACCCGATTCCCGTGCCGATACGCGAAGACCGGCGCGGGGGTAAGTACGTGCTGATGTACGATCCGCTCGACGGCTCGACCAACATCGGCGTCAACGTTTCGATCGGCACGATTTTTTCCATTCATCGGCGCAAAGCCACCAAGAAGGGTCCCGGGTCACTGGCCGACTGTCTGCAGAAAGGCCGTGCCCAGGTCGCCGCCGGCTACATCCTCTATGGTTCCAGCACGATGCTCGTGTACACGACGGGGCAGGGGGTGCACGGCTTCACCCTCGATCCGACGATCGGAGAATTTCTCCTGTCGCATCCCGACATCCGCTCGCCCGACGTCGGCACCTATTACAGCGTGAACGAGAGTCACTGGAACAAGTGGGCGCCCGGAATGCAGCGCGTCGTCGCCGCCTTCAAGAACGGCGACAGTGGCCGCGTCGAGGCGAAGAACGCACGCTACATCGGCTCGCTGGTGGCCGACATCCACCGCAACCTGATGTCGGGCGGCGTGTTTCTTTATCCGGCCGACAGCAACGCGCCGCAGGGAAAACTGCGCCTCTTGTATGAGGCGTCCCCACTCGCGTTCGTCGTCGAGCAAGCCGGCGGGGCGGCGATCGACGGCGAGCGCGACATCCTCGACATCCAGCCGACCGCGCTGCATCAACGCACGCCGCTGATCATCGGCTCCAAGCAGGACGTCGCCTTCGCGCGCGCAGTGCTCGCAGGAAAATGACGAAGGACAAGGCGTACTACGGACCGGACGATTGGCCAGGGCGTGCCGAGCGTGACCTCGGCTTGCCCGGTGAGCCGCCCTTCACGCGTGGTCCGTATCCGACGATGTATCGCGGCCGGCTGTGGACGATGCGCCAGTACGCGGGGTTCGGAACGGCCGAGGAGACCAACGAGCGGTTTCAGCATTTGCTGGAGGTGGGGCAAACCGGTCTATCGGTCGCGTTCGATCTGCCGACGCAAATGGGATACGACTCCGACCACCCCAGGGCAGAGGGAGAGGTCGGGCGAGCCGGCGTCGCGATCGACAGCGTCGAGGACCTGGAGCGTCTGTTCCACGGCATTCCGCTCGATCGCGTGTCGACATCCATGACCATCAATGCCACGGCGGCGATTCTGCTGGCGATGTACATCGCGGTGGGAGAGGAACAGGGCGTGCCGCTCACGAAGCTCGAGGGCACGCTGCAAAACGACATCCTCAAGGAATACATCGCCCGCGGCACGTACATCTATCCTGTGCGTCCTGCCATGCGCATCGTCACCGACGTTTTCGCCTGGTGCCGCACCGACCTGCCCAAGTGGAACAC
>JBKPDZ010000063.1:0-9880 GCA_046728135.1 Gemmatimonadota bacterium | reverse complement strand
GATGCTGGGAGCCCACGTCTCGAGCGCGGGCGGTGTGGCAGCCGCCCCGCAACGTGGCGGGCAGCTCCGGGCCACAGCGATTCAGCTCTTCACCAAGACGCCGAATCAATGGCGTGAGCGGGTGCTGGACGCGGACGAGGTCGCGCGCTTTCGCAGCGAGGTCACGCGTTACAAGCTCGACGTGGCCATAGCACATGACAGCTATCTGATCAACCTGGCGTCACCCGATCCCGTGCTGCGCGCGCGGAGCATCGCAAGCTTCACGAAAGAGTTGGAGCGGTCACGGGCGCTGGGCCTGCGGGCAGTGGTCTCGCACCCGGGCAACTACATGGACGACCGCGACCAGGGGCTCGAGCGCAATGCGCGGGGCTATGCTGAATCTCTGGCTGCAGTGCCCGGCGACCTGGAAGTGTGGATCGAGGGCACAGCCGGATCGGGGACGGCATTGGGAGCGACGTTCGAAGACCTGCGGGGCTTACGCAACGGCTTGCCTGACCGATTCCGGACGCGTGTGGGTTTTTGCCTGGACACGGCGCACCTGCATGCGGCGGGCTACGACCTCGCCCGGATAGAGTCGGTATGGGAGGAATTCGATCGGGTGATCGGCTTTGATCGGCTTAAGTGCTTGCATCTCAATGATTCCCGGGCCGCCGCCGGCTCGCGCGTGGACCGCCACGAGTGGATCGGCGAGGGCCAGATCGGCCCGGAGCCGTTCCGGCGCATCATGCGTGATCCGGAGTTGAACGACGTCGTTAAGATTATCGAAACGCCGAAGCGGGACGACCCGCTGCGGCACGATCGCCGGATGCTGCGGCGGCTACGGGCGTACGCCCGAGGCAACATCCCCGCACCTGCCGGCGTATGAAGGAGATCATGTTGCGGCGATTCCCGCTCGCGATTCTGCTCGCGCTCCAGGCCTTCGGCGGCGGCGCCATCTCCTTGGCGCACGCCCGCGACACGGTTGTCGCCCCGCCGGGCTTTGAAGCGAGCCACAGCGCGCGCTGCGCCATTCTCCACGATGAGATGCGCTGCGCGCTGTGCCATTACGCGAGCGGTCGGGTGGTGACGCCGCCGACCTTCACGATCCCCGAACCAACGAGTGTCGTCCGGATTGCCCTCGAGCTCCCCGCGATCTCGCTGGCCGCGGTCGTTCGACTCACCGCTCCCGCCCGAGCCCCTCCCCCGTCCCTCTCCTGAAGTACGCAGACACTCGCCGCGTGTCGTGGCGCGTGTGAAAGCTCCTCAGAACACAGGAGAGGTACCAGAAAATGAGACGCACATTGTGCGCGTTGGGCCTGGCCGCGTGCGTCGCGGCACAGGGAGCCAACGCCCAGCAGCCCACCCAGCGACAGCTCGACTCGCTCGCCGCCGAAGTCAGGGCGCTGCGAGCTCGGCTCGACTCCGTGCGCGCAGCACTCGCGCGTGGAGTCAGAGCGCCGCTGGCGCCGGCCCCGGCCGACACGGACCTGGCCTCGCTACGCGCCGCGGCAGCTGCGGCCGTCGGTCGTGACACGACCCAAACAGCCGATACGTCGTCAGCGCGCCGATTCATCGGCCGAGAACGCAACCAGGCACAGCTGAACCCCGAAATCGGCGCAACCGGCGACGTCCGTGCCTACGCCACCACCCGCGGAGTGCAGCAGAACAATTTCGAGCCGCGCGAATTCGAGGTCGGCTTTCAGTCGGCCCTCGATCCGTATTCGCATACCAAGATCTTCTTGTCGTTCGAGGACGGCGGAATCAGCGTCGAGGAAGGCTACGCCTACTGGATCGGACTGCCGGGACACTTGCGCCTCGACCTCGGTAAGTATCGCCAGCAATTCGGGGAGCTCAACCGCTGGCACCTGCACGCGGTGCCGGAAACCGAGTATCCGCTCGCGATCCGGACGTATCTGGGTGAAGACGGGTTGGCCGGCACCGGCCTCTCGTTGTACCGCGCGTTCGGCGGCTTCGGCACCCACGAGGTCACGCTGCAGGTCACGCGGAGCGCGAGCGACGAGGAGCTCTTCGGAAACAGCGGCCGGCCCACCTACCTCGCGCATTTGTTGAACTTCTGGCAGCTCAACCGGTCCACGTACATGCAGCTGGGCGGCAGCCTGTTGTACGGGACCAATCCCGATTCCGCCCTGCGGACGCGCGTCGCCGGACTCGATTTCCGACTGACCTGGCGTCCGCCCTCCGCCGCGCTCTATCGCGAGTGGACAGTCCGGGGGGAGCTGCTCGCGTTCCGCAAGCAAATCGCCGGCCTCGGCCCGACGCGAATCGGCGGCTATGCGAGCACCACCTACAAAATGGGCCAGCGCTGGATCGCGGGCCTCGCGTACAACTACGTCGAGTCGCCGGAATTCGGCGATGTCACGCGACAAGTCATTCCTTCGCTGACTCTCTGGGAGAGCGAATGGGTGTTCCTGCGCGCCCAATACCAATGGGAGAAGGTGGCGGGGATTACTGCCACCAACCAGCTCGCGCTTCAGGCGGTCTGGGCCATCGGTCCACATAAACACGAGACCTACTGAGATGCTCTATATCATTTCGCTGCTGCTGGGAGTACACGGCGCTCCCGCGACGCCACCGGCGAGCCGGTGGGCACCGCCGGCTCCGGTAAGAGTCGTGACGTCGTTGACGACGTATGCCGCCATCGCCCGCGAAATCGTCGGCGACCGCGGACAAGTCAACGCGATTGCCACAGGCGACGAGAATCCGCACTACGTGCAGCCCAAACCCAGCTTCGTGCCGTTGCTCGCCGAGGCGGACGTGTTCGTCACGACCGGGTTGGACCTCGAGCTCTGGGTGCCGGCGCTGCTCGACAAGGCTGGGAACTCGAAAGTCACAGAAGGGGCGCCCGGCTACGTTGCGGCCTATTCGGGAATTCAGCTGCTCGACGTTCCGGCCAGCTACTCGCGGTCGCAGGGCGATATTCACGTCTTTGGTAATCCGCACATCTGGGAAGAGCCCCTCAACGGCATCCAGATCGCGCGGAACATATTGACGGGGCTGAAGCGCGTGTCGCCGGAGAACGCCGAGTACTTCACGGCGCGCGAGAAGGATTTTGAGGACCGCATCTACAAGGCCCTCTACGGCGACCAGCTCGTCACGCTGCTCGGCGGTCAGACGCTCGCGGACCTCGACCATCAAGGGAAGCTGTTCGACTTCCTGAGTCAGCGGCGCTATCAAGGCGCTCCCTTGATCACCCGTCTCGGCGGCTGGCTCAAGCAGGGGCAGATCTTCCGTGGCCGCGAAATGGCGTGCTATCACAAGGAGTGGGACTACTTCTCGCGTGAATTCGGAATCCCGTGCGTCGACTACATCGAGCCGAAGCCTGGTATTCCGCCGACGCCGAAGCACGTGCGTGAGCTCATCGATCTAATGCAACAGCGGCATGTTCGTGTGCTCCTCTCGCCCGGCTATTTCGACCACAACCAGATTCGGCAGGTGGCGGAGCGCACCGGGGCGAAGGCCGTGATCGTCCCGGCGAACGTCGGCGGTGCGGCCGGCGTGAACACCTTTGCCGATCTCATTAATGCGATTGTGACATCACTGGCGCAGGCGTTCCAGGACAGCACCAGTACGGGTCGTTAACCCCCTCGAGGGAGAACAACACTGTGTTGCGATTCATGTTCGCGCCGTTCGTGGCGTGTATGGTGCTCGTCGCCATCCACTCCTACCTCGGCCTGCACGTCATCGCGCGCGAGGTGATCTTCGTCGACCTCTCGCTCGCGCAGATGGCGGGGCTCGGCAGCGTCGTGGCCTTGCTCTACGGAGTGGCGCCCGACTCGCGGACGGCGTTCATCTTCTCCCTCGTATTCACTTGCATCGGGGCGGCGCTGTTCGCGCTGACGCGCACGCGCGGGAAGGGACGCGTGCCGCATGAAGCGATCATCGGCATCGTGTACGTGGTCGCATCGGCCGCCGCCATCCTCGTGGCCGACAAGGCGCCCCGCGGCGCCGAGGCACTGCACGACGTGCTGGAAGGGTCGATCATCTGGATTACATGGCCCACGATCCTGAAGAAGGGCGCGGCGTATGCCGCCTTGGGGGTGTTGCATTTCTTGCTCCGCCGGCAGTTCCTGAAGATCTCCTTCCATCCCGATGAGGCGGAGCGGGAAGGATGGCGGATTCGCGTGTGGGACTTCCTGTTCTACGTGTCGTTCGGCGTCGCGGTGACGATGTCCGTACCGGTAGCGGGCGTCCTGCTGGTTTTCACGATGCTGGTGGTGCCGGCGGTCGTGGCATTCCTGTTCAGCCGCGACATTCGGAAGATGATCTGGATCTCGTGGGGCACCGGCGCGCTGGCTTCGCTGCTCGGCTTGTACATCTCGTACGTGGGGAATTTCCCGACGGGCCCGCTGATCGTGTGCATGTACGGGCTGGTCCTGATCGGAGCCGCCATACTCCGGAAGCTCGGGGTGGGCGAGGCGACAGTGTCGCCCACCCCCGGACAATAGTTAGCGAATCCGCAGCACAACGAGCCGCGGGATCACCGCAGGCGACACCGCCACTCCACTGGAACCACTGAGGTGGAGCGTGAAGGCCGCGCCGTTGGCAGCCTGCACCGCCCGTACATACACGCCCGAACCGGACCAGAGTTTGCCGCTGACATTCACCGCGCTTCCCGCCACGAGCGGAGGCACCAGCGGATAGGCGAGCGGAAAATCAGCCGGGTCCTGACTGTGCAGGTTGCCGTACGTCGTCCGGAAGTGCCAGGTCGTGTACTGCAGCTCACTCGGCGCCGTGAATCCGGGGAGGTCCGACACCCAGTTCGCGAGTGCCCAGCGGCTCACCGTGGTGGTAAACGCTTGACCGGTCTGTGCCTGGACATTCGCGGCGCCGGTGAGGGAGGTGCGGACCAGGCGCCCGGCCAATGAGTCGCCGAACTGATCAACGATGTAGCGGGTGAACAGCCAGCTCGCGCCAACTTCCGCCAACGATCCCGTGTCTTCGGGAATCAACAGCGGCGAAGTCCCCGTCGCCGCCAGGTACTTGTAGGCGTCGTAGACGTCCCCGATTGCGAACTGGCTGAAATGCGCGTTGTCGCCGAAGCTCCGGCCGGCGATCTCTTCTGCGTATTTCGACAGACCCTCGTCCAGCCACCCTTCCTCGGAATTGGCGTTCTTCACCAGCACGTGCTCGACGAAATTGATCATGTGCTGGAATTCATGAGTAAAGGTGACCGGCGTGACGTTGTTGACCTCGGACGGCTTGTGGGCACAGCTCAACGTTCCGCTCGAGTCCGCCACAATCGAGTAGAAGATCTCCCCGTTGTTGTAATTCGTGGAAATCCCGGGAGCCACGTCCGCCGGGAAGAAAAAGCCGGCGATATAACCGCTGCTCGTGCAGGTCGCCTTGCTCACGAGCTTGTTCACGGTGTTCGTCATGAGCACAATGACGACCGTGTTGGAATCGATGTCCGACACGTGACCGAAGACAAGCGTGTCCAACGGATAGAGCCGTGAATCGAACACACCTTTCAGCGAATCGAGGTCCGTCGTGGTGAGTCCGGGCGACGGCGCCAGCGTATCGACGTAGATGGCGATGTGGGTGCCAACGGAGCGCGCGACGGCACCGACATTGTCGAACGCCGAGCATTTGGTGTTGGAGCACACCTTGAACGTGCGCTTACTCCCCACCGTCGGCGGTCCGGCTAACGACGCCGCCGACACGCGAGCGGCCGCGCCGGTCGAGCGCGTTGGAGTCGCATAAAGCCCAGCGCGTGCCGATTGCCGCAGGAAACGATCGAACGTCACGGCTGCCGGGCCGCGTGGGCTCGGCGCACCGCTGGAGGGCGATGGCGCGAACTGCGCGACCAGCTGCGCTGCGATGACGGCCTGAGGTGTGGCCGCTTGCAGCGTGAAAGGCGTCGACGATGCCGGCGCACCACCAGCCGACCACGGGAGCACGAGATACTCCGCGGTGTCGGGCGCCGTGTTGAGCGGGAATGTCACACAGCCGGAATCGGTCGCTGGATCGATCGAGCTGTATCCGGCGACCAGAAGGGAAAGCTGGGTCCCGTGCGCCCCGCAGGACGGGAGGCGTGGCCCGGCACTGCTGCTGCTGCAGGCGCTCGCCAAGACCAGACCCAAGAGGCCCGCAACGGCCGCGAGTCGTGCAATTCGTGTGTCTCGAGCCACGTTAGAACTCCGTCGTTATCCGTGCGATCAAGGAACGCCCCATGCCCGGATCCAGTGCATTGGTCTTGATCCGGCTCAGGTAGTCCGCGTAGCGCTTGTTGAAGGCATTACGCAGCGAGAGATCCACCGTGAGCGTCCGCGATCCGACGAGCCACCTGGCACCAGCGCCGAAGCTCACGAGCGTGTAGGGTCGAGATTGATACCCCGCCCCGCCAAAAGCATCCGCGTAGAACTGCTCTTCCCCAGGATCCATGCGTGTTTGCCGGGCATTGATCTCGCCACCCACCGAAAAGTAGGGATTCCGCAACCCGCCGCTCGAGCGCTCGCCTCCCTCGATGCGTGTGACCCAGGTCACCCGCACCGGCGGCATGTTCGGGAGGGGATTATGCGTGGACGTATTTTGCCCACGTACATAATCGGCTGTTCCCTGCATGTGCAGATACGCCACCGGATGCCATTGGACGGCCGCCTCAAATCCGGTCAGGCTCGCGTCTCCCTGCGTGACATCGAAGATCTCGAAGCCGGAGGCGCTGTCCACGGTGCCGGTTGGCACCGTGTAGATGTAGTCCTGGATCAGGTTGAGGAACGTCCCGACCTCGAGCGACAGCCGCGTCGACTGGGCGCGCAGCGCTACATCCGTGTTGACCGACTTCTCCGTCCGGAGGTTGGGATTGCCGCGCTCGAAAGCCGTGGTGCCCTCGTGGACCCCGTTGGAATAGAGATCGAAAGACGATGGCGCCCGGAATCCGCGGCCGACGTTTAGCACCAGCGCCGTCGGCTCGCTGAGGTGAATCAGCAATCCCAGGTTGCCTGTCAGCGAGTTCCAGCTGTGATCCTGCGTCGCAACACCAAGTACCGTGTCTCGTGTGACGGAGAGCTTGCGGTAGTCGAAGCGCGCGCCGACGGAGACATTCACGCGCGACCCTTCGGTTTGCTCGAACGCATAGACCGCGGCGTTGTTCGCCGCGCTCGGCGGGACCAACGTCTCCTCGCCGAACTTGTCGAACGTGTTCCGAACGCCCGAGAAGCCGATCAACCCGGAGAAGGCGCCGAGCGGGGCATGATGGTAGCGCACGTCCGCGAGGTAGGTCTGCGTGAGCAGCCCGAGGGTGACCGTGGGATCGGCCTTGGCCTCGAACTCGCGGCGGCGGTTGCGCTCGTAACCGGTCGACACGTCGAGTCGCGCGTTCCCCAGGGGGAGCCACAGGTCGGCACGGCCATGGCTGGTCGCGATGCGCTGTAAGGGAGTCGCGGTGGAATCCTCGTCGGTGAGCTCGATCTTCTCGTTGCGCTGGGAAAATGAAGCCGACAGCGATCCCCAGGACCCGCGCGTTCCCACCGTCCCGTTTCCGCCGACTGTCTGGTCACCGCTATTCCACACCGCGTAATCGGGTGTATGGACATTGCCACTCGTGCGACCGCTCAACGCCCCGCGGAAGCCGATGCTATGCGATCCTCCCTCGACGCCAACGGAGCCGTCCGCCATGGAGTTGTTCGATCCGTAGGCCGCGCTGACGTTGCCGCGTACGAATGCGCGGCCTGCGACGGTCTCGGGTAAGTCCTTCTGGATGACGTTGACCACGCCCCCCAGGGCGTCGGAGCCGTACAGCACGCTTGCCGGCCCGCGAATCACTTCGATTCGCTCCGCATTCGCTGTCTCGACATTGGGACTATGTTCGTCGCCCCACTGCGCGGTCTCAAGCCGCTGGCCGTCGTCCAACACCAGAACCCGATTCGACGTGAGACCGCGAATCACCGGCTTGCCGATGCCAACGCCGGTGCTCCAGCTGTGCACGCCGGCCACGCCCTCGAGTGTTTCGCCCAACGTCGCGGACTGAGACTGACGCAGCTCGTCGCCCGAGCGTACGCTCGTCGGCTGCGGCGAATTGAGCGCGCTCGTCGCGTTGGCGCTCGCCGTGACTTGGATGCCCGTCAGCTCGACAACCGATTCCCGCAGCGTGACGTCGGCCGTGACGTTGCCGCCGCTCGACACGATTCTCCGCACGGCTGGGGCGTAACCGATGCGCTGGAACGAAACGGTGAAGGTGCCCTCCGGAACGTCGGTGATGCTGTAGTGTCCGGTGCTATCGGTGGTCGTGGAGCGGCGTAGATCCGAGAGCGAAACCTGGACGTCCGCGATCGGGGCGCCGGATGAGGTGCTGACGACGCCGGACACTGTGCCGGTCGCGCCGGATAGCAGTGTCATGAGCATGGTAAGGAAATACATGACGCTCTCCTGTAGACGCACACGTCTCCCGCGGGAGACAGCGAGTGCGCCGGTTTTTTGTGGTTGAGCGGTCGCCGCGGAATCGCGGCGCCGTTACTCAGGAGAGCGGCGGAGGAGCGCGGGAATCGGGAAGAGTGAGATCGGCAGCGGCTGCGGAGCGGTGGCCCGTAGACGCAGTCCATCTGATCCCCTGCCCCACGCGGATGCGAAGCACCGCCGCGGGCGTGCCCGCGAGTGGCGTGGCGAGGAATCGATGGAATGCGCAGTCAGCAGGGTGGACACGCGGGCACGAGCTGGTGGAATGCGACTCGATGTGCGCCGGACCGCTCGCCTCGCCCTGCAGCGCGTCCGCCCATGCCGCGGCGGCCGGCACGCTGAGCTGCAGGACCGTGAGCAGCAAAAGCGGCGTGCGCATCCAGAACGAGCGTTTCCGCATGGGCAGCATATTACAACACCCGACTCGGTCTTGACAGCCGCGCTCACAGGCTGGTAGCATAACCCCTTCTCCAAAAAGGACTTCTGTACTTGGTCCCGCCGAGCCGCCGCCAGGAGGCCCTCGACTATCACTCGCAGGGCCGGCCCGGGAAGATCCAGGTCACCCCTACAAAGCCGTTCAAGGACCAACGCGACCTCTCGTTGGCCTATACCCCCGGCGTGGCGGAGCCCTGCCTGGAAATCGCGAAGCGCCCCGAGGATGCCTACCTCTACACGTCCAAAGGCAACCTCGTTGCCGTGGTCTCCAACGGCACGGCGGTGCTCGGCCTCGGCAACATCGGAGCACTCGCCGGCAAGCCCGTGATGGAGGGCAAGGGGATTCTGTTCAAGGCGTTTGCCGATATCGACGTGTTCGACCTCGAGGTGGGCTCGGAGAATCCTGACGATGTCATCCGCTTCTGCCAACTGCTCGAGCCGACGGTCGGCGGGATCAATCTCGAAGACATCCGCTCCCCCGACTGCTTCTACATCGAGCAGAAGCTGCGTGACACGCTCGGCATTCCCGTGTTCCACGACGATCAGCACGGCACGGCGATCATTTCCGGCGCCGGGCTGCTCAACGCGCTCGAGCTCGTAAAAAAAGACTTGGGCCAGGTGAAGATCGTGTTCGCCGGCGCCGGCGCGGCCGCGATTGCGACCGCGGAGCACTACGTACGCCTCGGCGTCCGGCGCGAAAACATCGTGATGGCCGACCACAAGGGCGTGATCTACAAGGGCCGCGACGGGCTCGACGAGTTCAAGCAACGCTTCGCGGTCGACACGAAGGCGCGCGCGCTGGCCGAGGCGCTGCAGGGGGCGGACGTGTTCGTGGGTCTGTCGGTGGCGGGCATCGTCACGGGAGAAATGCTGCAGGGCATGGCGAAAAAGCCGGTGATCTTCGCGCTCGCCAATCCCACGCCGGAGATCATGCCCGATGAAGCCCGCAAGGCACGGCCCGACGCGATCGTCGCGACGGGCCGCTCTGATTATCCCAATCAGGTGAACAACGTGCTGGGCTTCCCGTTCATCTTTCGCGGGGCGCTCGACGTGC
>JBKPDZ010000062.1:0-16757 GCA_046728135.1 Gemmatimonadota bacterium | reverse complement strand
GTCGTGATCATGACCAACGCGAATTGCTTCGGCTGGTCGGTATCGTAACCAAACACGACCTGCAGCGTTACCGAAACCACGGCCGCGCAGATCATCGCCGCGACTTCGCTCCAGGCGTTGATCCGCCACCAGTACCAGCGGAGCAGCAGGACGCCGCCTGTCCCGGCGCCGGTGACGATCAGCACTTTCCAAGCCCCGCCGATCGAACCCATGTAGCGTGTGACGACGGCGGAAATCAGCGTGAGGAGCACCGTCGCGATCTGCGAGGCCCGGACATAATACTGATCGCTGCCGTCGCGCTTCACGAAACGCCGCCAGAAGTCATTGATCAGATAGCTCGCGCCCCAGTTGAGCTGCGTCGCGATCGTGGACATATACGCCGCGGCGAACGCGGCGATCATCAGGCCGCGCAGCGATGCCGGCAGATAGTCGATCAGCACGCGGATGTAGCCGGTCTCCGGATCCTTGAGCCCGGGGAACAGAATCAGGGACGCCAGCGCCGTGAGAATCCACGGCCACGGTCGGATCGCGTAATGCGCGATGTTGAACCAGAGTGTCGCCAGCATCGAATGCCGCTCATCCTTCGCGCTGAACATGCGCTGCGCGACATATCCGCCCCCGCCCGGCTCGGCGCCGGGATACCACGTCGCCCACCAGTTCACGGAGATGTAGACGAGGAACGTGATCATCGGCATCCACGCCGAGTTCAGGTTTGGCACCAGATTCAGCGCCTCTCCCCGGCCGCTCGACACGAGTTTCTCCTTCATCGCGTCCATGCCACCGACCGCGTGGACCGCGAATACGGCCAGCACGATCACCATCCCCATCTTGATCACGAACTGCACCATGTCGGTAACGAGCACGCCCCACAGGCCCGACAGCGTTGAGATGAACGACGTCAGTCCAATCAGTCCTAACACAATGATCAAGGCCTGGATCTTCGTGACGCCAAAGATCAGTCCCAGGATCTTCACCATCGCGAGGTTGACCCAGCCGAGGATGATGCAGTTGATCAAAACACCCAGGTAAACCGATCGAAAACCCCGCAAAAACGCTGCCGGTTTGCCGGAGTAGCGGATCTCGGCGAACTCGATGTCCGTCATCACGCCGGCACGCCGCCACAAGCGGGCGTAGAAGAACACGGTGAGCATCCCGCTCATCAGGAAGCTCCACCAGATCCAGTTGCCGGCGATGCCGTTCTTCGCAACGAAGCCCGTCACGACGAGTGGCGTGTCGGCGGCGAACGTCGTCGCGACCATCGACGTGCCGGCGAGCCACCAGGGCACGTTCCGGCCCGAGAGGAAGAACTCGCTGACGCTCTTGCCTGCCCGCGCCTTGTAGTAGAACCCGATGCCGATGTTGAGCGCGAAGTACGCGCCGATGACGATCCAGTCGATGTCGGTCAGTCGCATGGGCCACCAAGTGGGGGGACGACACAGAGTTAGGCAAGCGTGCGCTGCCCGTTGACAGGCTCGCGGGGACTCTCTAAGTTGCTGCCAGATTGGAGGATAGTGATGAGCACCACACAGAAATCCGTTACCCTGACGCTGACAGAGCGCGCGGGTCAAGAGGTCAAGAAGTTCCTGGCCGAAGAGAAGGTGTCGCAGGAGTCGGCCGGGCTTCGCGTCGCCGTGCTGCCGGGCGGCTGTTCCGGCTTTCGCTACAGCCTGAACATCGAAGAGCAGCCGGCAGCGGACGATGTCGTCGTCGAGAGCGCCGGCGTGCGACTCTTCGTGGACGAGTTCAGCGTCCAGTATCTCAACGGCACCGTCATCGATTACAAGAGCAACTTCCAGGAATCCGGCTTCGCGTTCGAGAACCCGAACGCTTCCGGCGGCTGTGGCTGCGGATCGTCGTTCACGGTCTGAGCGTTGATCCTTCCTGATTCGCCCAGGGCCCGCGCAGGTCGCGGGCCCTTTTCTATTCTAGGCGTCTAATTCGTATGCGGCCGCTCGACATCGCCGTCATCATCGCGTACTTCGCCGCCGTCAGCGTCGGCGGCCTGCTATTGGCGGGCAAGCAACGCGATGCCTCGGACTACTTCCTGGGACATCGGGGCCTCCCGTGGTGGGCACTGATGATGTCCGTGGTCGCAACCGAGACGTCCGCGCTTACCGTCATCTCGATCCCCGGGGTGGCCGCGCGTGGGGATCTCACCTGGCTGCAGGTGACATTCGGCTACCTACTCGGTCGTATCGGCGTGGCGCGCTTCTTGTTGCCCGGGTATTTCGACGGTTCGCAGGATACTGCCTACCAGCGCCTCGAGCGCCGCTTCGGCGTGGCCGCGCGCCGTACGGCGTCGGGAATCTTCCTGTTCACACGCTCGGTCGCAGACGGCGTGCGGATGTTTGCCACTGCGATCACGCTCTCGATCCTCATGCATTGGAGCATGACCCTTGGCATTCTCGCGATCGGGCTCGTGACGCTGTTGTACACCTGGGTCGGCGGGCTGCGCGCCGTTGTGTGGGTCGACGTGATTCAGCTCGGCGTCTACCTGCTCGGCGGCATTGCGACGCTGATCACCGCGACACACATGGCCGGTGGCATCGACGCCTTCGGGCGGGCTTGGGACGCCGGCAAACTCCGAGTGTTCGACTTCCAGTTGTCGTTCAAGGTGCTCTACACGTTCTGGGGAGGGCTCGTCGGCGGCGCACTCCTCTCTGCCGCCACGCACGGCACCGAGCATCTGTTCGTGCAGCGCCTGCTGGCCGCGCGTGGCCTCAGGGACGCTCAGCGCGCCCTCATCGGATCGGGCTTCTTCATCATCGCCCAGATCGGCCTCTTTCTGTTGGTCGGCACGAGTCTCTGGCTCGCCGGTGCCGACCAGCCGGGGATGCGCAGTGACGCGATCTATCCGACCTTCGTCATTACGCAGCTTCCAGCGGGGCTCGCCGGACTGGTCGTGGCGGGCATTCTCGCAGCGGCGATGAGTAGCCACGCATCGGCGGTGAACTCGCTCGCCTCAGCCGCCACACACGATTTCTACGCACCGCTGACCGGCAGGCGCGACGCGGAGCACCTCCTCCGCGTCGGCCGGTGGCTCACGCTCATCTGGACGGCGGTCCTCGTGGGTGGTGCGCTCGCGTTCCGTGATCAGAACACGCCGGTCGTTCAGCTCGCGTTGAGCATCGCGTCGCTCACCTACGGATCGCTGCTCGGCACCTACATTCTGGGAGGGGCGTGGCCACGCGCGCGGCAAGGCGACGTGATCATCGCGCTTGCCGTCAGCATCCTCGTGATGTCCCCCATTGTCCTCGGCGCCGTCATCCCGCACTTCCCGGTCCACTGGCTCCCGGGCCTGGCGTGGCCGTGGTATGTGCCGCTGGGCACCGCGATCACGGTGGCGGTCGGGATGATCTCGTCGCTCGTGTCGGGCCGATGGGCGGATGGGCCGATGGGCCAAACGACGTGACCGAGCAGCCCAGCAGCCCATCGGCCCATCCGCCCATCCTCTTGGGCATCGACTGCGGCGGCTCTCACACCGCGGTCGTCGCCGGCGACGCACACGCGCGCATGCTCGCGCGGGCCGAAGGGCCGGGCTCCGCGATGCGGCCGGGCGGCGCTGAGCGATCGGCGGCCGTCATTCTCGACGTGGCGCGGCGAGCGACGGCGCAAGTCCAGGTTTCCCTCCCCGCGACGTTTGCGCTCGTCGGCGCCGCTGGCGCGGGTCGGGCGCCCGAGCAAGAAGCGCTGGCCGCGGCGATCTCCGCCGCCGGCGTGGCGGAGCGAGTCGATGTCCGGAGCGACATGGAAATTGCGCTGGCGGCCGCGTTCGGGGACAAGCCTGGAATCCTGATCAACGCAGGGACGGGATCGATTGCGTACGCGCGGACCCAGGATGGCCGCCTGCACCGCGCCGGTGGCTATGGCTGGCAGCTCGGCGACGAGGGAGGCGGCTACTGGCTCGGGCGGCGCGCGCTCGCTGCCGCCGCGCACGCGCAGGACGGCCTCGAGGAATCTTCGACGCTCGCCGAGCGATTGGTGGTCGCGCTCGGCCTACAGACCTTCGACGATTTGATCCGGTGGACCGCAACGGCGACCCCCACCCAGGTTGCCGCCCTCGCGCCCCACGTCCTGAATGCGGCGCGTGAAGGGGAGATCGTGGCGCAGCGGATTATCGCCGACGGCGCGGTCGAGCTGGCGCACCTGGTGCGCGTGTTGACGCGGCACTTTGCCGGCACAGAGCCGATCCGGCTGGCGACGATTGGGGGCTTGCTGCGACCGGGGTCGCCGCTGCTCATCGCGTTGCGCACCAGTCTCGCGGCAGAGCTACCGCGCGCACGCCTGTCCGAGAGTGGCAGCGCAGTGGATGCGCCAGTCGGCGCACTGCGGCTGGCGGCGGAGTTACTCGGCAGCGAGTGACGCGCTTAGAGCGTCGACTGACTCCTCACGCGGCTGTGCTTGTACCCATACCCTGCGTACAAAGTCAGCCCAATAGCCAACCACACCGCGAACCGGACCCAGGTCTCGAGCGGCAGGCCGAGCATGACGTACACGCAGAGTACCGCCGATAACGGCGCGACGACGTAGACCCAGCGCACGCGGAACGGGCGGGGCCTGGCCGGATCGGTGAAGCGCAGCACGAGCACGCCGGCGGAGACCAGGGCAAATGCGAACAACGTCCCGATGTTGGTGAGATTGTAGGTCTCGTTGGCGTCGCCGATCAACGCCCACAGCGCGACGAATACACCGGTGACGATCGTGGTGATGTAGGGGACGCGGCGGTTGGCCGAGATCTTGGCGGCCCATGGTGGGAGCAAGCCGTCGCGCGCCATCGCGAAGAAGATGCGCGGCTGTCCATACTGGAAGACCAGCAAAACAGCCGACATCGACACGATCGCGCCGAGCGCGACAATCCAGCCGACCGTCTTGTATCCCGCGACGTCGAGCGCCTTCGCCAGCGGGTCGGCGACGCCGAGGTCGGTGTACTTCACCATCCCCGTGAGCACCGCGCCCACGATGACGTAGATCAGGGTGCAGATCGCAAGCCCGCCGAGAATGCCGATCGGCAGATTGCGTTGTGGGTTTTTCGTCTCCTCCGCCGCGGTCGAGATCGCATCGAACCCGATGTAGGCGAAGAACACGATCGCCGCCCCCTGATGGATGCCGCGCCAGCCGTTGGGCGTGAACGGCGTGTAGTTCGCCGAGTTGATGTGAGTCAATCCCGCCACGATGAACAGCCCCAGCACCACGAGCTTGATCGCCACCAGAATGTTGTTCGTCCGGGCGCTCTCGCGCACACCGAGCAGCAGCAGCCAGGTGATCAGCCCAACGATCAGAAACGCGGGCACGTTCACGAGCATCGGAATGCCCGCAACGTGCGGTGCGCGTTCGAGCAGGCCGTGGATCGCCGGGTCTGGACTCAGCAGCGCAGTGCGGTACCCCGTCGTGAGCCAGTCGGGAAAGTGGACGCCGAAATAGCCGATGAATGACTTGAAGTAGTCGCCCCAGGAAATCGCGACGGCGACGTTGCCGACGGCGTACTCGAGGATCAGGTCCCACCCGATGATCCAGGCGATCACTTCGCCGAGCGTGGCGTAGGAATACGCGTAGGCGCTGCCGGCCTGCGGAATCATCGCCGCCAGCTCGGCATAGCAGAGGCCGGCGAGCGCGCAGCAGACACCGAGCAGCAGAAAGGAGAACACGAGCGCGGGGCCGGCGCCCGCCCGCACCATGTGTCCCGTCGAGTCGAACTGGCCCGCGGCCGCCGTCCCGATCGCGCCGAAAATTCCGGCGCCGATGACGGCGCCGATCGCGAGCATGATGAGGTCGCCCGCTCCCAGCACGCGCCGCAGCGACTGCGGCGTTTCCAACTCGCTGACCAGAAGCTCCGCGATCGGCTTCCGCTTAAAGAGCTGCCGCACGAAGTCCCCTGCGTTCGGTGTGAACCGTGATGCTACGGATAGACGACGATGCTGTAGACGTAATCGATGGGACGCCCGTCCCGAGTCTTCGCCGGACTGAACACAAAGCCTTTCATGCTTTCCATGAATACGCGACGGTAGCCCGAATCCCTAATCGGGGGAATCACCTCGATCCTCGATACACGCCCGTCCGCCCGAATCCAGAACCGGACCTCATGCTTAGTCTTTTCTTCGGGAGGCGCCCCCTGGGGGACGTTGGGTACCAATAGCGGCGTGGGCCCGAAGATATCATTCGACGCGCCGCCCGAGCCAGGGCCGGAATCGGACCCGACGCCGGTCCCCGTTCCCGGCCCTTTCCCACCGCCTGTCCCGGGCCCTGCTCCGGGGCCGCCCGACGTTCCCTCGCCGGTGCCGATCGCCACCGGTGGGGTGATCGCAACGGTGGGAGGAGGGACCTCAAGCTTCACGGGCTCCGTCACCAGCGCTGCGACGGTGGGAACGGTCACGGCTGGAGCGGGCGGAACCTCGTGTGCTTGGGCGGTCGTGGGAGTGGGCAGCGCGAACCACGTCATCGTAGGCCGGCCGCCACCGCCACCGCCGCCGCGGGGACCGGATCCACCACCACCGCCGCCTTCGAACAGCTCGGCTCCGCGCCACAGCACGAGAATCGCGATCGCGAGGTGCACGGCAAGCGAGAGCGCGGCAGCCGGCCCCTGCCGTCGCCGCGGGAGCGGTAACGCATAGGCATTGAACGCGGGGCGGGAGGAGGTCTCAGGCATGGTTACTAATACATACCCTATAACGAAAACCGGGGCACGGTTTCGACCGTGCCCCGATATGCACAGATCACGTACGGGCTACTTGGGAGCCCCTGCCTCCGCCGGCGTGAAGCCGATGACCTGCACGCCCGCCCCCCGCGCGATATCCATGGCCCGCACGATGTCGCCGTACTTGCGATTCGGCGCGGACTTGATGAACAGGAGCTTCGCGGGACGCTGATCGTACAGCTCGTGGAATTTGGCATCGAGTTGCTCGAACGGCACCGGCTGCGTATTGACTGCGTACGAGCCGTCGGGCCTGAGTTCCAGCACGATCTGATCGCTCTGTTGCTGCTTCTGCTTCGGCTGATTCTTCTGCTCCGGCGGGACCTGCACGTCGAAGTCCCGGCGCGAGAGCGGCAACGTGATCATGAAGATGATCAGCAGCACGAGCAGCACGTCGATCATCGGCGTGACGTTGATATCCGAGCTGAGCCCGGTGCCCGAGCCGCCTGCTCCCATCGCCATCGGTCAGTCCCTTTCCGGTTTCGCCGAGCGTTCTTGCTCGGCGATCGCACCGACCACTCGCACGCCCGCTTTGCGCGCGATTTCGAGCGCGGTTTGGATCCGCGCGTACTCGATGCTCTCATCCGCTTTCAGATACAAGATCTTGTCGACGGTGCGATTCGCGTAGAGGGTCGTGAGCTGCCCCGGCAGGTCGGCGTCGCTGATGAAGCGCGGCCCGGTGTACTTGCCGGTGCGCGGATCGGTGAGATCGAGGTAGAACTTGCCGTCACGATCGATCCCCAACCGGATCTCGCCTTCCTGCTCCTCGCGGGCGTCCGGATTCTTGGCGCGCGGAATCGTCGCCTGAAAGCCGGCCGTGATCGCGGGCGTCACAATCATGAAAATGATCAGGAGCACCAGCATCACGTCGATCATCGGCGTGACGTTGATGTTCGCGTTGACGGCACCTTTGCCGGTGGCTGCTGCCATCGCCATGGCTGCTTATCCCTTGATCGGACCGCTGGTCTGCGACGTCTTCTGGGTCTGGAATTCCTTGGTGAAGATCGACCGGCCGAACTCGCTGCCGACACTCTTGATGAGATAGTCGATCAGTTCCTTCGACGTGTACGTCATCTCCACTGTCAGAAAGTCGATCTGCGTGGCGAAGTAGTTGTAGAGCCACACCGCCGGAATCGCGACCAGCAGACCAAACGCCGTCGTGATCAGCGCCTCGGCGACACCGCCCGTGATCGCGGCGAGTGAGCCCGATCCGCCCGACGCCGACATGCCCTGGAACGCCGTCACGATACCCATCGTGGTGCCCAGCAGGCCGACGAACGGGGCGGTGGCGCCCGTCGTCGCGAGAATGCCGAGCCCGCGCTTCATCTCGGCCGTGATAATCAGCATCTGCCGCTCGACCGCGCGCTCGGCGGAGTTGATGTCGGCCGCGGTGATCGTCGCACGGTCACGGAGCAGCGGTTTCACTTCCGCGAGCGCCTCACCCAGCACGCGTGCGACGTGGCTCTTCTTGTTCTTCTCGGCGAGCGCGATCGCGCCGTCGAGCTGCTCTTCCTGCAGGAAGCGCGAGAACTCCGGTGCGAACCGGCGCGTCTCCTTCTTGGATTTTCTCAGGTAGATGAACTTCGAAATGCTCACCGCCCACGACCACGCCGACATGAAAAACATGACAACCACAATGCCTTTGGCGAACTTGCCCATCGATAACCATAGATCCGCGTAACTCATTGGGTCTCCCTATCTCTTGATCTTGAAGTCGATCGGCAGGTTCACCAGCACGCGCACCGCCCGTCCATGGACGCGCGCGGGACGGAACAACGCCCGCAAGACATAGTTCTTGGCTGGTTGATCGAAGCCGGGGTTGGGACTCTGAATCACCTTCACCGACGGCGGCTCGGCGCGCCCCGACGTATCGATAATCGCTTGTACGAGCACCCGACCCTGCACGCCCGCCTGGCGGAGCAGATCGGGGTAGTTCAGCGCCGGTCCCGACAGCACCTCGGGCCGCTCTTCCACCACGGACTCCATGAACACCTGGTCCGACGACGGCACGATGCCCGTGCCGATACCGCCCTCGACACCGGTGCCCGTGTAGTCTTTGGGATCGAAATGCTCCTGCAGATTGATCGGCGGAATGTTCGTCGGGATGTCCGTTGGCGCGACGACCGTCTGGAAGCCTTTCAGCTGCGGCACGTCCACCACGGGTGGCTGCTCTTCCGGCTTCTTCTGCTCTTCCTGATTCAGGAACACCATCGCCGTGTCGATCGCCGTGTCGTCTTTCTTCTGACCGGCTGTCAGCGTCGCGACAACGGCCGCCAACACGATGGCGCTGTGACCGACGAGTGACACGAAGCCGAGGCCGAATGCGCTCTTCTTGTCCGTCTTCTTACTGGACTCGATTAGGTGATCGAACACCGCGGTCTCCTTCGGGGTGGTGGACTAGTTGGCTAAGTAATAGTACCCGTTGCATCTGGCCCGCTAGTAGGCGAAAGATTACAAAACGATGACAGCCGGATGAGCCTTTCACGTCGGCCTCATCGCGCACGTCCCGTGCCGTTTCGGATCGTGAATTCGTACGGAATGCGCACTCGCACGCGCACCGCTCGTCCGGAAATCAACGCCGGCCGAAACAGCGTCGCGAGGAGCGCCTGTCGCGCCGCCGCAACAAACTCGGGATGAGTTGCTGCAACGACACGAACCGAGTCTCGACTGACTCGTCCCGTCGTGTCGACAACCGCCTCCAGAATCACTCGCCCCTCAACTCCTGCCTGGCGGAGCAGATCCGGATACTGCGGCAGCGGTCCCGTCAGGACCTCTGGGCCGTTCTCGCTGCCGACCGCCACCCAGCCGGGCGCGGAACCAGAAATCGGAGCCGCCGAGAACGACGCCGAACCCCCGGTGAACGGCGCGGGAGTCAGCGCACCAGGTTGGGGCGCGAAAATCGGCACGCGAATCGTTCGCAGGTCGGTCGCGACTGTCGTGGGACCGCTCGGTGCCCACAGCCCTCCCCCCGAGGTCGTAGTCCTCGGTGCCGGTTGAGGAAACACGATGGAAACTGTGTCCGGAGACTTGGGATTTGAGCGCCCGGTCTTGGCCGAGCCGAACAGTACCGCGACGCCCAACCCGACATGAAGGGTGACGGAAACGACTGAGCTAAATGCGCGCATCGTACTCTCCGATTCAGGTCTATCCAGAGATACCGACGACTTCTGGCCCTGCGCTTGCACCTGAATTACGGAATCGTGACAACGCGATGTGGATCTACCCGCGCGGCAACCCCACGGTAAACGTGGTGCCCCGGCCCGGCCGGCTCTGCACCTCGATCGTGCCGCCGTGCGCTTCCGCAATCCACTTGCAGATGGCGAGACCGAGGCCGGTGCCGGCGCGCTCGCTAGTGCGCGTACGTGCGGAATCGGCGCGCCAGAAACGGTCGAACACGTGAGGCAAGTCACCCGGCGCGATGCCGATGCCCGTGTCGGCCACGGTGAAGACGGCCCGTCCGTTGGTGCTGCCGAGCTCGACCGAGACTTGACCGCCGCGGGGCGTGTACTTCACGGCGTTCTCGATGAGATTGAGCGCGAGCTGCCGCACGCGGCTGCGATCCACGGAGACGACGACAGGCTCGGACGGCAAGCGGATGTCGATGCCCACGCCGGCGTGCTCGGCCAGGAGCTCCCCCGTCTCTCCCGCCTCCTCGATGATCTGGCGGAGGTCGACCGGCTCGCGGTGGAGCTCCGCCCGACCCTCGTCGGCGCGCGCCAGGGTGAGCAGCGAGTCCAGGAGCTCCGTCATCCGGTTCACCTCCTGGAGTGTCTCTTCCAATGCCGCGAGTGTTTCCGGCGCGGTGTCCGGGCGGGTGATGGCGCGCTCGACGCCGGCGCGCACGACGGTCAACGGGGTCTTGAGCTCATGACTCGCATCCGCGGTAAAGCGTCGCAACGCCGCGAAGCTGCGTTCGAGACGTGTCATCATCTGATTCAGCGTGGCGGCGAGCCGGGCGAGCTCATCCTGAGCCAGGGGCACCGGCAAGCGACGATGCAGGCTGCGGCCGTCGCTGATCTCGCGAACCTCCGTGATCATCCGGTCCACCGGCTCGAGGGCCCGCGCCGCAATCCAGCGGCCGACGAGAATGGCGGGGACGACGCCCACAACGAAGGCGATGAGGATCGTCGTGAGGAGCTGCTCCAGCCGCAGCTCCGCGGAGCGCGTATTCGCCCCCGCGAAGATCGCGCCGAACTGCTCGCCGGCGTCGGGCACGGCGCGCACCACGTAATGCAGCGTCGGCCCGTTGGGTTCGATCCGAAAGCGCCCCGGCAGGTGCGACGCCGACACGTCGAGCGGGGGCGGCCGCGTGATCGCGTTGAGTTGCTCGAACTCGGCAAACGTCAGCGCGCGGGCATCCGGCGACGCGAACAGCAGCCGCCCGTCGCGGCTCGTCACCAGCAGGTAGTCCGGCACGACCTCGAGCACGGCCGCGACCTCCTGCACCAGCACCGGCCGCCCGGCGGTGTCCTTCTCCACCAGCACGCCCCGCGCGTGATAGCTCTCGGCGAGAATGCCGGCCGTCAGATCGGCTTCGGATTGAATGCGGCGATCGAGATCCTGGTAGGTGGCGCTGCGCCGGGAGAAGTAGAGGACAACCGTAAAGACCGCGATGCTGAGGATGAGCGCGCTGGCGTACCAGACCGTCATCCGACCGCGAATGCTCTCCACGTTTAGGGGCGCACCACGTATCCCACGCCACGCACCGTGTGGATCAGCTTGGGCTCTTTCCCATGATCGATCTTCTTGCGCAGCCGGGTGATAACGACGTCGACGATGTTCGTGCCCGGATCGAAGTGATAATCCCAGGCATACTCGGTGATCAGCGTGCGCGACATCACCCGGCCCTGATGCCGCATCAGGTACTCGAGGACTGCGTACTCCTTGGGCGTGAGCTCGATGCGCTTCCCGTCGCGCGTGACCTCGCGGCTTCCCGTGTCCAGCACCAGACCATGCACCTTTAGCGTCGGCGGCGCGATCGCCTTGGGCCGGCGGCCCAGTGCCTCGACGCGCGCCAGCAATTCCTCGAACGCGAATGGCTTGGTGACATAGTCGTCCGCGCCCATGCGCAACGCCTGCACCTTGAAATCGACCGAGTCCTGCGCCGTCAGTACGAGCACGGGAAGGCCGATGCCCCGATCGCGCAGCGTGCGCAGCACCTCGATCCCGGAGAGCTTCGGCAGGCGGAGATCGAGCACCATCATGTCGTACCCGGACCCCCCGGCCCCCCCGGCCACCCCCGCTGCCCCCGCTCCTCCCGCTCCTCCCGCTCCCCCCGCTCCCCCCGCTCCCCCCGCTCCGCCCTTGCCGCTCGCACGGCGCAGCCCTTCGTCGCCGTCGCCGACGAGATCGACATGATAGCCGGCCTCGTCGAGCCCGCGGCGAACGTACTCCCCTACCGTCTTGTCGTCTTCAATGACGAGGATCTTCATCCGACCGGCAGGAAGACCTTGAAGTTGGTGCCGACTCCCACCTGGGATTCTACCTCGACGCGCCCGCGATGCTCCTCGACGATGCCGTAGGCCACCGAGAGACCCAACCCCGTGCCCCGGCCCTGCGGCTTGGTGGTGAAAAACGGCTCGAAGATCTTGGGCAAATCTTCCTGCCGGATCCCCGTACCGGTATCGATGAACTCGGCGAGGATTTCGTCGCGACGCTGTGGATTCAAGCGGGTCCGGACGGTGAGCACGCCGCGTGAATTCATCGCGTCCATAGCGTTCAGCATGAGCGCCATGAAGCACTGCACTAGCCGCTCAGCGTCCGCCTGGAACTGCGGCAGATCCTTCGCGAGCTGCCGCTCGATCGTAAGCCATTTGAAGCGCTCATGGTGCTTCAGCAGGAACAGCGTCTGCTCGATGATCGCGTTGATGTCCGCCGCGGCCTTGTGCCCGCTCTGTTTGGGACGGGAAAAGTCGAGCAACCCTTCTACAATCCGGCGGCACCGTTGCACTTCCGTATCGATGATCCGCAGGTACTCCTCTTGCGCACCCTGCTCCTGCGGCGGCAGCTCGGCGGTCCGCAAGCCGAGCGCTTCGCTGCAGGCGAGAATGGTCGCGAGCGGATTGTTGATCTCATGCATGACCCCGGCCGCCAGTTGCCCCACGGCGGCCAGCTTCTCGCTTTGCGCCAGGCGCTGCTGAGCCTGGCGCCACGCCGTCACATCCTCGCCGATGGTGATGACGTGGGAGATGTCCTCGTCGTCGAGCCGCATCGGAATCTTCGTGATCCGGTAGTGCCGCGCTTCACCCGTCGCCTGCGAGTCCATTTCGACGGTTTGGATCTCGCCGGTCGCGAAGACACGATCGAACTCGAGCTTCAGCAGCTCCCGCGGCTGGCGGTCGAGCACTTCGAAGACTTCGCGTCCCAGCGCGCCCTCGCGCGACACACCCTGCGTGCCCGCTTCCCGCTTGCGATTCCAGGCCCGGATGCGATAGCCCCGATCGATGACGTAGAGACCGACCGGCAGCGAGTCGATGATCCGGGCGGCAAAGTTTCGTTGCGCCTCGAGCTCGCGCGTGCGGAGCGCGACTTCAGAGGCGAGGTCCTGCGAGAGCTCATTCGCGGCAAGCACGGGAGCCAGCATCTGGGCCACCACGACTAAGACATCGTGCGCCACGCGCTCATGGCGGCCCTGGGGAATGATCACCTCGAAGCAGCCCAGCGCTTCCTCCTCGTGAACCAGCGGGAGACGCAGGAGCGTGCCTCCAGGGACCGGTTCGCTGTGCGGCCCTGCGGCCACCCAGGCGGAGACGGAAGCAGTGAAGCCGGCGAGCTGCGTTTCATTGTCGGGACTGGCGATGGGGAAGAAGCGCGCGCCGTCGGGGGAACGCAGCCAGAGCCGGCAGCGACGCAACGCGAGGCCGCGACGCAACACCGTCACGACGCCGGCCAGGCCTTCCTCGGCCGGGTGGCCAGCAGCCAGCACTTTGGCGGTTTCGGCGAGAACCTCGAGACCGGAATTATCCGAGGTCAGCGTTGGCGCGACCATAAGGTCGCTAACCTAGGGATGCCGCTCCCGGCGCGCCAGCGGCGCCTCTCCACGGAACGCCAACAGGCCTCGCATGAGCGGCTTCCCACTGTGGAGAAACACGGTGGGGCCGATCACGATACCGAAATGCGGCGAATTGCCGCTGCCGAGGCTGAACGCAGGCAGCACCGACACCGCGGCCCACCGGGGCCCTAGCGCGAGCGGCGAGTTCGCCGCGGTGTATCCCGTGACTTCGAACGTCAGATCGAACCCGATCCCGGTCCCGTGCTCGTCGTCACCGAACTGGGCAATCGATTTCATCCGTGTCCGGGCGGACAGTGTTGCGGCGAACACGAAGCCCTGATTCTGGCCCATGATCGCACTCTCGTTGACGAATGTCCCGAGGCGACCCGCCAAGCCGATCGCGGCGAGGCCGCGCGAGGGGCGACGCACGTACCCGATCTCGGCGGATTCGATCTGCCAGTTCGCACCGAGGCTCGCCACCAATCCGAAGTCGATCGCGTGCGGTCCAGGCGTTTTCGATTTCTCAGCCTGCGATTGCGCTCCAAGCGTCGTAGCCACAGCGCCGAGCGCAACCAGCAGTGATGCCAAAGACCGCCCCACGTGCTTCTCCCCACGGATGCAGCCCCCCGCCCGTTGCGTGTCATGCTGCGAATTGCGGCATGACCGGGGCGGGATTGCTCTGCGTCAGAACCTGGTTCGCAACTTCCGAGCCAGCTTGCTGGCCGAAGGGACGCGGCTCGCTAGAGTCGCACGCGCGCGCCGGTGAAGCGGATTCCTGACATCATGTAACGCAGCGCACACACGCACACGAGACACACCGGTACCGTGAGCAGCACCGCCGCAGCCATCTGGTACGGCCAGTTCCCCGCATAAGCCGTGTGCGCACGCGCCAACGCAACCTCGGCAACCCGCATCGTAGGTGAGCTCGTGATGACCAGCGGCCACAGGAAACTGCGCCACTGATCCACGAAGGCGAGCACGGCGAGCGCCAGGGCGGCAGGCCGCACGAGGGGGAGGGCGACGCGCCAGAACATCGTCCACTCCCCTGCCCCATCCAGACGTGCCACATCTTCGACGTCGCGCGGCAGCATCAAGAAGGCCTGACGCAGGAAGAGGATACCCCAGATCGAGACCAGCTCGGTGGAAATCAGCCCCGGATAGGTATCGGCCCAGCCGAGCGCGTGAATCAGGAGATAACGCGGGACGAGGAGAAGAATGGCCGGCAGCGACAGCAGCGCGACCGCGGTGGTCAGGATCCCGTCGCGACCCGGAAACCGTAGGCGGGCCAATGCATATCCTGCTGCGGCGCTGGTGAGCACCTGTCCGACCATGACACACGCAGCAAGCACGGCCGTGTTCAGCAGCACACGCCCGTACGGAAGTGCCTCCAGCATCGCGGAGTAGTTGGCCGTCGTGGGCGCGCGCGGGAGCAGCGGCGGTGGCCACCGCAGTAGCTCCGTCTCCCCCATGAACGAGACGGACACCATATAGAGGAAGGGCGCCACGACAACGAGCGCCACTACTCCCAGCAGCACCTTACGCATCTCGGACCTGCCGGCGTAGCAGCGTGAGCTGTGGCCAATTCAGCACGAGGAGCACGGCGGCGAGCATCACGGCGAGCGCGCTCGCCATGCCGAAGGCTTGCGCTCCAAATGCAGCGCTGTAGACGCGATGGACCACCACGTCAGTCGCGTGAGGGAAAGGACCGCCCTGGGTAAGCACAAACACGAGCGTGAACATCTCGAACGCGCCGAGGAGTCCCGTGAGCACGACGAACCACGTGATCGGTCGCAGCAGCGGCAGTGTCACGCGCCAGAATCCGCGCCACGCCCCCGCTCCGTCCACGCGCGCGGAGTCGAGAACGGCCTGTGGTATGGCCTGGAGCCCGGCCAAGAATACGAGCATCTGACCACCCACATGTGCCCAGACCGATATGAGCATGAGCGCGGGTAGCGCTGTGCCCGCATTGCTCAACACCTCCGGTCGCCCCAGGCCGAACGACCCCCAACGAAAAATCGCCTGCCAGAGTAGGGCGATGACGACAGCTGACGTGACATAGGGAAGCAGAAATGCGGAGCTGAGCACTCGTCCGCCCCAGTGATGCCGATACCGGTGGATCGCCAGCGCCGCGGCGAGCGCAAGCGCAACCGAAACGGGGACGTACAGCGCGTAGAGCGCACTATTTCGGAACGCGTTCAAGGTCAGCGGATCGCGCAGTAGCGCGCGAACGTTTGCGGTGATCCCGAGATAGATCCCGTACACCGCCGGACCGATCGTGAACATCGTCACGTGAAGCGCCGCAGGTCCCAAGAATCCCCAGGCAATCGCGGTTTCCCTGAGGCGCGCAGGCGTGCGCTCGGCCCAACGCAGCACTACGATCGCCATCGGCCCGAGCAGGGCACACGGCAATAGCAGGATCAACCACCGCGGCGCGTCGAGCTCGGCCGGTACGGACCGCAGCTCGACCCAGCGACCGGAACCGATCAGCACCGACACGACGGCACGCCGCTCGCCATCTACGCGCACCCGACGCGGTGCGGACTCCGCAGGCTCGCCCAGGGCGACCTCGCCGTCGCGCACCAGCGCCGCGAGATCACTGATCGCGACACGCGTCCGGGGTGGCGGGAGTCGCGTCGCGGCCTCTTGCAGCAGCCGGCGCGTGTCGACGAGCCACCGATCCGTGCTGTCACGCGCCGCCCATCGCACGTCGAGATAGGTCGCTAGCGCCAGCAGCAGCGCGGCGCCCAGGTAACCGCCGGCCCGCAGGGACCGCTCGGTCCCCCCACCCCGAAACGCGGTCACGGCTGCCGCAGCTACCGCGAGCATCGCCGCGGGGAACGCGAAACCAAATCCGCCGGGAAGCGGACCGTGCGGCTCCGGATGCGGTCGCACGGCCACTGCACCCACCACCTCCTGCCCGTCGCGGTCTTTCAGGGAGACGAGCGCGGCACCGTCGCGCCAGCGGCCTGCCGTAGCAAGATGGGAGAGATCATCCGTGGAGAGCGGCGCGGTGGTCGCGTCAACCAGTGGCGCCGTGCCGAAGTAAACCTCCACGTCCGACGACCACCCCGGCAACGT
>JBKPDZ010000061.1:0-11436 GCA_046728135.1 Gemmatimonadota bacterium | reverse complement strand
CCCTGCACCTGCCGGCCCTCGATCGCGGACGGGGGTAAGTACAGGCCGACGTTGGTGCGCTCCTCCCCTTCCGCGGGAGTAATCAGCACACGGTCGCCGACGACGATCAAGCGCTTCGGGTCGTCCGACACGCCAGATGATTAGCCTTCTGTCGGCATTTTGCGCAAGTCGCACACCGCCCGTGACGCTCGTCACCGTCCTTTTGCTTGACTTGTCTGGTCCGGTTTTATAACAATGTCCCCGCCTCGATGTGCATGCCGTCCTACCTCGTGGGAGGGCTCTTCCGATGCAAGAAGTTGTCACTGGCGCCGCGCAGACCCAGCAGTGGAGCTTCATCCTGTCGCAGCTGTTTGCCTGGGTGATGGCGGGACTCGCGTGGATCGTTCCATTCCAGGATCGGATTTTTGCATTCGTACTCCAGGGCCAGACCTTCTGGAGCCTCGCCGGCATGTCGGTGCTGCTGCTGTTGCCCGCAGCGGTATTCATCGCCGCGATCTGGGGCACCATGGTATCGCTCTACACGATCCCATTCCGCCTGGGACGCTCGGTGACGCTCCTGCAGTCGGTCGCGTTGGCGTGGTGGGACGCGTTGCGCATGGTGTGGTTCTATTGGGCCGGCCTCGTGAAGTTTCTCATCGTGCTGGTCGGCTGGATCTGGGGGCTGCTCAAGCTGACCGTGCAGCTCATCATCGGCACCCTGAAAAGCGCGATCACTTCGCCGCTGGCGATGCTGGACGCCACCTCGCGACGCCCCGGCGTTCCCTGGCCGGCGTTCTTCCTACTGATTATCTGGTCCGCGGTCGAGGCGACGATCTTCACGTTCACGTTGCGGCCCACGATGAGTGAGCTGCTGGCGGACCTCACGGGGTACGAGGTCAACGGCTTCGCGCTGGTCGTGATTCTCTGGGTGTTCCTCGCGATCATCATCGCCGGCAGCTTCGCGTGCATTCAGGTGCTCAATGAGGCGATCAAGGAGCGCCAGACCGGGAATATCGTCTTCATGATCCTGGTCGAAATCGCGGTCGCGATGTTCGAAGTGCTCTTCCTCTATCGCGAGCTGGTGGACGCGATGACGCCATGGCTGGCACAGCAAGGGATTCAGCTGGGTGTGTTCGGGACGATCGGCCTCGCGTTCTTTGGCTGGGTCGGCGTGCGCGGGATGACGTGGTTCCTGTTCGGCCGATTTGGCGCCCCCGCCCTGATCGGGTTGCTCGGCCGTCAGGCCTTTGCGGTCGAAGGATCGGTGCCGCACGGCCACGGCGCCTCGGCGGTGCCGGATTACTGGAAGGGCCCCATCAGTGCGCTCAAGGCGGAGCGAGAGTGGTTCCGCAAGGAGTCGCGTGAGCTGTTCGAGCTCGCGTCGCTGCCCGTGCTCCAGGTCGTCGCGTCGGGGATGAATTTCCTCTTCGTGGTGTTCACGGGCCGGGGCCACTTCACGCTGCCGTTCAAGTCGATCGACGACGTGCTGGCGGCGACGCACTTCCCGGCCCGCGTCAGCGGCGAGGTGGCCCGGTGAGGCGCCTCATCGTTGGGCTGTTCGCCCTCGGGCTGCTCTCTTGCAAACCGCCGTCGAACGCGCAGCCGCCGCGCAATACGCTCGTCGTCGGGCTCGACATCTCCGGCTCGTTCCGCAAGAGCGGCTACTTCGACGACGCGATGCGGTACGCGGCGCTCTACATCTATGGGCACGTCAACGCGCTCGGCGGTCTCAAGCAGACGACCGATGTCTTCGTCGGTTCCCTGGGCGGCGAGCACGTCGGCCAGCCCAAGAGCTTCCACCCGATTCAGGATCTCTCGGGGAAGACGCCCGCGCAGATTGAAGCGGACCTGCGCGCCTGGTTCCCCGAAGACGATCCAATCACGGACTTCAACGCGTTCTTCCAGCGCACCGCGGTGCACATCAAGCGTCAGAACCTCGTGCTCGCTCCGCTCAACATCGTCTTGTTCTCGGATGGCGTGCCCGATTTCCCCGGGGCCGGTCGCATGAGTGCCCCGCAGCTCTACGCCAAGATCGACGTAAGCCCCATCGAATACCTGTCGCGCAACGTCACGATCCGGCTGCTGTACGCGCAACCGCAGGTGGCGCAGAACTGGGAGAAGCTCGTTCCGCGCACTCGCGTGAAGATCTGGACTCAGGATCAGAACGTCATGGACGGCTGGCACCGTCACGAAGTGGCCGGCGTGCCGATGGAGCGTCAGGACTCGCTGTGGAGCTGGACGCAGCAGATTGTCGACTTCCGCGTCCGGCGCGGCAAACTCCTCTAGCAGTACTCGTCGAAGGCCGCCGTGAGATCGGCCGCAATGTCTCGGGCATTGCGACCTTCGATATTGCGCCGTTCCAGCATAAACACGAGCCGCCCTTCCTTGAACAGCGCGATCTGCGGTGACGACGGTGCGTAGCCGGTGAAATAACTCCGCGCGCGCGCCGTGGCGTCGGCATCCTGGCCGGCGAAGACGGTGACGAGCCGCGCGGGCCGGCGCTCGTGCTGCAGCGCCAATGCCGCCGCCGGGCGCGCGTTGCGCGCCGCACATCCGCAGACCGAGTTCACCACGACGAGCGTCGGCGCGCGTTCCTTCGGGAGGACGGCATCGACCGCGTCCGGGGTGCGCAGCTCTTCAAACCCGAGGCGCGTCAATTCCTCGCGCATCGGGCGGACCATTTCAGGATCGTACATCGGGACGTTGAGATTCCGCATAGGCTCCTCACTTCTTCAAGAACGCACTGAGCGCCGCCCGGAAATCGGGCGTGCTCCGACTGACGGCGTTGACATCGGCGCCAAGTCGGATGCCGTCGTCGAAGCTCAGGCCGTCGAGCTGATAGAACTGCTGCTTCGTGAACGCCAGGGCCGAGGGGCTCGTTTCCGCGAGTACGCGCAGGACTTCCGCCGTCTGTTCCTCGAAATCCGCATCATCATACACCCGCGACGCAAGCCCGACCGCCGCCGCCTCGGCACCGTCGAGCAGGCGACCGGTCGCCGCGAGATCGAACGCGATCTTCTCGCCGACCGCGCGCCGCAGCATCGTCATGACGATCGCGGGCACGAAGCCGCGCTGCACCTCGGGATAGCCGAACTGCGCCGATTCCGCCGCGAGGACGAGGTCGCACGCCGTCGCCAGCCCGCAGCCACCGGCGAGCGCCCGGCCCTGCACCACCGCGACGATCGGCTTCGGCAGCTGCCGCATGCGCATAAAGATCTGTGCGAAGTGCAACGCCGCCTGGCGATTCTGCTCGAGCGTCTGGTCGGCGGACGCGAGCAGCTCGTTCAGATCCATGCCGGCGCAGAAGTCCCGCCCCGCGCCGCGGATGGCGGCAACGCGCACGGTCGCGTCGAGGTCGGCCCGGTCGAGCGCGGCGACCAACGCTTCGATCATCGCCGTGTCGATCGCGTTCCGCTTGTCAGGGCGGTTGAGCGTCGCGGTGAGGACGCCACCAGCCACTTGCACCAGGACACGATCGCTCACTCGGGGACCTCGATCACCATCCGCAGCAGCGCGGTCGAGAACACCTTGCCCTGGGCATCGGTCTTCAACGATATCGTGCCGCCGCCGTCCAGCGCGCCGTGCAGCAGGAAGTTCAGCGCGTGGAGGTTGGGTAGCTCGAAGCGCTCGACCTTGCCGGTGACCATGCCCTTAAAATGCCTGGCCACGCGTGCCGCCGTCACCTCTTTCACCAGAATCGGATAGTACTCGGGCTTCAGCGCGATCAACCCGATATTCGCGGTATCGCCTTTGTCCCCAGATCGGGCATGGGCCACGTCGACGAGGCGAACGGTGCGGGTCTTTGACCGCCCTCGACCGCCTTGGACCGCCCTCGGCCGCCGTGTTTTCATGCCTGGATCAGCTCGACCGACGATTGCACCATCCGTTTGTCGATGAGCGCAGGCCAGTACGCCACGATTTCCTCCGGCTTGGGCCGCCCGCCGGCAAAGCCCGTCACGCTGGGCGGGCCGTTGAGAATCAACGGGGCGATCTCGCGCGTGAAGCGATCCACCGGTTTTTCCTCGCGCGCGCGCACGCCCACGCGGAGCTGAACGTCCGGAATCGCCGCGACGTCGAGGTCCTGCAGCGCGAGCGGTCCGTGCGTGGCACTGGCACCCAGAAACTCGGTGTGGATCGCCTCGAACTCGAGACCAAGGTCCGTGAGACGCTGCCGCAGGATGCGATCGGCTGCCTGCGCCTTCTCCAGAGCGTCCGGCCAGGCATAGACCAGCGTGCCAACCGCCTTGTAACCGTAGAAATACGCGATTGAGACCTTGAGCTTGTCAGTCGCGGGTTTGCCCCTGACACCAGACACCTGAACCCTGTCCTTGCCAACCTGACGCAATTGAATCGTCGTAAAGTCCGCGACGCCGTCCGGGGTGATGTACTCCCGCGGATCGCCCATCTCGTAGACCAGCTGTTCGGTCACGGAGGCAACGTCGATCCGGCCGCCAGTGCCGGGATGCTTGATCAGATCGAACGTCCCATCCGCGCGCGCCTCGACGATCGGATACCCGACGTTCGCGAGGTCGGGAATGCTCTTCCAGTCTTTGAGGCAGTTGCCCCCACTGCACTGCGCTCCGCACTCAATGATGTGGCCCGCGACCGTGCCGGCGGCCACGCGGTCCCATGCGTCGGGCGCCCACTCGAACGCATGCATCAGGGGTCCGAGCGTGAGCCCCGTGTCCGTCACCCGGCCGGTGATGACGACCTGCGCACCGCGCTGTAACGCCTCGACAACCGGCCCCGCGCCGAGATAGGCGTTGGCAGACAGGACGCGGTCGCGAACCTCGTGCAACGGGCGGTCAGTGTCGAGGTTTTTGAGCGGGTGGCCGCGTGCCATCAGGCCGTCCAGACGCCCGAGGAGATCGTCACCAGTGACGACGCCGATTGTCAGCTTCCCGCCGAGCCCCAGCCGGCGGGCGACCTCGGCGAGCGCCAGCGCGCAGGCACGTGGGTTCACGCCGCCGGCGTTTGCCGTGACCTTGATTCCCCGTTCCACGATGATGGGCAGGATCCGCTCCATCTGCGTGATGAAATCCGCAGCGTAGCCACGTGCCGGATCGCGCGATTTCTGTTTCTGCAGGATGGACATCGTGACTTCGGCGAGGTAGTCCATCATCAGGTAGTCGATGGCACCACCCGTGACCTGCCGATACGGCGCTTCGAGCCAATCTCCCCAAAACCCCTGCCCGCCTGCGACCCGGACGGTGGCCGGAGGCGAGGTCACCGAAGACTGCCCGTGACTGTGCGCCGTGCCGCCAAGGACCCCGTCGACGTCGTCACGCGCGTCTCGATCAATGTGCCGAATCCTTCCGGCATCTCAAGCACCGGCGCGTTGGGCAGCCGCACGACACTGCGGCCGCCCGCTACCACCGCGAGGGTGCCACCGACACCCACCGGTTCGTCGGGGCCGAGGAAGCGGATGCGGGCATCGGCACGCCACGCGTGGCCAGGGAGACGCGCGAAGGCGGGATAGAACTCGATGGTGAGCGGCACACCATGCAGTGAGTCGGACAGCGCCACACTCAGACGCCCGAACGCATAGTTCACCGGCTCGTTCCCGCCGCGGATTTGTTGACCCGACGAGTCATGGACCGTAATGGAAAAGTCCGTGAGCTCGTCCCAGAGTCCCGGCGGCAACGCGAGGTCGACTTCCATCCGTTTCGCCCAGCGTGGCGCGCGGACCTGGAGGGTCTCCGCGGGCTGGCCACGTCCGGCGATCGCGTACGTGCGCTCCGCGCCGACCAGCCGATGTGCGATCTGGGCGCTGGCGGTGCTTGCCTGGGCGGCGCCCGCGAGCACGCTGGACGCCTCGAGCGTACCGGGCTGCGCGAGCGCGAGCGCGACGGGACCCAGCTCCGCGCGGACAGTCGCCGTCGCGCCGGTGAGCGGCGGCGCGATGACATCGAGCTCGTAGACACCCGACACGATGTCCTCCGCGCGAACGGTGATCACCGCGCTGCCGGCGTCCTGCTGACCGATCTCGATGTCCTCCGGTGCCGCACGAGAGGGTTCTCCGTTCGGCTCATACAGGCGCACAGTCGCCTGCTGGCTCTGTGAATCAGGGAGTGTGACGGAGGCACGCAGCGTCGCATCGGCCTGCGGTACGCGCAGGAAGTAGCGCTGCACGTTGCCCGGCGCCACGGTGCGTCGTTCGTCGAACAGTGCCTTCGCGCTGAGGTCGGTGGGGACGATCACAGTATTCACGAGTGTAAACAGCGGGCCGGCGATACTGTCGCGCGGATTGAATGCGGTCACGGTGCCGACATACATCCCCGGAGCGGTCACCGCGCTGCGGTTGTAGGTCACGGGGATCTGGGTGGCGCGCGGCGCGGCATCGACCGAGTCATCCACCGTGAGCCACGGGACGTCGGCGTGCAGCACGAACTCCGCCGCGCGCAGTCCAGCGAGGTGCCGGACCGTGAACGTCTCGACGCTGTCCTGTTCCGCAAGACCGTTCCGCCGGAACGCGGCCGTCACGCCATGGGCCGCTTGCACGCTGTAGATGGATCCCTGGTGCCCCCCTTCGAGCCATTGGTAGGCGGGCTCGAGCGACGGCATTCCCGCGCCATCGTCGATGACACGCGCGCCGCTGAAGGGGCGCGCGGAAATCCGCAGCGCCTGAATGATGTCCGCGGCCGCGGGGTGGCGACCCTCCTGTGCCAACGCCGACACGAGACAGGCGGCCAGACCGGCGGCGTAGGGCGACGCCATGCTCGTGCCGCCTTTGATCTCGTTGCCGGTGTCCCAGCGCGGGACACTCGAGAACGCGACCCCCGGGGTGACCACGTCGGGTTTGGCAAGCTCCCCACCGCGCGAGCTGAACCACGCCAGCACATCCCGCGCGGGCGGCACGCCCTGCTGCGGGGGACGCTGGAAGACCCCCGGGTAGGCCGCACCGACCGACAACGCCAGGTCCGCCGAGCCGGGGAAGCCGAGGGTCGACAGGCCCGGCCCGTCGTTGCCGGCGCTGATCGCAAACACGGCCTCGGGATGGCCGAGCAGGAACGCGTCCACGATCGAATCGATGACCGCGCGTCCCTCATGCTCGTTGCCGACGCCGAAGCTCAGGTTCAGGACGAGGGGCATGTTGCGCTGCGCCGCGTAGCGCGCCGCGTAGTCCATGGCGCGCATCATGCTGCCGTGGACCGTGACCCCGCCGCGCGCGTTGTTGGCGATCTTGAGACCGATGATCTGCGCGCCCGGCGCGACGCCGGTGAATCCCGCGACATCGAAGAGGTTGTAGCCCGCCGCGATGCCCGCGACGTGGGTGCCGTGTCCCGACGTATCGAAAAAGAGATCGAGGACGGGCGCGCTGTCGGGGGCGGCGGTTTCGCGGAAGTTGGCGACAATCGTGAGCGGCTTCTTGCCCAGTGCGATCGTTTCGTGGCCCTGGCGGTAGTCGTGGAGCGGCATCTCGTCTTCGAACGAGCCGTCGAGGTTCGTGTCGAGAAATGCCACCCACCCATCGGAGGCCTTGACGACCACGACGGGAAATTCGTCGGTGTTCTTACCGTTGCCGTTGAGGTCCCCGGCGGGTGGGCGGCCGAGTGGCAGCTCGCGGAACACGCCCCGATACCAGGTCGTCGCGGTGGTCAGTCGCCCAATGCGGGCCGCGCCTTTCATTGCCTGGTCGGTCGGCGCGGCAAACGGCGTCAATGCGACGCGCCCTTCTCCCGAGAAGTCTCGCAGCTCGACGATCTTGGGGGCCCCCGTGCTCGTCGCGATCAGTCCGGGGACGCTCGGATCGATGCCGCTGTCCAGAATCGCCATGAGCACGCCCCGGCCGTCGTACGTGGGATGCAGCGTGCGAAACAGCTCGACGCCCGTGCTCTTCAGCGGCATGAGCCCGAGCATGTACGCGACCGCCGGATCGACCGCGGGGCGCGCGGTGGACGCCGCTCGGCTGCCGTCCGCTGGGACCGGTGCGGGCCGCGTGGCGGCAGGCGCAGGGACCGGTTTGGCGCCCGGCTTGGTGACGCCTTTGGTGCCGGCACAGGCAGCGCCCAGCACCAGGAGGGTGGTGGCAAGACGCTTCACGAGAGGCTCGGCAGGGCAAAGGCCCCGAGGTGCGGGCCGGTGAACGCGTTGGACACCTCGAGGAGAAACGCGAGCGTATCGCGCGTCGCTTCGGGTGTGAGAATCGCATCGACAAAGCCGCGCGCGCCGGCGAATTTGGCGTCCAGCTGATGCTCGTAGTCGGCGCGCATGGCGTCGACCGCGGCGGCATGGTCGGGTTGGGCCGCGTCGGCCCCGTAAACGGCCTGGATCGCGGACTCCCCTTCCATCACACCCATGCGTCCGGTCGGCCAGGAAACGATGAAGTCGGGATCGAAGCCCTGTCCCGCCATCGCATAGTAGCCGGCCCCCGACGCGTGATTCACGGTGAGAACCAGCTTCGGGACCGTCGCCGTGGCCATCGCCTCGACGAAGCGCGCGCCCGCGCGAATGATACCGGTGTGCTCCGCCTCGGTCCCAACCATGAATCCGGAGACATCCTGAATAAACAGCAGCGGCACACGCTCGCGGTCGGCGTTTCCGATGAAATAAGCCACCTTTTCCGCACTCTCCGTATAGATGATGCCGCCGATCCGCGGCGCTTCAGTCTTCTTTTTTCCTTTGATCACACCGCGCGAGTTCGCGATCACCGCTACCTGTTGCCCCTCGATCGCCCCGTGCCCGCAGATCATTTCGGGCGCGACGTCGCGCTGGAACTCGTCGAGCCGGCCGGCATCGAGGAGGCACTCGAACAGCGCCCGCACGTCGTAACTCATGCGGTGGTCGACGGGAATCAAGTCGTACAGCTCCTTGGTGTCGCGCTTTGGCGCGGGATAGGTACGGCGCGCGGATGCAGCCTGAGGCAGCCGGCCCACGTATTCGCGAATCCGTGCAAGACACTCCTTGTCGTCCTTGGCACGATAGTGTGCCACCGCACTGACCGCCGTATGGGTCATCGCCCCACCCAACGTTTCCGCGTCCACGACCTGCCCCGTCGCCCCTTTGACCAGATTGGGGCCGCCCAAGCCCATGAACGACGTGCCTTCCACCATGAAGATCACATCGGACAACGCGGGCAAATACGCGCCGCCTGCGATGCAGGGACCCATGACCGCCGCAATCTGCGGCACTTTGAGATAGCGCCGCATGATCGAGTTGTAATAGAAGATGCGCGCCGCCCCGTACTGCCCCGGAAAGACCCCGCCTTGATAGGGAAGGTTTACACCCGCTGAATCGACCAGGTAGACAATCGGGATGCGCTGGCGCATCGCGATCTCCTGGGCGCGCAAAATCTTCTTGATCGTCTCGGGCCACCAGGAGCCTGCTTTGACCGTGGCATCGTTGGCCACCACGACGACCGGCCGTCCGCCGATTCGACCGAGGCCCGTGACGACTCCGGCGGCCGGTGCCTGACCGTCGTACTGGTCATAGGCAACGAGTAGTCCCACCTCGAACCACGGCCCGTCCTGGTCGAGCAATCCCGCCACACGCTCGCGGGCCGTCAACTTGCCCTGATCGTGTTGTCGCTTGATGCGCTCCGGCCCGCCTCCCTGCTCGAGGCGGGCACGGAGCTGCCGGTACTCGTCGCTGAGCGTCTTGAGGCGACTCACGAACGGCCGTGCGTCGTGCGTGGTGCGGGAGCTTGCCCCGAGCGAAGCGAGGGGTCTTGGGAATTATGCCGCGACATGTTCGGCGGCCCATTCCTGGATGTATTTGATGAGGTCGGACGTCGGGGTGCCCGGCCCGAACAGCTTCCCCGTGCCTTGCGATTCCAGCGCGGTCATGTCCTCGGGGGGAATAATGCCACCGCCGGTCAACAGGACATCCTGCCGGCCGGCGGCATCGAGCAGTTTGCGGACGCGGGGAAACAGGGTCATGTGCGCGCCCGACAGAATCGATAAGCCCACGACGTCGACATCCTCCTGGATCGCGGCCTGCGCGATCATCTCGGGCGTCTGGTGCAGGCCGGTGTAAATCACTTCCATCCCCGAGTCGCGCAGCGCCGCGGCGACGACCTTCGCGCCGCGATCATGCCCGTCGAGGCCCGGCTTCGCGACGAGAATGCGAATCGGCCGCTTGAGCTTCGCCATCAAGCGCGGAAGCGCAACAGCGCCGCGAGGCCGTCCACGACACGCCGAGCTTTGTCGTCGTAGAGGACATCCACCTGCGCGCGCTGACTCAGCGCTTCTTCGACCGCTTCATCGATTCTGGGATCGTCATCCTGACCGTTGGCCAGCAGCGTGCGCACCTGCCCGCGGCCGAGGGCTTTGAGAGTCGCTTCGACACCGTTGACGGCCCAGCCCCGCGGTGTGCCGTCTTTCACCGCCTCGGCATGGGCGCGCTCCCACGCGCGCTCACGCGCGTCGCGCAAGACGAGCGTCGCGTCGCGCACTTCCGCGGTGGTGGCCTGTTTCGGGTTGAGCTTCACCACGCCGAACACCAGATCGTGGACATAGGTGTGAAGGTGGGGAATCACGGCGCCGGCGTCCACACCCACGCTGCCGAGGACGATGCCGGCCAGCGGCTTCGTACGATTGATCTGGAAGATGCGGTCGGCGATCTGCGCGTACAGCCGCTGCTTTTCAGTCCGAATGCGCTGATGGTAGTTGTGTTCTCCCGCGCTTCCTGACGGCGTGCCGCCGCGCGCCATCACCTGCCGCTGCTGGCCACCGTGGAACTTGCTGGCGCGAGATGCTTCGATGCCTGCGAGGCCGGGCAGCTCTACGCAGTCGTAGGCCGTCACCTCGAAAAAGCGCGCGCCCGTGCGGTCGTACACGACCGTCAGAATCGTACCGAACTCCTCCTCGAGCCCGAGGAGCTCGCGGACGAGCGGCTGGTGGTCGACCGCCAGGCGGGAGCGATGCACGTGCGGCAGGGGCAGCGTCTCGAACAGTCGCAGCTCGTGAGACGCGAATACGGCGATCGCGCGCGCGCGCGGCAGATGCGTCGGCTCCTCGAGGTGAGCGAGCACCTGGCGCAGGCTGGCCGCGATCGCCTCGCGGTCCTCACGTGACAGCGGTTGCCGTGCCACGGCCAGTTCCCGCTCGCGCACGCGGTTTTTCATCTTGATGAGGTACTTCCCGCGCGTGCGATCGCGGGGCTCCAGCTTCAGGTAGCAGGTGACGACCCAGTGCGGGCCGGGCGCGATCGACGCGAGCCGCGCAATCGCGGCCCGGGCGTCCTGTTCCGTGATAACGGCGGGTATGGCGCTCATGGTCTAGAAAAAGACGGGTTCGCGGTAGGCTCCCCAGACGCGCTCGAGCGCGTGTCGGATCTCGTACAGCGTGGCGTACGCGCGCGCACAGTCGAGCATCGGTCCGATGACGTTGTGATCGGCCTCCGCGGCTTGGCGCAGCGCGTCGAGCCGCTGTTCCACCAGCACGGTATCCCGCTCGGCGCGCACGCGCGCCAGCCGCCGCCGCTGCTCCTGCTCGGCGTCGTTGGAGACCTTGAGGA
>JBKPDZ010000060.1:0-44741 GCA_046728135.1 Gemmatimonadota bacterium | reverse complement strand
GTATCAACCGCCCGGCCGCGCGTGGTGTCTGTCGCGCTCACGCCCGGCGGCCGTGCCGCGCTGTCGCGTCGCGCGCCGGTGTCTCGCACCACCGGCCGCGCCGCGGGGGCCGGCGGGGGGGGCGGCGGCGGTGGATTTTGGGCGCGCAGCGGCCCTGCCCATCCCGTCCCCAGCGCGATCGCGAGCAGCATGGCCGCCGCCATGCGGCGCGCGCGCCGCCGGCTCGCGATCCAGGCGCACCAAATGCTCAGCTCATACAGCAGCAGCAGCGGTCCCAGCATGAGCATCATCGACACGGCGTCGGGCGGCGTCAGGATCGCGGCGAGAAACGCGGCGATCACGATCGCGTAGCGCCGCTGGCGTCCCAAGAACTGAGGCGTGACGATGCCAAGAGCCGCCAGAATCGTGACGACGAGCGGCAGCTCGGCGACAAGACCGCATCCGACCACGAACGGAACGGCCATGCCGAAGTAGCGGTCGATCGTGATCATCGCGGTGAGGTCCGAGCGCTGGAAGCCGAGCAGCACTTTCAGCGCCGCGGGCAGGAGCCACTGATAACACGCGACCGCGCCCACCAGGAACAGCACGACGCCGACCGCCAGAGCGGGGACGATCAGCCGCTTCTCACGCTCGTACAGCGCGGGAGCGAGGAAGGCCCAGATCTGGTAGATGACGATCGGAGACGCGAGCAGGCAGCCGAGCGCAAATGCGACTTTGAGCGTGAGCATAAACGGCTCGGCGGGACTCGTGAAGATGAGCCGGCCCCCAGGCAGGTATGGCGCGACCGGCCGCTTCAGCACTTCGATGACGTCGACTTTGCCGAGCAGCCACCACCCTACGACCGTGCAGGCGAGGATGGCGAGCAGGCTCCACAGGATGCGCCAGCGCAATTCCTCGAGATGATCGAGAAACGGCATCTCTCCGCGTGTCGGCATTGTCGGGGGTACGGCCAGAGGACAGGCCTGCTACGGCCGCAGACGTTGCTGATTTTGTCGCGCGAGATCGGCCTCGGGAGACCGCGGATAGCCCGCGATCACGCGAGAGTAGAAGGTCCGCGCCAGCGCCTTGTCCCCGCGTTGCTCGGCGAGGACGCCCTGCTTGTACAGCGCTGACGGAGCGCGCGGCGACTTGGGGTAGGTCTTCACCAGTTGATCGTACACCGCCGCCGCAGAATCGGGTGCCGACTGTTCGAAGCTCTCACCGATATAGAACAGCGCATCGGGCGCGCGCTCATGCGTGGGGAAAACGCGCAGGAATTCCCGGAACCCCAACCGGGCAGTCGCGAGACTGCCTCGCCGGTATTGTTGCAGCGAGACGTCGTACATCTGGTCGGGCCCGGGCCCGGCGGGGTTGCCCGACGGGCCGACCGGCGGTCCCCCTGCGCCGGCGAGGCCCGGATCGGGCTGCTGCGCCCGCGCTTCAATCCGTGACCGCAGCTCCGTGAGCCGTTGCTGGCTCTGACCGGTGAGCTCCTGGACCGATACCAATTGCTGCTGCACGGACAGGAGCTCCGTCCGCAGATCGCCGCGCATCTGGACGAGGTAGGCTTGCTGCGTGGCAAGCGCCTGCTGCAGCAAACGGACGGCGGCCAGGATCGTGTCTCGTTCCGCCGCCCGCGCCGCGTCACTCTTGACGAGATCCGCCTGCAAGGCCTGGACCTGGAGCTCGACCTTCCGAACGTCGCCCTTGAGGGCGCAGCCGGCGGCGAGCCCCAGCGCCAGAACGGCCGAACTACGGACGACGGAGATTGTCACCGCCGCTGATGACTTCGAATTCGTCACGCCGGTTTTGCGACCACGCCGATTCGTCATGGCCGTTCACGAGCGGTTTTTCCTCGCCCCACGACTGCGTCTCGATCCGGCCCGCATCGATGCCATGGCTGACGAGGTACTGCTTGGCGGACTGCGCCCGGCGATTGCCCAGCGCCAGGTTGTACTCATCCGAGCCGCGCTCATCGCAGTGACCACCGATACGGATCCGCAGCTCGGGGTTCGCCTGCAGAATCGCCACCTTTTGATCGAGCGCACCCGTGTCGTCGGAGCGGACATTCGACTTGTCGTAGTCGAAGTGGATCATGGTCGCCAGGGTGGTGCGCACTTCTTCGGACGCCCGGGCCAGCGCGGCCAGCGAATCCGCGCGGCGCTGCTGCTCTTGCCGGTCCCGCTCGGCGGCGGCGGCGCGTTCCGCTGCGGCCTGTGCCGCGGCAATCGAATCCTGTCGCGCCCGCTCGGCCGCTGCGGCCGAATCGGCGTTGGGCGTCGGCTGCGCTGGCGGCGGGTTGCCGCCACACGACGCGCCCGCGAAGACGGCAGCGCCCAAGCCGAGCACGAGGAGCAACGATACCGATTTCATCCTGTCTCTCCGATCAGGGGGTGGAAGAAGTAGCCTCCGAAAGCCGTGGAGACCAGGCCGGCAAGCGCGCCCCGCTCTGCTGCAGCAGTGGCCGGATTCGGCCGGTATCCAGATCGATGATCCACAACTGGCGGTATCCCGACCGGTCGGAAACAAAGGCGAGGTGACGGCTGTCGGGTGCCCAGGTCGGATCCTCGTTGCGGCCCACCGAGGTGAGCTGCCGAACTGTGCGCGTCCGCACATCCAGCACGAACACCTGCAGTGTGCCCGCGACGTCGCGGTGAAATGCAACCGCCTGCCCGTCGGGCGACCACTCCGGCGCGTTAGACGCCCCGGTCACGCCGTAATCGAATGGGGCGAACAACTGCTGGTCCGTTCCATCCGCCGCCATCACGTAGATCTGCGGCAGACCCGGGCGCGTCGAGACGAATGCAATGCGCTGCCCGTCAGGGCTGAACGTCGGGGACAAGTTGTCTGAAAAGCGCCCCACGGTCAAGCGGCGTAAACAGCAGTTGTTCTTGATGTTGATCGTGTACACATCCGTCCCTTCCTCCGTTGCGCGGCTGAAGGCGAGCGTCTGTCCGTCGGGCGAAAACGCGGGCGTGAAATCCAGCGCCGATCCGGTCGTGGACACGGCGATGCGCTTCCCGCTGCCCATCTCCTGCACGTAGAGCCAGCCCTTCCCAGCCTGAAACTCCATGTACGCAAAGCGCTGCCCGTCGTGCGCCCACGCCGGCGACATCGCCTGCCGATCGCTCGAAGACACGAGCTTCTGATCCGCCCCATCCTGATCGATCTGATACACCTTCCCGTCTTTGACGAACAGGACCCGCGTGGCCGCGAAACCTGGCGTCCCGATTGCGGCCTGCAACGCTTGGTCTGCAAGTCGATGGACCGCCATTCGGAAATCCGGAGCGGATGCCGGTGGAAGATGCACGCGCAACGTGCGGCGAATGCCCGCGGCCGCGATGTCGTGCAACGTCGCGACGGTCGTATCACCAGCGGCCGTAATGTCGAGCGCGAAATCCGCGCCCAGCGCCTGGTAGAGCGGATAGTTCAGTGAGCCTTGCGCTCCACCACGCGTGGTGGTCGCTCCCCCCGCGCTCGATCGGCGGGGTCCGGAGGTGGTGGTGGCGAGCCGAATCGAGTCTCCGCCGGGCATGGTGATGACTTCGAAGCGATCGCTGTAATCGAGATCGCGCGCCACGATCGCACGCACCGAATCCAGGCCCTGCCCTGCCCCGGGGCGCGGCAACATCACGAGGCCAGGTCGCACGCCGGGGCGGTAGATGATACCGATCCTGACGCCCCGATCGATCGAGGAGGTGTCCTGCGATGCAAGTCTGCACGTCGGCACGACTGCAAGAGTGCCCGTCAATGCGATCCATCGTGCCGACATGCCGACGTGCCGACGTGTCATTGCTGCTGCCCCGTGAAGTAGAACCGGATAAACAGGACATCAGCGTGCCAACCGTCGGGCAGCGCACCGAAGGCCTTGAACCTTCCGGCTTCCTCGATAGCACCCTGCGCTTCCAAATCGAAGGCGAAGTTGCCGGATCGACGAATAAACTGGATGTCACTGATCGATCCGTCGCGATGAATCAAGAACCCGATCTCGGCTTGCAATGGCGTCGCCTGAAAGGGTCTCTGCCAACGACGCGCGATCTGGACGACGATGTTGTCGGTGTATTCTGGAAATGGAAACTCGACCCCTTCGGTCGAGACCGTCAGCGGATCGTTCCCGGTCGAAGGCCGCTCGCCCGGCAACGGCTGCGTGGTAGGCGTCGTGCGCGGCGCCGCCTCGCGATGCGTTTGATCGCGTGTAGGCGGCGGCGTCGCGCGCGAGACTGTGTTTTGCGGACTCTTTGCCGTCGGAGCAGGCGCCGGCTTTTCCTCGGCCGGGCGCTCGAACGCTTGCGGCGCCTTGCGCGATTCCAGGTCCGCGGCTGGCGCCGCGATCAGATGCACGCGATAGGTCGGCGGCAAACGCGTGTGGGGAGAGCGTGTGCCGAACAGCAACACACCCACCAGCCCGTGCACCAGCAGCGTGCCCGTCATCGCCATCCCCACCGGGGCCGGAGCCCCGCCGCGTGTTCTCATCGGTTGATCGTCTCCGGTTCGGCGACGAGTCCTACGTCCTGGACGCCTGAGCCGCGAATCACGGCCAGCACCTGCACCACCCGCGCATAGGCGACCCGACCATCGGCTCGCAAATACACCCCCGTGGGCCGTTTCGTTCGCACGAAGGCGGGAAACGTGGCGGCGAAATCGTCGTAGGACAGTCCCGCCTGATCCAGATAGATCTTGCCCTCCGCGTCCACCGTCACCACCAGCCCCTGTTTCGGTTCGATCGCGCGGACCTGCGCGCGCGGCAGTCGCACATCCACGCCGCCCTGCATGATCGGCGCCGTGATCATGAAAATGATCAGCAACACGAACGCGACGTCGACGAGCGACGTGACGTTGATGTCCGCGTTGAGCGGGAGCTCTCCGTGACCGCGCAAACCACCGCCGCCGCCAACTAATCCGGCCATCAGATCCGTCCTTCCCGGGCCAGCGTCCCGACGATCTCCTGGGCGAAGCCCTCGAGCTCGCCGGCGAACAGGCCCAACCGGTTCACGTAGAGGTTGTAGGCCATCACCGCAGGCACCGCCACCGCGAGCCCGCCGACGGTCGTGACGAGCGCTTCGGCCACGCCGGGCGCCACGGCCGTGATGTTGCCGGAACCGCCGACGGCGATCCCGATGAATGCGTCCATGACGCCGAGCACGGTGCCGAGCAGGCCGAGGAGCGGACTGACGGAGCCGAAGGTCGCCAGCCAAGGGATGAACCGTGCCGCGGTGTCACGTTCCGCCGCCACTTCCTTGGCCAGCACCATCCGCAGCGCCTCCAGCTGCGTTGTCGTGAGCGCGGACGCCGCTGCAGGGTTTGTGGGATTTCCCGCCACGCCGGTGCCCTTGAGACTTCCCGGCTTCAGCTCCGAAAAAAAATGGACAGCCTCGCGCAGCAACCGATTGTACGGCGACGGTGGCAGCCGCATCGCGGCGTGATACGCCTCCTCGAGCCGCGGTGCCTTCTCGACCTCGGCGAGAAACCGGTCGCCGAGCTGCCGCATGCGCCGAAATTGCCACCACTTCAGGACGATCAAGTACCACGACACGAGCGAGAAGACCGCCAGGATGGCGAGCACGAACTGCGTTTCGCGGCTGGACGTGAGCACCAATTCCCACGGCGTCGTGGGGATCGCGCCTCGAACCTGTACGAGCACCCTAGCCTCCTCGGTAACCGTGGGGGTGAGCCTGATGCCAACGCCAGGCACTCTCCAAGATCTCCTCCAGACTCGAATGCGACGCTCGCCATCCCAACACCGTCGCCGCGCGGTTCACCGCCGCCACCAGTTCCGGCGGATCGCCGGGGCGGCGCGGCCGCTCGACGGTTGCCACGTCCCGACCAGTGACGCGGCGCGCGGCCGCGACGACCTCGCGCACCGACCGGCCGGCACCGGTGCCCAGATTCACCGCCAACGCGGTGTGGCCGTCGAGTTTGACGTCGAGCGCCCGCAAATGAGCGTCCGCGATATCCGCCACGTGGACATAGTCCCGAACCGCAGTGCCGTCGCCGGTCGGGTAGTCCGTGCCGTAGATCTCGAGCGGGCGCTTGCCGAGCGCGGCCGCAAGGACGTTGGGAATCAAGTGCGTCTCCGGATCATGATCCTCGCCGCGTAACTCGGTCGCACCGGACGCATTGAAGTACCGCAAGCTCACGACGCCCATGCCCTGCCGCGGCCCGGCGTCTGCGAGCAGCCTCTCGAAATCCCGCTTCGTCTCGCCGTACGGATTCACCGGCCGCTGCGGCGTGCCCTCCGTGATCGGAATCGTCGCCGGGTGCCCGTACACCGCGCAGGAGGAGGAGAAGACGAAGCGGCGCACGCCCGCGCGAACCGCCGCCTCCAACAGTACACGCGCGGCGGTCACATTGTTGGTCACATACTTCTGGGGCTGCGCAACCGACTCCGACACCAGGGCGAAGGCGGCGAGGTGGACAATGGCCTCGACGCGCTCCTGCTCGAGCACCGCCTGGACCAGCTCGCGATTTCCGACATTTCCCTGCACGAGGCTGGCCCCCCGAGCCACCGCCTGGCGGTGGCCGGTGCTCAGGTCGTCGAGGACCACCACCGCATACCCTCGGTCGAGGAGCTGATCTACGATGACACTGCCGATGTAGCCCGCGCCGCCCGTGACGAGGATCCGTGATGTCACGCGGGTGGCTCCATCCCGAACAGCCGGCGCACGGCTTCCAGCAGCCCGTAGCCGTGGCCTGCTTCCGCTGCGGTCTTGAGCGCGATGGTCGGCTGGTGCAGGAACTTGTTGAGCAATGTCTCGCTGAACTGTGCGACGCGGGCCCGATCCTCCGGGCTGAGGTGCCCCAGATGGCGGAGGGCCCGGTCGAGCTCGGCGGCACGCAAGTCGTCCATGCGCTGCCGGAGTTCTTTGATCGCGGGAACGACGCCCAGGCCGCCGTACCATGCCCAGAACAGATCCGTTTCCTCTTCGACGATTCGCTCGGCAGCGGGAATCTCGTCGCGGCGGCGGGCGGTGGCTTGCGCGGCCACCGTCTGCAAGTCGTCGACGTCATACAGGAACACGTTCTCGAGTTGGGCGAGCGCCGGATCGACATCGCGCGGCACGGCGAGATCGAGAATGCAGAGCGGCCTGCCGTTGCGCGCGCCGATCACTGACCCGACGCGCTCCCAGGTCACGACCGCGTGCGGAGCGGCGGTCGAGCAAAGCGCAATGTCCGTCGTCGCGAACTGTGGCCAGGCCTCATCGAGCGACACCGCCCGGGCGCCGAGCCGCTCCGCTATGGCGCGGGCCCGCTCTTGCGTCCGGTTCGCCACCAGCGTGATCTGGACGCCTTGATCGGTGAGACACGTCGCAGCCAGCTCGGCCATATCCCCGGCGCCGAGGATGAGCGCGCTGCGGCCGGCGAGGTCGCCGAAGATCTTGCCCGCGACGGCGACGCCTGCCGAGGCCGCCGAGGCGGTCCCCATCCCGAGGCCCGTCTCGGTGCGAACCCGTGAGCCCACATGCAACGCCGTCTGAAACAGGCGATGGAGCACGGGCCCGGCCTGCGCGCGCGACGCCTCCCAGGCTTCGCGAACCTGGCCCTGAATCTGCGATTCGCCGAGAATCATGGAGTCGAGTCCGGCGGAAACGCGGTAGAGGTGGCGCACGGCTTCGCGATCCCGCGCGATATAGCCGTACTCGCGCGCACCGCCGGCAGGTGGCACCGGAAGCCGCTCGCCGAGCAACGACCACACCGTCTCGAGCGCGGGCTCGTCGCCCGCTACCAGATAAAACTCCGTCCGATTGCAAGTGGACAGCAGCACCCCGCCGCTGGCGCCGGCGGCCATGACGCGGGCCAGCGCGCGCGGCACTTCGTGGGCGCCATGCGCGAAGCGCTCGCGCACGTCGAGTGGCGCAGTGCGGTGATTCACGCCTACCACCTTGATACCCATGTCCATGTGACTCGTCACAGGAACCGTTCGGCACCCGGCTGGGTCAGCTTCAGCGCCACGTAGACCAGCAACACCGCGCCAAAGCCCGCGATGCTGGCGAGGGCGGCGCGCCGGCCCGCCCAATGGCGCACGACGCGGACCCAGACAGCCCATCCGAGTACCACCCAGGTGAAGATGCCCCAGACGACCTGCGCCTTGGCGACGTGCAAGCCCCCCGAAAACTGCGCGCCGTACCCCAGCGCCAGCAGCACGCCCAATGTCAGCGCCGGGAACCCTGCGACCAGCGCGAACCGATTGAGCTGGTCGAGCCGTTCGAGCGGCGGGAAGAGCTGGAAGACCTGGCCGAACCGACGGGCCTTGAGCTCCCGGAACTGGAGGAGATAGAGCGCGGCGGCGATGAACGCGAGCGCCATCAGGGCGAGTCCCAGCACGCTGAGCGCGACGTGCAAAACAAACCAGATGTTGCGGGCGCCAATCGCCTCAGCATTGGGCGTCAAGCCGCTGAGGAGTGCGAGTCCCACCAGACCGGTCGCCAACGGCGCGGTGAAGAAAGAGACTGCCGACCCGCGCAGCAGCCGTTCGCTCGCGAGCTGTAACAAGACGAGACAGAGGGCCAGCATTGAAAGCGCGGGCCCGAGACCGACGAGGGTGAGCTGCGAGATCGCCACGACATGCACGGCCGCGCCCGCGCAGGGGACGGCGACCGCCAATGCCCGTAGGGGCCGGGGCGGGGCGTGCGGGGGCAGCGCGGAGGGCCCCGTGCGCAGCCGCGTGAAGGGAGTCAGGATCAGCGCCGTCGCCAATCCGTACAGCGCCAGAACAATGAGATGCAGGGTGACGATCACGGGAAATACGGGCCGGGCCCACGAGGTGGGACCCGGCCGCCCGTCAGGATGGCATCTTTTTGACCAGTCGTACTGGGAGCCCCTGGTCCAGTGCGGGATTGCTGATCTGTAGCAACAGCCCGGTGGCAGAGCGCTCGCGCGTGTGCACGATCATCATCACCGCGCGCACCTCCTCCGACGCCGCGCCCGCAAAGCCCTGCGCCGGCTTGTACACCTCAAAAATATCACCGATGGTCACGCCGTCGCGACGACCCTTGTCGATGAAGTAGAACTGTTGCGCCCCAGCGATCGCATGGGAATCGCGCGGCCCAAGCAGCTTGCCGGTGAGCCCTTTCGCCACCGGGGTCGGACGAACCTGCCCTGGATCGCGGAACGGCTCGAGGGGCATGGCGACATGTCCCTCGTGGATGCGCGCGAACTGCGCGACGACTTCCCCGAGCACTTGAGTCTGCTCGATGGAGGTCACGCGCGCGATGCCGATCGGATAGACGATATCGCCCCAGTTGCCGAACTCGAGCCCCGGATCGAGTCGTGCCAGCAACAGCGAATCACCGACATGGTACGACGCGTTCCGTGGTGGCTTGATGGCGATCTCCGCGAACTCCGTCGCGGACGTGCGTTCCGACAGGCGATGGATCGCCGGGACTGCAGTCGCTCCGATCACCTGGCCCCACGGCAAGCGCTCGGCCTCGCTCAGGAAGCCCGCCGCGTAGAACTCGCCCGCGCGCACTGGACGGTACGGTTGATGGACGTAGGCCCGCAGCACGTCCTGCACGACCTGCTGATTCGTGCGGCGGCGATCGAAGATCGTCTCGTTGCTTTCCACCACCCTCGGTGGCAGCGGCTCGACGATCTGCGTGGTATCCGCAGGCATCGTGTCCATCGCCGCGGTCGTCGTATCGCTCGGCACTACGGCGATCGTGTCCGCAGCGGCAGACGTCGTGTCTGGCCGAACCGACACCGTGTCGCCCTGGGCCACGGTCACCACGTCCGAAAGATTCAAGACCTCACCCGGATAGATCCAGTGCGGGTCTTCAATCACGGCGGTGTTGAGACGGTAAATTTCCGGCCACAGCAGCGGATCATTGAAATACGTTTGGGCGATGGACCAGAGCGTCTCACCGCGCACGACCGTGTGACTGGAGGGGACCTGTCCCTGGACAGCGGCGGCCGCTTGCGTCGTGTCCTGTTGTTGAACCGCTTTCGTGGTGTCCTGCGCCGGCAGAACGCGCCACAGGAGCGGCAACGCCGCCAGGGCCAATACTACCGCGTGGCTAGAACGGCAGATCGTCGTCCTCCTCATCCAGCGCCTCCGGGAACGCGTCGAGCGATTCTGGGGCTTTGCCGCCAGCTTCTGCGGCCCCCTTTGCGGCTCCCGCTCCCACCGCAGCGGCGCCGCCTCTCGAGCCCAACATGATCAACTCGCGCGCGATAATCTCGGTGACGTAGCGCGTCTGTTTTTCACGATCTTCCCACGTCCGGTACTCGATCCGGCCCTCGACATAGACCTTGTCGCCCTTCTTCAGATACTTTTCGCAGACGTCGGCCAAGCCAGACCCGGTCTTATTGTTCCAGCAGATAACCCGATGCCAGTCCGTCTTTTCCTGCTTTTCCCCGCCACTGCCGGTCCACTGCCGGCTGGTGGCGACGGACAGGGTTGCCACACGGGAGCCGTTATTGGTACTGCGCACCTCGGGATCAGCACCCAGATTCCCGATCAGAATGACCTTATTGAGACTGCGGCTCACAACAACCTCCGACGATATTGCGGCGAGTGGGCCAAGGGTGCCCAACACTATATAAATCGCAAGTCATTCTGTCAACCAAAGATACGCCACTTGTATCAAAGTTATGCATCAAGTCTGAGCACGATCGCGTCCTCGACCGGCCGCCGATAGTACTGCTTCCGGCGACCGACCTCTCGGAACCCGTGCCCGGCATACAAGCGCCGAGCCGAGGCGTTGGATTCGCGAACCTCGAGGTAGATCGCCTGGGCGCCGCGACTCGTAAGACCCTCGAGGACGCGGCGCACCAACGCGTGTCCCAACCCGCGACGACGGCCGTCCGGTGCGACCGCCAGATTCAGGATCTCACCTTCGTCTGCCGCGTCGATCGCAACCACGTAGCCGGCGACCTGCTCCGCACTTTCCGCAACCAGAAAAATCGCATCTGACGCGACACAGTCGCGGAAATCCTGTGTGGACCACGGATCGGCAAAGACCGCTTGCTCGATCGCGTGGACGGCGGCGATGTCGGAGAGTTTAGCGGGACGGATTTGGAAGGGGGCGGCCGTGGCTCGTCTCCCATTTCACCTGTGCTTCGGCGGGGCGCCCGTAGGTAGGCTCACCCGTCGCCGCATAGCCGGCCAGTGGGGCCAATACGAGCAATGACCCGGCGATGGGAGGCAACGTCTGCGACGCCACGGGCGGCCGTCCGATCCAGCTCACGATCTCGTCCCGATATCGCTCCGCTCCGTCGCCGGCCGCCACCACCGGCGTCACCGTCGTGGCATGTGCGAGGCTGGCGATGGTGAACACGCCCGGTGCGACAACCGTTTCCACAGAACCGGAATGGAACGCGTAGATCGCGCCAAACACTTGACCTCTCAAGGCGTCATAGCACGCGGCCACGACTCCGGCTCCTGCAGCCGCGTGCGCCGTCCCGAGCAGTGACGGCACGGCCACCACCGGGAGCTCACGTTCGTGCGCGAGACCCTTCGCCGCGGCCCACCCCATGCGCACGCCCGTAAAGCTCCCCGGACCATCCCCGACGACGATTCCGCCAACCTCGTCGAGTCGCGTTCGCGCCGCTACGAGCACCTGTTGAATGAGTGGGAGGATCTGCGCGGCGTGCTGGCGAGCGCCGCGCAATGCGCGCGCCGCCAACATCTGCGCCGCCGTTCCGATCGCCACACTCGCGACGTCCGTCGCGGTGTCGATCGCGAGCCAGAGCGCGCTCATGCGTGCGCCAGCTCTTTCACGACCCTGCGGCCCGGGTCGTCGTCATACGACAACTGGAAGTGCCGGTCGAGCGGCGGTGCCCACGCACCGGCGCGCTCGGGCCATTCGATCAAAACGATCGCGTGCTCCCGCATCATGTCGTCGAAGCCGAGGTCACGAGCCTCGTCGGGATGACGCAGGCGGTAGCAGTCCACATGATAGACCGGCGTTGGACCGGCGTCGTAGTGATGGACGAGCGCGTAGGTCGGGCTGGTAGCGCGGGCCTTCGCACCGAGGCCCCGGCACATCGCCTGAATGAGGGTGGTCTTGCCGGTACCGAGCTCGCCCGACAGCCCGATTACAGCCGGTGCCTGAAGCGTGCGGCCAAGCTCCTCACCGAACCGGCTGAGCTCGCTCGCGGACAGGCGCATCGGGAGACGGAGGTGGACCGGCGGCCTTGAGCTCGAGGAGTTGATCGCGCAGCACCGCTGCCAGCTCGAAATCGAGCTCCTCGGCAGCGGCCTGCATCTGTTGCTCCAGCATGCGAATGAGGGTCTCTCGCTCGGCGGCGTCCGCGGGCCGCCGGATAGCCCCTGCGCCCGGCTTCGCGACCCGTGCGTCGGCGACCCGGGTGACGAAACGAATATCGCCGACCGACTTCACGATCGACCGCGGGGTGATGCCGTGCTCGATGTTGTAAGAGAGCTGTGTCGCGCGACGGCGGTCCATCTCTTTCAGCGCCCGTTCCATAGAGCCGGTCTTGTGATCCGCATAGAGGATGGCTTTGCCGCTGAGGTGACGCGCCGCGCGTCCCACGGTCTGGATCAGCGACCGATCGGACCTCAAGAAGCCCTCCTGGTCCGCATCGAGCACAGCCACGAGCGAGACCTCCGGCAGGTCCAAGCCCTCGCGCAGCAGGTTAATTCCCACTAGGACATCGAACTCACCGAGCCGAAGCCCTCGAATGATTTCGACGCGCTCGATGGCATCGATTTCGGAGTGCAGGTAGCGCACGCGTACGCCGTGTTGCTGCAAATAGTCGGTCAGATCTTCGGCCATGCGCTTGGTCAGCGTCGTGACCAGCACGCGCTCGTTCTTTTTTTCCCGCAACCGGATCTCGCTGAGCAGGTCGTCTACCTGTCCGGCCACGGGGCGAATCTCGACGTCAGGATCGACGAGGCCCGTCGGCCGGATGATCTGCTCCACGATCACGCCACCCGACAGCCGGAGCTCGTCCTCGCCCGGTGTCGCCGAGACGAAGACCATGCGCGGCACGAGGCCCATGAACTCATCGAAACGCAGCGGGCGGTTGTCGAGCGCCGAAGGCAACCGGAAGCCGTAGTCGACCAGCGTCTGCTTGCGCGACCGGTCGCCTTCGTACATCGCGCCGAGCTGCGGCAACGTCTGGTGCGACTCGTCGATGACGCACAGATAGTCCTTCGGGAAATAGTCGAGCAGGCACGCGGGCCGCTCACCCGGCTGGCGGCCGCTGAACAGCCGCGAGTAGTTCTCGATGCCGGCGCACCGCCCCACCTCCATCAGCATGTCGATATCGTAGTGGGTGCGGGACTCGAGGCGCTGCGCTTCGAGCAGCTTGTTCTGAGCGCGGAGCTCCGCGAGGCGCTCCGCCAGCTCGGTGCGAATGCGCCCGACCGCGCGCTCGATGGTGGCGCGCTGCGTGACGAAGTGCGTGGCCGGATAGATCGCCGAGCGATCCATCGGTTTGATGACGTTGCCGGTCAGGGGATCGATCTTCGCGATGCGCTCGATTGCATCGCCCCAGAATTCGATCCGCACGGCCTGCTCGTCATACGCCGGGAAGACTTCCACGGTATCGCCGCGCACGCGGAACGTGCCGCGCTCGAACCCGATGTCGTTGCGCTGGTACTGCACGGCGACGAGGTCGGCGAGTAGCGCGTCGCGGCCGCGCGTTTCGCCCTTGTGCGCCGTCACGAGCAGCTCGCGATACAGCTCGGGATCGCCCAACCCGTAGATGGCCGACACACTGGCGACGATGATGACGTCGTCACGCTCCATCAGGCTCGACGTCGCGCGGAGGCGCAGGCGCTCGATATCGTCATTGATCGACGAATCCTTGGCGATGTAGGTATCGGTGGACGGTACGTACGCTTCGGGCTGATAGTAGTCGTAGTAGGAGATGAAGAATTCGACCGCATTGGATGGGAAGAACGCCTTCAGCTCACCGTAGAGCTGCGCGGCGAGGGTCTTGTTGTGCGACAGCACGAGCGTCGGCTTGGCGAAATCCGCCACGACGTGCGCCATCGTCATCGTCTTGCCCGATCCGGTGACGCCGAGCAACGTCTGGTACTTGTCGCCGCGACGCAACCCGGCGGTCAGCTCGCGAATCGCGCGGGGTTGATCCCCCGCGGGGGGCGGCGCATTACCCAGCTCAAACGGCATACGAGGGAAAGCTAACCGACGACGACTTCGGCGGGGCCGCTCGAATCCCGGCGCGCAATCTCGGTCACACCCTTCACCTTCCGGACCGCCTTCATGACCTTCTGGAGATGGGTCTGGTTTTCGACTTCGACCAGCACCGACCCGAACACGACGCCGTCCTTGGACGCCAGCTCGGCGCTGCGGATGTTCGTCCCCGTACCGCTGATCGCCTCACAGATGTCGGCATACAGGCCGCGGCGGTCCTCCCCGCTGACCGCCAGCCGAACGACGAAGGTTTCCCCCTCGACCTCCCGCCAGTCGATCTCCACGCGCCGGTCCTCGTCGCCGGAGAGCGTGAGGAGGTTCGGGCAATCGTGCCGGTGAATCGAGATACCGCGCCCCTGCGTGACATAGCCGACCACCGGATCCCCGGGCACGGGCTGGCAGCATTGGGCATAGCGCACCATCAACCCTTCGACCCCATGGATCTTGATGCCGCGGCCCAGGCGGAGCCGTTCGATGACGCGACCGAAGGCGGTCGACTTGGGCGCCTGTTGGTCTTCGGGCGGCAGGTCCGGATACAGCGCTTTCAGAACCTGCCCGAGCTGGATGTCCCCGCGGCCGATGGACGCTTCCACTTGCTCGGGGACGCCGAGCGAGAGGGCCGAGGCGGCCTGGGCGAGCTGGTCCGCCGTCGGCGGATCGAGCCGGCGGCGGCGCACTTCGCGCGCGAGGATTTCACGCCCGAGTGTGACGCTCCGTTCCTGCTCTTCCTGTTTGATCCACTGGCGGATTTTCTGCCGCGCCCGGCCCGTCTGGACGTGCGCCAGCCAATCCCGGGACGGCTTCGCCTGCGCGCTGGTGAGCACCTCGATCGTATCGCCGTTGCGGAGCGGCCGATGGAGCGGCGAGATCCGGCCGTTCACGCGCGCGCCGTTGCAGTGCTGGCCCACTTCCGTGTGCACCATGAACGCGAAGTCAATCGGCGTCGCGCCCTTGGGCAGGCGCTTGACGTCCCCCTTGGGCGTGAAGACGAAGATTTCGTCCTGGTACAAGTCGATCTTGAGGAACTCGAGGAACTCTTCCGGACTGTGCGCGTCCTGCTGCAGCTCGATCAGCTGCCGGAACCACGACAGGTGATGATCCAGCTCGTCGGCGGTTTTGCCGTTCTCCTTATAGAGCCAATGCGCTGCGATACCATATTCGGCCGTGCGATGCATGTCGCGCGTCCGGATCTGGATTTCGTAGAGCTGGCCGCCCGGGCCAAACACCGTGGTATGAAGCGACTGATAGCCGTTGGACTTGGGACTCGCGATATAATCCTTGATCCGCTCCTGCAACGGCGTCCAGGTGTGATGGATGATACCGAGCACGTGGTAGCAGTCCGTGATCGTGTTCACCAGCACGCGGACCGCGAGCAGATCATAGATTTCCTCGAACGGCTTGCCGCGCTTCTTCATCTTCTTGAAGATGGACCAGAGGTTCTTGGGCCGGCCGACGATCTCCCAGCCGACAATCCCCGAGCGGCGCAATTCTTCGGACAGCGGCGCCCGCATGCGCTCGATGGTACGGTCACGCTCCACGCGGCGCGCCTTCACCTGGCGCGCCAACTGCTTGTAGTCGTCGGGCTCGAGGTACTTGAACGACAAGTCCTCAAGCTCCGCCTTCACTCCCGCCATGCCAAAGCGGTGCGCCAGCGGGGCGTACAGCTCCCGGGTCTCGAGCGCGATGCGCTTGCGCTTCTCGGGCGGCAAGGGATCGAGCGTGCGCATGTTGTGCAGGCGGTCGGCGAGCTTGATGATGATGACGCGCGCGTCGCGCGCGACCGACATCAGCAGCTTGCGGTAGTTCTCCGCTTGTTCTTCCGCGGTGGATCGGAAGTTGAGCGTCGAGATTTTGGTGAGGCCGTCCACCAGATCCGCGACCTCGTTGCCGAAGTCGCGACGCAGCATGTCCAATGTGATATCGGAATCCTCGACGACGTCGTGCAGTAAAGCCGCCGCGATCGTCGTGGTGTCCATCTGCTGCTCGGCCAGGATGGTCGCGACGGCCACGCTGTGGGACACGAAGTCGTCGCCGGAGAGGCGCTTCTGCCCCTGGTGGGCGCGCGCGCTGATCTGGTACGCGCGCGACAGGACGTCGAGGTCCAGGCGGTCGTGCTGCGCCGCGACGGCCTTGGCCAGCTCCGGCGCGAGCATGGGCGCTTCAGACCCTTGGGTACCGGTCCCCGTCCCCGTTGTGCTCGTCACAGCAATCCCGCCTCCGCAAAGCTCACGTACCGCTCTCCGCCGCCACCAATCACCACGTGGTCGTACACCGGCACATCCAACAAGCGCCCCGCGTCGACCAGCTGCCGGGTGACCGCCCGGTCGTCCGCCGAGGGCGTCGGATCGCCGCTCGGATGATTGTGCACCACGATGATCCCAGCCGCCGCCTCGGCAATGGCAGCACGAAACACTTCGCGCGGGTGCACCAGCGAGCTGTTCAGGATGCCCCGCGTAATCAGCAGGTCCGCCAAAACCTGGCTCTGACTCCCGAGCGCGAGGACGTGAAACTCCTCCACCGCCAGGTCACGCAGCCGCAACCCGTAGTAGCGTTGGACGTCACTGGGTCCCCGAATCCGCTCAGGCGGAGGCTCGCTTTCCGCCCCAATCCGGCGTCCCAGCTCGATCGCGGCCGCCAGCCGCGCCGCCTTCGCCCGGCCGACTCCGGGCACCCGGGCCAGCTCGGCCCAGGGCCGAGTAGCCAGGCGCCGCAACGATCCGTCCCCGCGGGCCAATACCTCTGCTGCCACCGCCAGTGCATCCCTGCCGCGTGTGCCTGTGCCTAGGAGAATGGCCAACAGCTCCTGCCCCGTCAACGCGCCCGGCCCAACCGCCCAGAAGCGCTCGCGCGGCCGGTCCTGTACGAGGTGCTCGGAAAGGCGCAGGGGCATGGGGAAACACTAGGGAGATGCCGTCGGTTCGGCATAGCCAGAATTACGCGGTCCGGCACCTAACGACCGGTCGATTTCGGAGCGACCTTTGCAGTGCCACGCCGTGCTTTGCTCACCCATCCACGAGGCGACGCCTTTCCCTGGCCGTCCTACCTTCCCGTGGAGAGATCATGCCGATCGCGCGAATCCCCGCTGCCGTTTCATTGCTCACCCTGACCACCGCGCTGACGGGGTGTGTCGCCCAGTCAGATCCGGCTGCCCCGAGGCTCGCGACGGCGTCAGCCAGCAGCTGGGGACCTGAAACGCCGCCCTTCAACAACGAGATCATCCTGCGCGACGTCACCGGCAACGGGGGCTTCGGCCACGTCAAATTTCGCCAACCCAACGACGCCGACCGGATCGTGAACCTCGAGACGTGGGTTCGCGACCTCGAGCCCAACGCCACGTATCGGTTACAGCGCGCGACGGACGCCGCCATCAACGATGACTGCACGGGAACCAACTGGCTGACGCTGGGGAAAGGGACAACACCGCAGGCGATCACCACCGACTGGCGTGGCACCGGTCGCGAAGATCTCTTCCGCAACCTCGGCACCACCGCCATCGGTTCGACGTTCGACATCCATTTTCGCTTGATCGATGCCGGCGGGACGGTTGTGCTGGAAAGCAGCTGTTACCAGTTCGTCGTCACACAGTAATCAGGGCGGGACGACGACCAAATGTGTAGGGGTGCAGCATGCTGCGCCCCTACGTTTTACGCGGCTGCTCCGTGGCACTTCTTGAACTTCTTGCCGCTGCCGCACGGACAGGGATCGTTGCGGCCCACGCCAGCGTAAGGATTGGCGCCGAACGCCGGCTCCGACACTCCTCCCCCTTCTCCCTTGCCGCGTTGCATCGAGGGAGGGGGCGGCTCGCCGCTGCTTATCAGGCCATCGGACGCTGGCTTGCTCGCCACCATGGGCGGCGGTGCCTTCTTCGGTCCGCCGAGCGGCGTGGTCGTCGTTTGGCTGGGCCCCCCACGCGGCGGGCCGATCTCGATCTGCAACTTGAGCCAGCGCTCGGCGAAGGTCGCCTGCAGATCGTCCATCAGGCCGACAAACATGTTGTAGGCCTCTTCCTTGTACTCGACGAGGGGATCCTTCTGACCCCAGGCGCGATAGTAGATCCCCTCGCGTAGCTGATCGAGATCGTAGAGGTGGTCTTTCCACTTCTCGTCGATCACGCCAAGCGTCACGTGGGACAGCGCCTGCTCAGAGAGGTTGACCGCCCCGACCTTCACCTCGACGTCGCGGAGGTAATCGAGCTTTTTCTGGAACGCGTCGCGTCCCGCCTGCTGCGCGGCGCGCACGAGCTCCTCGCGAGTTCTGATCACGGCGGGATCGGTGACTCCGGGCACGGAAATCAGGAATTTCTGCAGGAACTCCGTGTCGATGAGCGCGCGGTCCCACTGCGCCGGATCGTCGTAATCGACGATCAGGCTATCGGCGAGCCGCTCGACCGCGTCGTCGATCATGCGCTGCGCCTCGGCTTTGAGCTCCTCGCCGCCCTCGAGGGCGTACAGGCGCTGCGAGTAGATGACTTCGCGCTGCTTGTTCATCACGTCGTCAAACTGCAGCAGCTTCTTGCGGGCCTGGAAGTTCTGGAGCTCGACGCGCTTTTGCGCCTGGCCGATCGCGGCGGTCACCCAGGGATGGGTGATGACCTCGCCTTCTTCGGAGCCGGTGCGATCCATGATGCGCGCGATCCGGTCGGAACCGAAGAGCCGCATCAGGTCATCTTCGAGCGAGAGATAAAAGATGCTCTGGCCCGGATCGCCCTGACGACCCGAACGACCGCGCAGCTGCCGATCGATGCGCCGCGCCTCGTGCCGCTCGGTGCCGATGATCACCAGACCGCAGGGCGGATCCTCGTTACACTTGAGCTCCTTGATCTGCTCAGGCGTGAGATCGGGGGGCTCGATCTTCTGGCCGAACGGCGCTTCGCGCGCCTTGATGCCACACACCTGACACTTTTTCACCCCCGGGCCGAGTTTGATGTCGGTCCCGCGGCCGGCCATGTTCGTCGCGATCGTGATCGAGCCGGGCTGCCCCGCTTGCGCGACAATCTCGGCTTCGCGCTGGTGATACTTGGCGTTCAGCACTTCGTGCTTGAGCCCGCGCCGCTTGAGCAACCGCGCGAGCGTCTCGGAGACCTCGACATTGGTCGTGCCCACCAAGATCGGCAGCCCGCGCTTATGCTGGCGTTCGATCTCCTCCATGATCGCGTCGTACTTCTCTTTGCGCGTCTTGTAGACCAGGTCATGCTTGTCCACGCGCCGCACTGGCCGGTTCGTGGGGATGACGACGACCTCGAGCTTGTAGATCTGATGAAACTCCGTCTCTTCGGTCTCGGCGGTGCCCGTCATGCCGGCGAGCTTCTCGTACATGCGGAAGTAGTTCTGAATCGTGATGGTCGCGAGCGTCTGGGACTCTTCCCGCACCGCCACGCCTTCCTTCGCCTCGACCGCCTGATGCAGGCCGTCCGACCACCGCCGCCCGTGCATCAGCCGGCCGGTGAACTCGTCCACGATGAACACCTGGCCATCCTGGACGACGTACTCGACGTCTTTCTCATAGAGCGCGTGTGCCTGCAACAGCTTGTGGATGATGTGCAGCGTCTCGCTCTTGGCCGCGTACTCCGACTCCACCACCCGGCGCCGCTCGATCTTCTCGGCGGGCGAGAGCTCGGTGTCATGTTCGAGCTCGTGGACCGCGTGGGAGATGTCGGGCACGACGAAGAGCGTGGGGTCCTGCGGCGACATCGTCTCCACGCCCTTGTCCGTCAGGTGCACGGAACGGCCGCGCTCGTCCATGACGAAGTAGAGATCGTCCTCGATGTCGCGCATCTTCTGATCGCGCGCGGGCAATTTCCGGTCGGCGAGCCGGTCCAGCTCGACCCGCTGCACCTGCTGTTTGACACCCTGCTCGTTGAGCAGCTTGAGCAGCTTCTTGTTCTTCGGCATGCCGAGCTGCGCCTTGTACAGGAGTTTGGCGCCTTCGTAGGTCGTATCCGAATTCGCCAGCAGCGGCTCAGCTTTCGCGATCAGGTCGTTGGCGATCGCCGTCTGCCTGCGGACCAACTGCACGACCTGTGCGTTGTACTGCGCATACTTCTCGTCGGACTCGGTGCCGACGGCACCGGAGATGATGAGTGGGGTCCGCGCCTCGTCGATCAGGATCGAGTCGACTTCGTCGATGATCGCGTAGACGTGCCCGCGCTGCACGCGCTGCTCGAGGCTGCCGACCATGTTGTCGCGCAGGTAGTCGAACCCGAACTCGTTGTTCGTGCCGTAGGTGATGTCGCACTGGTAGGCGGCGCGGCGTTCCGGCGTCCCGGGCTGGGTGTCGTCGATGCATCCGATCGTCACGCCAAGCCACGTGAAGAGGTGGCCCATCCACTGTGAGTCCCGGCGCGCCAGGTAGTTGTTGACGGTGACGAGATGCGCACCCCGGCCGGCAAGCGCGTTCAGATAGAGCGGGAGGGTCGCGACCAGCGTCTTTCCTTCACCGGTCGCCATTTCCGCGATTTTGCCCTGGTGGAGCACGATCCCGCCGATGAGCTGGACATCATAGGGCACCATGTCCCATTGCAGCGTGTGTGCCGTGACCACGACGTCGCTGCCCAGCAGCCGCCGCGACGCCTCCCGCACCGTCGCGAACGCTTCGGGCAGCAAGTCGTCCAGCGTGCGCTGCAGCTCACCCACGAAGGACTGCTCGGCTTTTCTCAGCTGATCGCCGAGGTTCGCCCGCTCCGTGGGATCGGGACAATCGTGCTTGGCCAGCTTGAGGCGCTCGACCTCGGCCTGCAGCGCGCCGGTCCGCTGCGCGATCGTCTCGCGGAACTTGCCGGTCTGCGCCTGCAGCTCGACGTCGGTGGCTTCCTTGAGACGCGCTTCGTGCTCGTGAATCGCATCCACGATCGGCTGGATGCGCTTCAACTCGCGGTTGAACCGCGTCCCAAAGATTGTCGTAAACCAGCGATTGGCCATTACACCTCTAGCGATACAGCCGGTGCGTCTCGATATACTCGCGCACCGAGTCGGGCACTAAATATCGAATGGAACGTCCCTGTTTGACGCGCGCGCGCACGTTCGTCGCGGACAAGTCGATCGAGGGAACCGGAATGACCCGGGTAATCAGGGGATGGCGCGCCACGCTCGCCCCTGGGCGAGCGAAGACAACGACATCGGCAAGTGCCGGAAGCGCTTCGACTTCCCACCAATCCGCAAGATCGCGAGCGGCATCCGCCCCCAGCAATAACGTGAAACGGTTCCCGTGCCCAGCCTCGCTCATTGCGCGGAGCGTCCGCACCGTGTACGAAGGTGTCGGCAGCCCCAGCTCGATGCGTTCCACCCCCAGGCGGGGATTCCCGGCGACGGCCAGTTCCAGCATTTCGGCTCGCTGCTCGGGAGTGGCCAGGTGGGCGGCGCGCTTGAACGGCTGCTCGCGCGCGGGGAGGAAACGTACGGCCATACCCAGGGCGTCCGCCGCCGCTTCCGCCACAATCAGATGTGCGACATGCACGGGGTCAAACGAGCCCCCCAACAGCGCCGGGCCTCCCCCGCCCCCCCGGCCGCCCCCGCCGTCCACGCCGGTCAGCGATGCGCGGGCGTCGACGGCGTGGAGGGTCTCGCGCTGGAGTCGGCGACGGCGGGGCAGCTCCGGTCGATGCCCTTGGCGTTGGGATAGAAGCGCCGCAGGTGCTCGCACGTCTCGTCCAGCTCCTGCGTGTACTTGATAGCGCGATAGCTGTCGACCAAACGCAGCAACGCGTCGGGCGCACGCGCCGAATTGGGATAATTCGCGATCACGTCCTTGAAATAGATGATCGCGGAATCGAACGCTTTGCGCCGCAGATAGAAGATGCCCGTCTTGTACGTCTTCTCGGCAAACTGATTCTCGAGGCGCTTCACGTGCGGGCGCGCGCGGGTGGCGGCGTCACTGTCGGGGAACCGCCCGGCCAGCTCCTGATAAATCGCGAGCGCCGTCTCTCCGTACGCCGGATCGAGCTCGGGGCGGCGCCACAGCCGCAGATTCGCGTCGCCTGCCCGGAGCAGCGCCAGCGGCGCATACTCCGTCGTTGAGAACTCGTCGGACACCTTGCGGAAGTCGCTGGCGGCCTGCACGTAGTCGCCCATCTGGAACGAGCACTCGGCCATGTAGTAGCGGATCTGCGGGAGGTTGGGGTCGCCCGGCTCAAGATCGAACGTCAGCCGCTGCAGAAGCGCCTGGGCGCGGCGAAAGTCGCCATGGTGAAACAGCTCCAGGGCGTTTGCGAGCTGCACATTGGGGGCCACGACCGGCGCCAGACGCGGGCCGTGGTGGCACGCCAGCAGGCCACTCAGCGCGATGCCCAGCGTCAGCACACCGATCGTCCGCTGCATCCTCATTCCGGTTCAGCCTTTCCCAATGCGTTGAGCTTTTCCTGCGCCCGCTGCGAAATGGTATCGCCCGGCGTCCCGCCCGCGAGCGCCTGCTGGTAGCTCTCCATCGCGCCCGCGATATCCCCCTGCGCGAGCCGCACGTCGCCGAGACCCAGGAACGCGCCCCGGACGACATCGGGAGAGGCGCCCGGCGCCGTGGCGCGTCGGAACCACGCTTCCGCATCGGCGGGATGTCCCTGCTCGAGCGCGATCTGTCCTTCGACCAGGGCGCACAACCCTAAGCCCTCGCGCGCGGATTCAACCACCGCGGCGGCCCGCTGACGCCGGATGACGCCTTCGAACACTCGCACCGCGGTACTACACTCTCTGACCCGCACGAGCGTCATCCCGTACACGAACAGTAGCGAGTCCGCCCGGGCCGCGTCGACCGCCGACGCCGCTGCAACCGGCAACAGGGCGCGCGCCTCGGCGGTGTCGCCGCGGTCAACGGCGTCGAGGGCAGCCAGCACGACGTAGCGGCCCAGCGGGCGGCGCGGGGCGACGTCGCGCAGACCGGTCAGGGCGCTGGCGAGGGCGGTGCGATCGTTGGCGGCCAGCGCGGCACGCGCCACGCGATCCAGGCCGTCGGCCGCTTCTTCGGCCCGCGAGCGATCGCGTTTGGCGAGCGCACGGTAGGATTCCGCCGCCAGCTCGTAATCCTCGGCGTGCATCGCGGCCGCTCCAACCTTGGCCAACAGGTCGGCGCTGCCGACGTTTGCCTTCCGGCCCAACTGATATTCCGCAAGCGCATCGGCATACGATCCCGCGGCATACGCGCGATCGCCGAGCTCTTCATGATTCGCGGCGGAACGGGTGCAGGCCAGCGCAACGAGCAGCAGGACAGGCGTGAATCGTCTCACTTCTTTTTCTTCTTTCGCTGCGGCGGGGAAGCGTCTTGCTCGTCGTTGGGCTCGGCGCTTGCGCCCGCGGAAACCGGCGTGACGTCGGAGCGCGACAACAGCGCCAGGTACGCTTCGACGCGCGGATCCTCGGGCCGCCGCGCGCGCAACTCCTCCCACACCGCGCGCGCCGCCAGCCCGTCGCCCGCGAGATAGCTCGCCAGCCCGAGCATCGCCGCAGCATCGAGGAACGAGGGTCGCTCGCGCACGATGATTTGGAAATGCTCGTGCGCATCCAGCGCGCGCCCCGCCTCGAGCAGGAGGCGTCCCAGCTTGTAGCGCAGGTCGTGAAAGGCGGGCCCCAGCGTGAGCGCCGCTTCGTATTGCGCGATGGCTTCGTTCAAACCGCCGGCCTCGAGATATGCCTGGCCGAGCGCCGCATGCTGGTTGGCGAGCTTCGCCGCCACGTGGCCATGAAAGCCGCCGCGCCGCTCCGAGGTGACCTGCCGGGCGCGGCGCAGCACCGCGTTCGCCTCTTCCTCGCGGCCCAGCTCGTTCAACACCAGCGCGCGGTGAATCAACGCCTCGATGTAGTTGGGATTCAGCGCCAGCGCGCGATCGAGCTGCTCCAACGCCTTCTCGGGCTGCCCGGCGAGGGAGTACGAGAGTCCCAGAAGATGATGGGCGTCGGCAAACGCGCGGCCCGTCGCGATGACCTCCTCGAGAAGGTGAATCGCGCCGTAATAGTCCTGCAGCTGAAAGCGCTCGTTAGCTTGCTCGACCAGACGCTCGGGACTGACGTCCATGGATCTCCTCGTACCAGTCTACGAACTTGCGAATCCCTTCCTCGATCCCGACGCGCGGCTTGAAGCCCAGCACGCGGCCCGCGTGCGCCAGATCAGCGTCCGTCAGCCGCACGTCGCCCGGTTGATCGGGATAGCGCTCGATGCGTGCTTCCCGACCCAGTGCCGCGGCGATCAGGGCGATCAACCGGTCGAGGCGCACGCGCTCGCCCCCACCCAGGTTGACCGTCTCCATCGTCCCGGGGGCGGCCGCCGCCGTCCAGTCCAGCGCCGCCAACACGCCGTCCAGGCAGTCGGTAATATAGGTATAGTCCCGCTCGCTCGACCCATCCCCGTGCATGCGCACCGGCCGCTCGCGGGCGATCAGATCCGTGAACTTGTGGATCGCGAGGTCGGGCCGTTGCCGCGGGCCGTACACGGTGAAGAACCGCAGGCAGATGATCTTCAGCGGATACAGGTGGGCAAACGCGTGCGCGAGCAGCTCCCCCGCCCGCTTACTGGCCGCATACGGCGAGATGGGCGAGACGGCGGGCTTGTCCTCCGCAAATGGCGCCGGCGTCGCGTTGCCGTACACCGACGACGAAGAGCCGAAGACGATGCGGCTCAAACCCACGCGCCGTGCCGCATCGATCAGGCGTGCCGTCGCCGTGACGTTCGCTTCCATGTACGAGCCGGGATCCTCGAGCGACGGGCGCACGCCGGGTTTCGCCGCGAGGTGAATGACGGCCTGGACCCCGTCCAGGGGCACCGGATCGCGCGCCACATCCGCCTCGACGAACCGAAATTCGGGACGCTGCAGCAGGTCCGCGAGGTTGCGCTCTTTCACCTCACGCGCGTAGAACGGATCGAAGTTGTCGACGCCGGCCACTTCGTAACCGCGCCGGATCAACGCTTCGCTCAGGTGGGAACCGATAAACCCGGCCGCGCCGGTGACGAGAACGCGCTGCGTCACTTCGCGGCGACGCTCTCACGCGCCACGACGCTCCTGAAGTACTCGATCGTCCGGCGCAGCCCTTCGTCGAGCGAGACCTTCGGCTCCCACCCAAGGGTCTCGCGGGCACGCGTGATGTCGGGCTGGCGCACCTGCGGATCGTCCACGGGCAGCGGCCGCTCGACAATCGTGCTCTTGCTGCCCGTCAATGCGAGCACGCGCGCGGCGAGCTGTCGCACGGTGAATTCGTGCGGATTGCCGATGTTGGTCGGCTCGGGCGTGCCCCGCTCGAACAGCCGAACGATGCCGTCGATCAAGTCGTCCACATAACAGAACGAGCGGGTTTGCGAGCCGTCGCCGTAGACGGTCATCGGCTCGCCCCGCAGCGCCTGCACGATGAAGTTCGAGACGACGCGGCCGTCGTTGGGTCGCATCCGCGGTCCGTAGGTGTTGAAGATGCGCACGATGCGCGTATCGAGCCCGTGATACCGGTGATACGCCATCGTCATCGCTTCGGCAAAGCGCTTCGCCTCGTCGTAGACGCCGCGTGGGCCCACGGGATTCACGTTCCCCCAGTACGACTCCGGCTGCGGATGCACCAGCGGGTCGCCATACACTTCCGATGTCGAGGCCAGCAGAAACCGCGCCTGCTTCGCCAGGGCGAGGCCGAGGCTGTTGTGCGTGCCGAGCGCGCCGACCTTGAGCGTGGGGATGGGGTGCTCGAGATAGTCGATCGGACTCGCCGGACTCGCAAAGTGGAGGACGCCGTCCAACGGCCCGGGGAGATCGATGAACATCGAGACGTCGTGGCGCAGGACCTTGAAGCGGGCGTTGCCTTCGAGGTGCGCGACGTTCGCGGGGGTCCCCGTGAGGAAATTGTCCATGCCCACGACGGTGTGACCCGCCGCGAGCAACCGGTCGCAGAGGTGGGACCCGAGGAACCCGCCGGCGCCGGTTACGAGGATGCGCATCCGAGCTGCCGGCCGATGCTGTCGTAGGTAAACCCGAGCCGGCCCAGCTTGACCGGATCGTAGAGATTCCGTCCGTCCACGATCAGCGGCCGGTTGAGGAGACCCTTGATGCGCGCGAAGTCGGGGTTACGGTATTCGAGCCACTCCGTGACGATCGCCAGCCCATCGGCGCCACCCAGCGCATCGTAGGCGTGCTCGGCATACTTGACGCGACTGCCGAGCTGGCGCGCCGCGGATTTCATCGCGGCCGGGTCGTGCACGTGCACCTTGGCTCCGGCACAGAGCAGCGCTTCGATCAACACGAGCGCCGGGCTTTCGCGCACGTCATCCGTCTCAGCCTTGAACGCGAGTCCCCAGACGGCGATCGTCCGCTGGTTCAGATCACCCATGTGGCGCTGCAGCTTCTCGAAGAGCAGCTGCTTCTGCGCGTGGTTCGCCATTTCGACTGCGTCGAGAATGTCGACCGGCACTTTGCGCTCGGTTGCGGTTCGAATGAGCGCCTTGACGTCCTTGGGAAAACACGATCCCCCGTAGCCGGGACCCGGAAAGAGGAACGCCGGTCCGATCCGGCGGTCGCTCCCGATGCCGCGACGCACGTGCGTCACGTTCGCGCCTACCGCTTCGCACAGCCGCGCGATCTGATTCATGAACGAAATCCGCGTCGCGAGCATCGCGTTCGCGGCGTACTTCGTCATCTCCGCCGACGGAATATCCATGACGATGAGCGGGTTCCCGGTTCGGACGAACGGGGCGTACAGCTCCTCGATGACTTTCGCGGCTTCGTCGGAGTCCACGCCGACGACCACGCGGTCGGGCTTCATGAAGTCTTCGACCGCGGCGCCTTCTTTCAGAAACTCGGGATTGGAGCACACATGGAACGGCGTGCGGGTCCGCTGCACGATCTCGGCGCGAACCTTTTCCGCCGTCCCCACGGGCACCGTGCTCTTGGTGACCACGAGCTTGGGGGCGTTCATGTGGTCGCCGATCGTGCGCGCCACGGCCAGCACGTGCTGCAGATCGGCTGAGCCATCTTCGTCGGGCGGCGTGCCCACGGCGATAAACACGACTTCCGACCGCTCCACCGCTTCCCCGACGTTGGTCGTGAACGTCAGGCGTCCGTCGCGCTGATTGCGCAGGACCATGGGCTCGAGCCCAGGCTCGTAGATGGGGAGCTTGTTCTGCTTGAGCGAGCCGATCTTTCCAGCGTCGACGTCGGCGCAAATCACGTCGTTGCCCGTCTCCGCGAGGCAAGCACCCACGACGAGGCCGACGTATCCCGTGCCGACGACGGCTACCTTCACACCCGGTCTCCCTTGCGCTCACGCGCCAGCACGTGGCGGGTGTCCACCGTCGCGCGCGCGTGGCGCTGCACCGCCTGATAATCCACTGCATCGTGATCGGTGACGATCATGACGCAGTCCGCGCCGCGCAGCGTTTCGGGCGTCAGCGCCACTGAGCTCAGCGAAATGCCGTCTTCCTTCAGCGTCGGCACGTGCGGATCGTGGTAGGAGACCTGCGCGCCGCGCCGGTGCAGCAGCCGGATCACGTCGAGCGCGGGGCTCTCGCGGATGTCGTCGATGTTCTTCTTGTACGCGACGCCGAGCAGCAGTACGCGACTGCCACGCACCGCCTTGCCCTGCTCGTTGAGCGCGTCGACCACCTTGCTCACCCAGAATTCGGGCATTTCTGCATTGAGCTCGCCGGCGAGCTCAATGAAGCGGGTCTTGTAGTTGAGCGTGCGCATCTTCCACGCGAGGTAGTGCGGGTCGAGCGGAATGCAGTGCCCGCCCACGCCGGGGCCCGGCGTGAATTTCATGAACCCGAACGGCTTCGTGGCCGCGGCCTCGATCACCTCCCACACGTCCACACCGAGCTTGTCGCACACGATCGCCATTTCATTGACGAGCCCGATGTTGACGCTGCGGAACGTATTCTCGAGGATCTTCACGAGCTCGGCCGCTTCCGGCGAGGACACCGGGATCAGCGTATCGATCGCCGGTTGATACAGCGCCACCGCGACTTTCAGGCAATTGGGCGTGATGCCACCGACGACCTTTGGCGTGTTGCGGGTATTGAAGCGCTCGTTGCCGGGGTCCACGCGCTCCGGCGAAAACGCGAGGAAGAAATCTTCGCCGACTTTCAGCCCCGTCGATTCGAGCGCCGGCAGCATCAGCTCGCGTGTCGTGCCGGGATAGGTCGTGGACTCCAGCACGACCAACTGCCCCTTGCGGAGCGCACGCTTCACCGATTCGGTGGCGGCGAGGACGTAGCTCACATCGGGGTCTTTGGTCTTGGACAGTGGCGTCGGCACGGAGATGGAGATGACGTCCGGCTCCTGCAGCCGCGACAGGTCGGCCGTGGCCGAGAACTTCTTGGCGCGTACGGCATCCGCAACGGTGGCGGCGGGGACGTCCTGGATATGCGAGCGGCCGGCGTTGAGGGAATCGACGACGTGGGAGTTCACGTCGACGCCGAGCACACAGTAGCCGGCGCGGACCAGCTCCATCGCGAGGGGCAGCCCGACGTAGCCGAGACCGACGACGCCGAAGAGCGCGGTCCGGTCCTTCCCCTTCGCAAGCAGGGCGTCGACGATCGTGGGTGCTGCGGCAGCCGGGGGGGCAGTCATGGCGTCTCCGGGGCGCCGCCACGGGCCAAGGAGCGGGAGGCGGCAGCGAGCACGCGGACCACGCGGACGCCGTCTTCCGCGCTCACGCGCGGCGCCTCACGACCCTGCGCGGCCCGAACGAAATGCGCCAGCTCGGCCGCGAGCGGCTCCACGGTCGGAATACGGGGAATGAAAATGTCGCCCTCCCGAATGGCCAGGCTCTCACCGAAGGAGCGGTATTCGGGAGGCCGGTCCACGCCCTTGTCGTAAATCCGCAGCTTTTCGCGCGGCTCCATGTCGTCGAATACCACCATCTTCTTGGCCCCTACCACCGTGAGTTTCCGTTCTTTGTGCGGATCGAGCCACGACATCTGGACGTGCGCCAGCACGCCGCTCGCGAACTCCATCGTGAGAAAGACCACGTCCTCGATGGCGGGCTGCAGATAGCTCTTCCCTTGGGCAGCCACACGTACGGGTTGCTCACCAAGCAAGTAAAGTGCCACTGACACATCATGCGGTCCAAAGCTCCAGAGGGCATTTTCGTCCTTGCGAACCTGCCCCAGGTTCACCCGGAGCCCATATAAATAGAATACTTTGCCCAGCTCGCCGTTCTGGACCATCTCGCGGAGCCGCTCGACGGCGGGATGGTAGACCAGCAAGTGACCGGCGAGCACGGGGATCCCTCGCTGCGCCCCTTGCGTGGCTACCGCTTCGGCATCCCGCACGGTGAGCGCAAACGGCTTCTCGACCAGGACCGGCTTGCCCGCCTCGAGCACCTGTCGCGCAACGGCCGCATGCGTAGCCGCCGGGGAGGCAACGATGACGGCATCCACAGCCCCGAGCAGCGCCCCCAGGTCGGCCGTCACGAGCGTCCCGGGGTATTGCCGCGATACCCGTTCCCGAATCTTGGCATCTGTGTCGCAGACTGCTGTCAGCTCGCCTTCGGCCAGCCCCGCGACCGTGCGCACGTGATTGCGCCCCCACGCACCGGCGCCGACTACGCCGATCTTGAGCCGGCTCACCGATAAAATCCGCGGATTGCATCAATCACCCGATCGAGCTGCGCGCGGGTGAGCTCCGGGTAGATCGGCAGCGAGATCGCTTCACGCGCGGCCTGCTCCGCGTGGGGCAGGCTGCCATCCTTGTAGCCGAGGTGTGTGAAACATGGCTGGCGGTGGAGGGGAATCGGGTAGTAGACCGCATGACCGATCCCTTCCTTTTTTAGATGCGCTGCGAGCTCGTCGCGCCGCTCAGCGCGTAGTGTGTACTGGTGGAAGATATGTTCGTTCGCCGGGTCCACGACGGGTGGCTCGACCTGCGGCAGGTCCGCCAGCGCCTTGGTGTAGTAAGCAGCGTGCTCGCGTCGTTTCGTCGACCACGCCGCCAGATGCGGCAGCTTGGCCAGCAAAATGGCGGCCTGGAGTGAATCCAGGCGCGAGTTCGTCCCGACTTCCTCGTGATGATACTGCTTGGCACCGCCGTGCAGCCGCAACTTCTTGAGCCGCTCGGCGGCGGCGTCATCCGAGGTCACCATCATGCCGGCGTCGCCCCAGGCGCCCAGATTCTTGGTGGGGAAGAACGAGTAGCCGGTGACCCAACCCAGCTCGCCCGCCATCCGCCACTCGCCGTCGACCTTGCGCCGGGCGCCAATCGCCTGCGCCGCATCCTCGATGACCCTCACCCCGCTCGAGCGTCCGATCTGCATCAGCTCGAGCATGTCGGCCATCTGCCCGTAGAGATGCACGGGCATGATCGCTCGTGTCCGCGGCGTCAGCGCACGCTTCACCGCCGCGGGATCGATGTTGAACGTCTCGGGCTGGATGTCGACGAACACCGGCGTGCCACCGGCATTGTGTATCGTCCCGGCCGTCGCGAAGAATGTGAACGGGGTCGTGATGACCTCGTCGCCCGGCTTCAGGTTCAGCGCTTTGAGCGGCAGGAGCAGCGCGTCCGTTCCGCTCGCGCACCCGATCCCGTGCCTGGCATGGGACAGCCGAGCGACTTCCGTTTCGAGCTGCGGCACGGCCGGCCCCATGATGAACTGCTGCGTCTCGACGACCTGCATCATCGCGGGGAGCACATCGTTCTTGATCGTCTTGTACTGCGCGACCAGATCGAGCATGGGGACGTTCATGACGCCCCCGCTCGGACGCGTGAAGGCTGTGTCTGGCGCAGAACTCCACCCGACTCATCGTAGGTGGCCCCGCACACGCCGCACGCCGCACGCCCCGCGCTGGGGTGCAGCCGCTCACCGCATTGGCACATCCACCCGACGCGGCGTGCGGGCACCCCGACCATCAAGCCGTAGGCAGGGACATCAGACGTCACCACCGCCCCCGCGCCGATGAACGCGTATTCGCCCAGCGTGACGCCACAGACAATCGTGGCGTTCGCCCCGATCGAACTGCCGCGCTTCACGAGCGTCCGCCGGTATTCGTTCTTGCGTGACACGTGGCTGCGCGGATTCATCACATTCGTAAACACGCAGGACGGCCCGCAGAAGACGTCGTCTTCCAGCTCCACCCCTTCGTAGATGGAGACGTTGTTCTGGATCTTGACGTTGTTGCCGATTTTCGTGCCCGGCATCACGACGACGTTCTGGCCGAGATTGCAGCGCTCGCCGATCACGGCCCCGGGCATGACATGCGAGAAGTGCCAGATCTTGGTGCCGTTCCCGACGATCGCTCCTTCGTCGACATAGCTGGACTCGTGCACGAAGTAGTTCAGTTGCCGATGATCTTGCACTCGAGCTCCAGCGTGATGCCGGTCTTTTTCGCGACCGTCTTCCGGAGGTGGTCGATGACCTTGAGCACGTCGCTGGCGGTCGCGGTGCCGCGGTTGATGATGTAGTTGGCGTGCAGCGTGGAGACCTGCGCGCCGCCGATTTGAAACCCCTTCAAGCCGCACTCGTCGATCAGCATCCCGGCCGACTTGGTAATGCCGCTCGGATTCTTGAAGGTCGAGCCGCAGCACGGCTGATCGAACGGCGTGCCGGCCTTGCGCCAGCGGAACAGTTTCCCCTGGAGCTCCTTGAGTTTGGCCGGAGACTCCTCGCCCAGGACGAGCTTAGCCTCGAGCACGATGCCGTCGATGTTGCTCGAGCGATACTTGAACGAGATCTGCTTGCGCGAGAGCTGCTTGACTTTCCCCCGCGGGTCCATGACGGATACTTCCGTCACGATTTCCGCGAACTCGGCGCCGTGACAGCCTGCGTTCATGTAGATACCGCCGCCCACGCTGCCCGGAATGCCGATGAAGCGTTCGACGCCGACAAATCCTGCTTCCGCCGTACGGCGTGCCAGGATCGGGGTCGGCATACCGGCCCCGACGATGGCCGTCGCCCCCTTCATTTCGAATCGGTCGAGCCCCTTCCCCATGCGGATCACGATGCCGGGGAAGCCGCCGTCTTTCACCAGCACGTTCGAGCCCAGCCCGAGGACCACCCAGGGCAGTCCTCGTTCGTGCGCCAGCTCGAGCGCGCGGACCACATCCTCACTGTCGGCGGGCAGCGCGAGATAGCGGGCTGGCCCGCCGATCCGCCACGTGGTGTGGCGGGCCAGCGGCTCGTTCTCGAGCAGTTTGCCGCGGAATTTGATTCTGGGCGTCGGCGGTGGCGCAGGCTCGGGCGCCTTGGCTTTGGGCTTGGCGACCGGCTTTGCTACGCTTTTGCTGCCGCTACTTGGCCCCCCCGCCCGGGCTCCTCGCGCCCCCCGCCGACGGTCGGCGACTTTTCGCCGTTCGCTCTTTCGTGCCATTCCTGTAAGCTCCTGACGCTCCCGATCCGGCTGCGGAGAGCAATGATTGCATCACACGCGGCACTCGCCGCGGACATGGTCGTCGTGTACGGCACCCGATGCACCAGCGCGGCGCGCCGGATGGCGTAGTCATCCGCCTGCGTGAACTTCCCGAGCGGCGTGTTGATCAACAACTGCACCTCGCCCGACACGATCAGATCGATCGCATTGGGCCGCCCCTCGTGCACCTTCATGACCCGCTCCGCCGGAACGCCGCGGCCCCGGAGATAACGCTGTGTCCCCTCGGTCGCCAGGATACGGAATCCCAGCTCGTGAAAGCGGCGCGCGATGGGCAACACGGTCGGCTTGTCGTGGTCGTTCACCGTTACGAAGATCGTGCCCTCGAGCGGCAGGCTGCCTTCCGCGGCAATCTGCGCCTTGGCGAACGCCATCCCGAAGCTGTCGGCCAGGCCCATCGCTTCCCCGGTGGACCGCATTTCCGGCCCCAACACGGTATCCACGCCGGGCAGCTTCGTGAAGGGGAACACGGCCTCCTTGACCGCGACCCCGGCGACGGGAAGCTCATCGGGAAGGCCCAAATCGTCCAGGGTCCGCCCGGAGATGACCGCCGCCGCGAGCTTCGCCAGCGGGACCCCCGTGGCCTTGCTCACAAACGGGACGGTGCGCGAGGCGCGGGGGTTCACTTCCAGCACGTAGACCACGCCATTCTTGATGGCATACTGGACATTGATGAGGCCGACGACGTGCAGGGCCTTCGCAAAGGCCTGGGTGTGCCGCCGCATCTCTTCGACCTGCCGGTCCCCGATCAGATAGGGCGGGAGCACGCAGGCCGAGTCGCCGGAATGGACCCCGGCATCCTCGATGTGCTGCATCACGCCGCCGATCACGCAGCGCGTGCCGTCGGCGATCGCATCCACATCGGCCTCGAAGGCGTCTTCCAGGAATCGGTCGATCAGCACCGGATGTTCCGGAGCGACGCGCGCGGCCTTGACGAAGTAATCCCGCAGCGACCCGTCGTCGTACACGATCTCCATCGCCCGACCGCCCAGTACGTACGATGGCCGCACCAGCACTGGATAGCCGATCCGCTGCGCGACGGCGACTGCTTCCTCGACGGAGCGTGCGATCCCGTTGGGTGGCTGCGTCACCCCGAGCGTGTCGGCGAGCGCCTCAAAGCGCTCGCGATCCTCGGCGACGTCGATCGCGTCTGGCGAGGTCCCGAGGATCGTCACGCCCGCGGCCTCGAGCGGCTTGGTGAGCTGGAGCGGCGTCTGGCCGCCCAGCTGGACCACGACGCCCCGGGGCTTCTCCCAGCGGACGATTTCGAGCACGTCCTCGAACGTCAGGGGCTCGAAGTACAGCTTGTCCGAGATGTCGAAGTCGGTCGACACCGTCTCGGGATTCGAGTTGATCATGATCGTCTTGAACCCGAGCTCGCGGAAGGCGAGTCCGGCGCGCACGCAGCAGTAGTCGAATTCGACCCCTTGCCCGATGCGGTTTGGACCGCTGCCGAGGATCACGATCCCCTGCTCCCCGACCGGCTCGGACTCGTTCTCTTGGTCGTAGGACGAATAGAGATACGGCGTCGACGATGGAAACTCGCCGGCGCAGGTGTCCACCGTCTTGTAAGCCGGGTGAATGCCGAGCTCCCAGCGCTGCTCGCGGATCGCCGCCTCGGTCGTATGGCGCAGCGCGGCGAGCTGGTGGTCGGAAAACCCCAAACGTTTCATCCGTTTGAGCTCAGCCTCGCCTACGCGTGCGAGTCCGCCGAACCACCCTTCGGCAGCGACCAGCTCCTCGAGCTGGTGGAGAAACCACGGGTCGATGCCGGAGGCCTGGGCAATTTCATCGACCGTGACACCGGCCTGGAACGCGCGTTTGATCTGGAAGATTCGCTCCGGGGTCGCGGTCCGCAGCGCGACGCGCAAATCGTCCGGCGACGTGCTCGTGAGCCGGTCGTCCGCCGGCGTCGCGCCGAGCACCCATCCCGGCCGGCCGATTTCGAGCGCGCGCAGGCCCTTCTGGAACGCTTCCTTGAACGTGCGGCCGATCGCCATCGCTTCGCCCACGGACTTCATTTGCGTCGTGAGCCGGTAATCGGCCGTCGGGAACTTTTCGAACGCGAAGCGCGGCACCTTCACGACGACGTAATCCAGCACCGGCTCGAAGGACGCGGGCGTCGTTTTCGTGATGTCGTTCGGCAGCTCGTCCAGTGTGTAGCCGACCGCGAGCTTGGTGCCGATGCGCGCGATCGGGAAGCCGGTCGCTTTCGAGGCGAGCGCGGACGAGCGCGAGACCCGCGGATTCATTTCGATCACCAGCATTTCGCCATCGGCCGGATTGACGGCAAACTGGATGTTGCAGCCGCCCGCCTCGACGCCGATTTCGCGAATGATCGCGATCGCCGCGTCGCGCATCCGCTGGTACTCACGGTCGGTGAGGGTCATTGCCGGCGCGACGGTGATCGAGTCGCCGGTATGGACCCCCATCGGGTCGAGGTTTTCGATCGAGCAGACGATCACGACGTTGTCGCGCCGGTCGCGCATCACCTCGAGCTCGAATTCCTTCCAGCCGAGGACGCTGCGCTCGATCAGGGTCGAATGCACGGGCGACAGCTCGAGCGCCCGCTCCACCATCTCCTCGAACTCGGCGCGATTGTACGCGACGCCGCCACCCGTGCCGCCGAGGGTGTACGAGGGGCGAATGATCGCCGGGTAGCCCGCCTGCGCGACCGCCTCGAGCCCGGCCTCCACCGACGTCACCGTATGCCCCGCCGGCGTCGCCAGGCCGATGCGCCCCATCGCGGCGCTGAACTCGGCACGATCCTCGGCCATCTTGATGGCGCGAGCATTGGCGCCGATCAGCTCGACATTGTGCTGCTGCAGCGTCCCGTCGTTGGCGAGCGCCATCGCGACGTTGAGCGCGGTTTGGCCGCCCATGGTCGGCAGCAGAGCGTCCGGCTTCTCGCGCTCAATGACTTTGCGCACCCAATCCGGCGTCACGGGCTCGATGTAGGTGCGATCGGCCAGCTCCGGGTCGGTCATGATGGTGGCGGGATTCGAATTCACGAGGATGACGGTGTAGCCTTCCTCTTTCAGGGCCTTCACCGCCTGCGTCCCGGAATAGTCGAACTCCGCGGCCTGACCGATGACGATCGGGCCCGAGCCGAGCAGGAGGATGCGCTTGAGGTCAGTTCTTTTGGGCATCGACAACGTCTTTCAGTAAATCGTCGAGCGAGCGGCGCGGCGTCCATCCCGTCGCCGCCCGCAGTTTCGCCGCGTCGCCCACCAGGTACGGGCGCGCCTCGCGCCGAATCTGGCTCCCATCCATTTCGCGCTTGGGATGCACCGCGAGCAGCTGCTCCAGGCGCGTGTGGATCTCGTCCAGCGTGACCTCCCGGCCGGAAGCGATGTTGTACACCTCGCCGGGCGAGCCCCGCGTCAGAAGAAGCGCATAGGCGTCCGCCACGTCGTCCACATGCAGGTAGTCACGCACCGCCGTCAAGTCACCCACCGGGACCACCACCCCGCCGGTCTGTTTGACATGGCGCAACAGCCTGGTCCGCGCCGGGATCCAGAAATTCTCGTCCTGCCCGCCGCCCGAATGCGGGAACGGGCGCGCAATGATGACCTTCAGTCCCGTGCACCGCGCCGTCTGCTGTGCCGCGATCTCCGCCCCCAGCTTGCTCCAGCCGTAGGGAGTTGAGGGCTGCACACAGTCCTCTTCCTTAATAGCCCGCTTCTGCCAGCCGTAGACATCTGCCGTCGACGCCAGCAGGAACAACGGCTGCGTGCCCCAGTTGGCGGCGGCTTCGGCCAGCGTCGCCGCGAGCCTCGCCGTGCCTTCGGCGTTCACTTTCCACGCGAGCGCCGGATCGCGATCCGCCGCCCGACTCAGCGCGACCGCGGCCAGGTGCACGACCGCATCGACAGGCGTCGCGAGCGAGGTATGGAGCGAGATGTCGTTCGACAGGTCCAATGAGACGGTGCTGACGTTCTGCGCAGCCGCTCTGACGGGAGCCCCCGGGCCCACCGCCGCAATGACGGTGTCGCCCTCGGCGACCAGGCGCCGCACGAGCGTCCGGCCGACGAAGCCGTTAGCGCCCGTCACCAAAACCTTCATGCCAGCCGCTCCAGGTCGGCATCGACCATCATTTCGACGAGTCGCTCGAAGCTGACCTGCGGCGTCCAGCCCAGCTCTTTCCGCGCGCGGCTCGCATCGGCGAGCAACGAGTCCACTTCGGCGGGCCGGACGAATCGGGGATCCACCTGCACGTGCTTCTTCCAATCGAGCCCGATATGGCCGAACGCCGCCGCGCACAAGTCGCGCACGGTATGCATCTTTCCCGTCCCCACGACGTAATCTTTCGGCTCCGGCTGCTGCAGCATCCGCCACATCGCGTCGACGTAATCTCCGGCAAAGCCCCAATCTCGGGCCGAGTCGAGATTGCCGAGCCGGAGCTCGTTCGCCTTGCCGAGCTTGATGCGCGCGACGGCATCGCTGACTTTGCGGGTGACGAACTCGAGGCCCCGGCGCGGCGACTCATGATTGAAGAGAATCCCGCTGACCGCGTACATCCCGTACGACTCGCGGTAGTTCACCGTGATCCAGTGACCATAGACTTTAGCGACGCCGTACGGGGACCGCGGATAGAATGGCGTGGTCTCGCGCTGCGGGGTCTCGACCGCCTTCCCGAACATCTCCGAGGAGCTCGCCTGGTAGAAGCGTGCCTGGGGGTGCGCCAGGCGGATCGCCTCGAGCAGGCGCGTGACGCCGAGCGCGGTGAATTCGCCGGTCAGCACCGGTTGGTTCCAGGACGTCGGGACGAAGCTCTGCGCGGCGAGGTTGTAGACCTCGTCGGGTTTGGCGTCGCGGATCACCATGGTGAGCGAGTGCTGGTCCAGCAGGTCCGCGGCCACGATGTGGACCCGGTCGAGCAGATGGCCGATGCGCTCGTAGGAGTCGTGCGATGTGCGCCGCACCACGCCGATCACCTCGTAGCCCTTGTCGAGCAGCAGCTCGGCGAGGTAGGAGCCGTCCTGACCCGTGACGCCCGTAATGACGGCGGTCTTCCGGGGTTGTCGGCCCTCGGGGGCGAGTTTAGGTTTAGGCCTCTTTGCGGCGCCCTTAGAACTCATTGTCGGATCGAACTATGGCTCGAGTGTGTGAGATTTGTGGCAAGGGTCCCATTGCGGGACATAACGTCAGCCACGCCAACAACAAGACCCCGCGTCGTTGGTACCCCAACCTACAGCGCGTTCGCGTCGTCGCGAACGGCGTGGTGCGCCGCATCCGCGTCTGCACGCAGTGCATCAAGTCGAACCGCGTGGCCAAAGCTTCATAAAAAAGGGGACCCGCCGGGTCCCCTTTTGGTTCCGTCCGACCGCTCGCCGTTTCACTCACTCAATAATTCGATCCGGGCCACATCGGCGCCGTCGCCGACGCGATGGCCCAGCTTCACGATGCGTGTGTAGCCTCCGGGCCGGGCGGCGAAGCGCTTGCCGATCTCCGCGAACAGCTTTGTCGTGACGGCTTTGTCCTTGAGCCGCCGCTCGACCAGCCGGCGCGCGTGCAGATCGCCGCGCCGCGCGAGCGTGATCAGCCGCTCAGCGAACGGACGCAGCTCCTTCGCCTTTGCCTCGGTGGTCTTGATGCCGCCGTGCAGGAAGAGGCTCGTCGCCATGTTATTCAGCGTCGCCTTCTTGTGGCTCGACGTCCGCGAGAGCTGCCGTCCCTTGGCGCGGTGCCGCATTACTCCTCCTCGACCCCCGTCAGCTGCGCCTGCGGCGCCGTGCCCGGATCGATGACCCGGATGTCCCCACCCGGCGCCTCCTCGAGCTGCATGCCGAAGTTCAGGCCTTCACGACGGAGCAGCTCGGCGATCTCCCCCAGCGCTTTCTCGCCGACGTTCTTGACCTTCAGCAGATCGTCTTCCTTGTAGCGCACGAGATCGCCAAGGGTGCGGATGTTGGAGTTCTTGAGCGAATTCACGGACCGGACCGAGAGGCCGGCGTCGTCGATCGCGCGGCTCAGGACCTCGCGCAGGCGCCCCCCTTCCGGCCCCTCGCTGCTCGCGGGCTCGCCGGGCACGATCGGCACCTTCCCGAAGTCCACGAAGAAGCGGAAGTGCTCTTGCGCCAGCGCGGCGGCGTAGGCCACGGCGTCCTCGGGAGAGATCGTGCCATTCGTCTCGACCGTCAACGTCAGCCGGTCGTAGTCGGTGCGCTGGCCGACGCGCGTCTCCGCCACGGTGAAATTGGCGCGCCGCACGGGATTGTAGATCGAGTCCACGCGGACCACGTCGACCGCGAGCGTGCGATCGACCGGATGCTGCTCGGCCTCGACGTAGCCGCGGCCCTTGTTCACGTACAGCTCGCCCGAGATGTCCCGGTCGTCCTGGACGGTGAACAGCAGTTGCTCGGGATTCACAATCGTGACCGAGCCATGCTGCTCGAGATCGCGCGCGTACACGGGCCCCGCCTTTTCCACCTTGAAGCGGAGCACGGCCTCGTCGACCTCGGGCGCGAGCACCAGAGTCAGCTGCTTCAAGCGCTGAATGATCTGGTGCACGTCTTCGACCACGCCCGGAATCGTCTGGTGCTCGTGCACCACGCCGTCGATCCGGAACGCCCAGACCGCGGCGCCGCGCAGCGAGGAGAGCAGCAGCCGGCGGAGCGAATTGCCCAGTGTGTAGCCGTAGCCCCGCTCGAGCGGCTGGAGCCGGAACTCGGCGGAATTCGGGTTGTCCTCGCGCTTGGTCATCTCGACCAGGTGCGGGCGGACCAACCCCGTCAAATCAAGAGTCGTAATCACTTGGAATAGAGCTCGACGATTAACTGTTCTTGTGCCGCGATCGGGATGGCGTCGCGCGTAGGCCGCTCCGTCATTCTGCCCATCGCCCTGTCGGTATCCACTTGAATCCACGAAACGGGCTGCCCACGGGTGAACTGTTCGAGGGCAACCTTGACCTGCACGAGCTCCTTGCTCGCGTCGGCGACTTTCACTTCAACACCCGGACGCACGACGTACGACGGAATGTCGACGATGCGGCCGTCGACCTGAATGTGGCGATGCCGCACGAGCTGGCGCGCCTGCTTGCGCGAAGTCGCGAAGCCCATCCGGTAGACCAGGTTGTCCAGCCGGCTTTCGAGCGCGACGAGCAGCGCTTCGCCCGTGACGCCCGGCTCCTTGAGCGCGCGCTCGAAGATGTTGCGGAACTGGCGCTCGGAAAGCCCGTAGATCCGCTTCACCTTCTGCTTCTCACGCAGCTGTTTCGCGTACTCCGATGCCTTGCGGCGCCGGCCGGTCGACTGGCCGTGCTGGCCCGGCGCGTAGGCGCGCCGTTCGACCGCGCATTTCTCGGTTAGGCAGCGCGTGCCCTTGAGAAACAGCTTCGTGCCTTCGCGCCGGCACAGCTTGCAAACGGGACCCGTGTAGCGCGCCACCGGTTACACCCGCCGTTTCTTGGGCGGCCGGCACCCGTTGTGCGGAATCGGCGTCACGTCGCGAATCGAGCGGATCTGGAGACCGGCGCTCGCAAGCGCCTGAATGGCGGACTCGCGGCCGGAGCCAGGACCCTGCACCCGCACGTGCACGCGCTTGACGCCGAGGTTCAGCGCTTCGCGCGCCGCCTGCTCCGCCGCGACGGTCGCGGCGAACGGCGTGGACTTTTTGGAACCCTTGAAGCCCGCTTTGCCGGACGAGCCCCACGTGATCGCGTTGCCCTGCAGATCGGTGATCGTGATGAGCGTGTTGTTGAACGTCGCGGTGATATGCGCGATGCCCTCGGCCTCCACCACCTTCTTGGTCCGCTTCGCCGCGGCGGCACGAACCGGCGTCGGCTTGGCGTCCGGTTTGGCCTCGGGCTTGGCCTCTGGTTTGGCTTCTGCGTTGGCTTCTGGTTTGGCGTCCGCCATGTGCCTCTACTTTTTCAGGACGGGCTTCTTTTTGCCCGCGATGGCGCGCCGCGGTCCCTTCTTCGTGCGCGCGTTGGTGTGCGTGCGCTGGCCGCGCACCGGCAGATTCTTGCGGTGACGACTCCCGCGATAGGTCCCGATGTCCATCAAGCGCTTGATGTTCATCGCGACCTCGGTGCGCAATGCGCCTTCGACCTTATAGTCCCGCTCGATCACCTGGCGCAGCCGCGCCACTTCGGCGTCGCGCAGATCGCGCACGCGTGCGTCTGGGCTGATGCCCGTCTCCGCGAGGATGCGAACCGAGTTGCTGGGACCGATGCCAAAGATGTACGGAAGTGCGTACTGAATTTTCTTGTCGCGCGGCAGATCCACGCCTGCAATACGTGCCATGCCTCTCCCTAACCCTGCCGCTGTTTATGCTTGGGGTTACGCTTGCAGATCACGCGAATAACGCCCCGGCGCGTCACGACTTTGCAGTGCTCGCAGATGGGGCGCACGCTCGAACGTACCTTCAACAGGCTGCTCCGGAAAAGTTGAAATTTTCTGGCTGAGTCTTGAACTATAGACGGGGTTCGACCTTCTCGCAAGGGGCCGTACCACAATCAATTACGGTGCGCTCCGCAGTTCCACCAAGCGCCAGTCGCGACCCTGCAACCGGTAGCCCAGAAACAAGGTTTCGTGTCGCAATTCCGTCGTTCCAGCGACGACATACCGACGGGCAATCTCGACGAAGCCCTTCCCCGGCTCGACCACGCGAATCGCCGTCACATCGAGGCCCCGCTCCTCGGCGGGCCGGAGGTAGCGGCGCAAGAGCGCGATGGCCTGTGAGCGGCCCAGGGGGGAGGAAGGATCGGCACCCGGAAGCTGGAGCACGAGGTCTGAGCTCAGCCCTACCAAGGCCTCGACATCGTGCGCTGACAATGCCCGCCTGGCACGGTCGGCCGCGTCGGACAGTGTGACTTGGCCGTACGCGGGCAGCGCGGGCAGTGTGGGCAGCGCCAGCAGAGTCAACACCCAGAGCGTCCTCATGCGTCTGCTTGATACCCTCAATCGAGCGCTTCGACCAGGCGCTGGTAGGCGGCCACCGGGTCGCGCGCCGCCGTGATGGGGCGGCCAACCACAAGGTGCGTGGCGCCACGCCGCACGGCCTCGGCTGGCTCCACGGTGCGGACCTGATCGCCCGCAGCTTCCCCAGGCGTGCGAACGCCCGGAACGACGATCCAGGGATCCGGTCCGAGCGCCTCGCGCAGCAATCCGAGCTCCTGGCCGGACGCCACCACGCCGCGCAACCCGGCGTGCAGAGCCGCGCGGGCCAGGCGCTCGGCCTCAAACCCCACGTCGGGCACGCCACGCCCGAGAACACCTTCGAGCTCGGCGGCGTCATGTGATGTGAGCACGGTGACGCCGATGACCGCCAGGTTTGCGTCGCCACCCGCCGCGCTTGCTGCGGCCGCCAGCATCGCACGTCCTCCCAGGCAGTGCACCGTCGTCATCGCTACACCGAGCTCCCGCGCGGCAGTCACGGCACTCGCCACAATGTTGGGTATGTCATGCCACTTGAGGTCCAGGAACACGCGAATGCCCCGCTGGCTGAACTCCTTGATCAGTGACGGCCCTTCGCGGTTGTACAGCACGGGGCCGATCTTGGCCCATCGCAATCCCGAGAGACGTCCGGCCAGCGCCAATGCCTCGCGGCCACTCGGCACATCGAATGCGACGATCAGCTCAGCCATGCGTCAGCTCCCGCGCGATGCGCACCGAGACGCGAGGGTCCGCCAGCGCGGCGGTCCCGATCGCGACCAGCGCCGCACCCGCTGCAAGATACTCCCGCGCATCAGCCGTCGAGCGCACGCCGCCGACGCCGATCACGGGCATGCCCACCTGCTCACGCACGCGGCGTGTCGCCAGGACACCGATCGGCAGGAGCGCGGGACCGCTCAAGCCACCGCTGCCATTGCCAAGCCGCCGGTCGAGCAATCCGGGCATCGTGTTCACGAGCGTGACCGCTTCCGCCCCTGCGTCGCGCGCCACGCGCGCCATGGCGGGAATGTCGGGCAAGACCGGGGACAATTTGACGGTGAGCGGTCGAGTGGACACCTCCCGACACGCCCGGACGAGCTCCTCGAGGGAGCGCGCCTCCGCGCCGAACTCGAGGCCACCGGCACTGGTGTTGGGACAGGAGGCATTGATCTCAAAGGCAGTGATCGGCTGCAGCGGGGTCAGGCGCTCGATCACCTGCACGTAATCACGGACACGCGCTCCCGCCACGTTCACGATGACACGCGCGCGTTGCAAACGTTGCGTGAGCCACGGCAGCTCGTGCTCGGCGACATGCGTGACACCGGGGTTCGCGAGACCCACCGCGTTCAGCATGCCGCCGCGAAACTCCGCGACGCGCAGTGGCGGGTGTCCCGCTCGCGGCTCCGGGGTGACCGCTTTCGTGACGATCCCACCGAGGAGATCGAGCTCGATCACGCGATCGAGCTCGCGCCCGAACCCGGCGGTACCGGCAGCAAGCAGAATGGGATTTTGGAACGTCGTGCCGAACAGCTCGATCGGACTCAAGGCAGCGGACCTCGAGGTCCGGGCGAGGGGACCCCGAATCTCGGTCCGGCGGGCGTCGACGTGATGCGGGCAGTCGGAACTCCGAGTGCCTTGGCCAGTGAGTCCTCCGCGGCGGCGTAGGCGAGGCTCGGCTCGCCGTGGAACGCGCGCGTATAGGGGGAGCCGGCATAGCGCGAATCGAGCACGGCAACGATCGAATCCCGCCGCTCGGAGGGGAGCCCGAGCGCCAAGGCGGCGATCAGCGCTTTGGGTGCGTAGAGCGACGCAGGCTCGCGGCCGGCGGCGTCGAGAAACATCTGCGCGGCAAGATTGGTCGCCTGAAGCGAATCGCGCGCCACTTCGGCGCGGTGGAAGCGCTCCGCCGGCGTCTCCGCATCGGCCGTCACTTGCGTGAGCAGCGAGAGCAAGTGCGCCGCGTCGTCATCATGCTCGGTGCGAAGCTGTAATGCGACCGGCATGAGGTCGCCGGGTGTGCCGGCCTGAGCGATGCGCACTCGATATTGACTTACGAGCGCCCTATCCCGCGCGGAAGCCTCGGACGAACGACTGAAATGCTGCACGGCGCTCGCGTAATCCATTCGCACCAGGGCAGCTTGACCCGCGAGGTATTCGGCGCGCGAACGGCGCTCAGCATCGTTCGAGACAAGAGACGCCGTGAGCGCTGCGTCCGCCTCCAGCCCATCACCGCGCGCGAGCGCGCATGCGGCGGCCGCGAGATCGAGGCGCTCCCGCCACGCGCCCGCATTCGTGCGCGTGCGAGCGCGCGCCAGCGGCACGGCGGCGTCGCGACACGCGCCCGAGCGCGCCAGCGCTTCCGCCTGCAATACCAACGCCTCGTCCGCCCAGCGGCTGCGCGGATGTCGCAGCGTCACGAGCTCGGCTTTCGCTGCGGCCTGTGTCCATTCGGCGCGCGCCTCGGACGCCTGGCCGCGCTCTTCGAGACGCCGCGCCGTACTGGCATCATGCTCGGCACTCCACATGCCGTTGTAGTATGCGCACCCGCTCGCCGCAGCTGCCGTCGCCATGAGCGCCACGCAGCGACGCCAGATCATCGCGCCGGTCCACTCCCTCCAGCCCCGGCAATCTTGCGCTCGAACTCGAGCAGGTAGGCCACGATGCCGTCGGCGATCGCCGTGGCGACCTTGTGCTGCCCCGTGGCTGAGGCCAGAAATGCGCCGTCGGAAGGGTTGGTCGCGAAGCCGGTCTCGACCAGAATGGCGGGACGCCGGGCCGTGGCGAGGACGAGGAACGGCCCCTGCTGTACACCGCGGTCCTCGCCGGGATGGATGCCTGCGACTCTCCCTTGCACCAGCTCGGCCAGCCGCGCCGATTCACGGAGATACTCGTTGAGCTGCAAATCGCGGAGAATAAAACCGAGCGGCCCGCCCCCATCTACGACGGGCGTCGACTCGAAGCGCAAGGCATCGTTTTCCATCTGCGTCACGCGCTTCTGATCCTCGGTCTTTGCGTCAGACAAGAAATACGTTTCGACACCGTTCACTGCCGTCTGCCGTCTGCCGGCAGGCATAGAGTTGACATGGATGCTGACGAACAGATCGCAGTCGGCCCGACAGAATGTCGGCCGACTGGCGAGCTCGATGAGCGTATCTGTCGAGCGCGTCAGGACGACGTTCAATCCGCGTCGCAGCAGCTCCGCCCGCAGCAGCTTCCCGATACCGAGCGTGATGTCCTTCTCGGTGAGCCCACGAGGAAAGTTCAGTCCGGGGTTTCCCGGATCGATGCCGCCGTGCCCCGGATCCACGACGATCGTATGGGGCAGTCGTAAACCCGTGATCGGATTTGGAGCGGCCGATCGCGGTGGCTGGGGGACGGGGGCGGGTGGTGCGGGTGGTGGGGGTGGTGGGGGTGGTGGCGGCGGTGGGGCGGCGATCGGCGATGGCGGGAC
>JBKPDZ010000059.1:0-10817 GCA_046728135.1 Gemmatimonadota bacterium | reverse complement strand
GGGCGCATCCAGTCCGCGGGAAGGGCCGTGCCCACCCTCAGCAGGACAGCACATCGCGAACCTTCTTTCAGCCCGACATGTGCGGACTCCGGGCGTGCACTGAAAGGAGTGTCGTGTGTTTCCCAACCCGCAGGATGCCCTGCCCCTTCCCGCCCGTCCCAGTCTCGAGCAGTACCGCAAACTCGCGAAGGATCTCGTGAAGGCCTGTACATCGGGCGAGCCGCGCGCGATCGGCGCGTGGGCGGATCGCTGGATCGCGTCGCTGCTCGCTGATTCCAATCGCCAGCATCGCGATCGCGCGGCCAACCAGGTCGAGGAGTTCGCGACGCGCGCCATGACTCAAGGCAGGCGAACCTGCGTGCTGGCCGACGCGCAGTTCGTGATCGCCCGATCCCACGGATTCGAGAGCTGGCCGAAGTTCAGCGCGCACCTCGATGCTCTCGCGCACGCGGGCGCTCTGTTTGAGGTTGCGGCGCAGGCGATCGTGGACGGGGACGAAGACACGCTGCGGCGCCTATTGCGCGATCAGCCGGACTTGATTCGCGCACGCTCGGAGCGCGAGCACAAGGCCACGCTGCTGCACTACGTCTCGGCTAACGGGGTCGAGGGATATCGCCAGCAGACGCCGCAGAACATCGCGCGCATCACCGAGATCCTGCTCGAGGCGGGCGCCGAGGTCGATGCGGAGGCCAACGTGTACGGCGGCGGATGCACGACGCTCGGCCTGGTGGCGACGAGCGCGCATCCGCGCCAGGCCGGCGTGCAAATCGATCTGATCCAGCTGCTGCTCGATCATGGCGCCGAGATGGAGCATCCCGATCTCACCGGGAAGAATCATGGTGCCGTCTACGGGTGCCTCGCGAACGGATGCCCTGAGGCGGCGCGATATCTCGCCGAGCGCGGTGCGCGGCTCGACCTCGTCGGCGCCGCGGGCGTCGGCCGGCTCGACGGAGTGCAACGTCTGTTCGATCAGGCAGACGTTCCCACGCGCGAAATGGCGCTGCGTTACGCGGCCGCGTACGGCAACGGAAATGTCGTCACGTTCATGTTGGACCGCGGCGTGGGTGTCGATGCGCACACCGGAGATGGGGAAACGGCGCTGTTCTATGCGGTTTTGAGTGGCCATCTCGACGTGATCGAGCTGCTACTGGCGCGCGGCGCGCGCCCGGGCGTGCGGACGCGCTATGGTGGCGACATGGTCGGAGCGGCGCTCTGGCGCGCCGGCCATGGCGGCGCACCGGATCTTTACCTGAAGATCGTCGACGCGCTCGTGGCGGCAGGCGGTGTCGTGCCCGCTCGGCATCCACCGATCAACGAGAGAGTGGATGCCGAGCTGGCGCGACGTGGCAGTGCGGCGGACGCGTCGCGGTACTGGTGGGGTGAGGAGCCGCGTCGCTGAGGCGCGCGGGACGCCCGCAAGACAATGGGAGAGGACAGGTTAAGCGCTCTTGCGGCCACCGGCCGAAAGTGAATGTTGTTGTGTCCTTTCAGGCGACTACCAGTGAGGGTTTGGGAAAAAGCGATCGCTTGGTCGTTGCACGCGCTACGCCTTGAAACCATGAGGGCCAAGTTCGTGGCCTTTACGGTGTTGGCGGCTTTCGTGTCGACGCTCGCGATGACGATGATGCTGTACGGGCGAAGCCGGCGCTCGCTGAGCGATCGCGCCGGCACCGAGCTGCGCGGCGTGACATCGGACGCGGCGCGTGAGGTGGGCGTGTGGCTCGATCAGAGTGTGTATGACCTGCGCCTCAGGGCCAGCCCCTATGTCGTGTCCGATAATCTGGCCCGAGCCTCGGGTCGCGGAGGGCCGCAGGCGGTCGGCCGCCTGCGCGATTACCTCGCCTCGGTTCGCCAGAACCTGCCAGCGAACGATGGCCTCGCGATCAGCGGGCAAGACGGGCAGCTGCTGACGAGCAGCGGCAGTCGGACGGGCTTGCGACTCACGCCAGATCGCGTGAACACCTTGCGCACACGCGATGCGCTCGTGGGCGAGCCGTTTTGGGACGCCGGGCTGGGCAAGGCGGCGGTGCAGCTCGTGGTACCGATTCGAAAGGATGACGGGTTGTTTCTGGGTGCGCTGGTCGCGACGGTCAATCTGGACAGCCTGAGGAGCATTCTGGAGCAGCTGGCCGGAGACGGGTCGCGAAACGTGTACCTCATCACCGAGCAAGGTCGCGTTGTGATCAGCTCGGCGGCAAACTCCGCCGACGTCATGAAGACCACGTTGCCGGACGCCACCGCGAGAGAATTGACCGAGCGGGAAGGCCAGACCGTAGTCCAGTCGCGTGCCGGCGGACGTGAGGTTGTGGCGGTGCTGCGGCGTATCCCCCAATTGCGCTGGGCAGCGGTTGCGGAGACGCCGCGGGCCGCGGCCACGCGCGAAGCCGGGGCGCTGTGGATCCGGACCGTGTTCCTCCTCATTGTACTGCTCGTTGGCGTCGGACTGTTGGCGTACGGCGTCAGTCTGGTGATCACCCTTCCGCTCACGCGCCTCACCGAGGCGGCTGCACGCGTGTCGGCCGGCGACCTTGCGGTGGAGCTGCCGACGGGCGGGAGGGGAGACGTCGGCTATTTGACGCGGGCGTTCAATACTCTGGTCTCGCGGCTCCGCGAGCGGGACAGCCAGAGCGAGTTGGAAAAGCTCTCGCTGACCGATTCCCTGACCGGCCTTTACAACCGCCGGCACCTGATGGGCACGCTCGCCAGCGAAGTGCAGCGCTCACGACGGCTGCGGCGCGCGTTCTCGGTCGTGCTGGCGGATGTGGACCATTTCAAGCAATACAACGACACGCACGGACATCTCGCGGGTGATGCCGCCCTGGTGAAAATCGCCGAGGTCTTCCGCAAAACGACACGGGCAGTGGACTGTGTGGCGCGCTACGGGGGCGAAGAGTTCGTGGTGATGTTGCTCGAGGCGAACCTGGCGACGGCGGCGCTCGTCGCCGAGCGCATCCGCTCCCGCGTGGCGGCGCAGGACCTAGGCCCGGGATCGCTGACGGTGAGCATTGGCTTGGCCGAGTATCCGGACGGCGGCGACACGCCCGAGGAGCTGATTGCGACCGCGGACGCGGCGATGTATAAGGCGAAAAGCGCGGGCCGGAACCAAGTGGTGGTTGCGGGAACTGCCGAGCAGCGCCCCCAAGAGCGAAAGACACGACGCAAACGCGAAGCGTGACGTAGGGCGCATATGACCGCGACACGCCCTGTCGCCCGCGACCAGAACGCGACGGTCGCCGCCGGTTTCCTCGGCTGGACGCTCGACGCGTTCGATTTTTTCCTCGTCGTCATGACCCTGACGGCGATCGCGAAGGAGTTCGGCAAGTCGGACGCCGCGATCGCCCTCTCGCTCACGCTCACGCTCGCCTTCCGACCCGTCGGCGCATTCATCTTTGGCCTCCTGGCCGATCGCTACGGCCGGAAGATCCCGCTGATGGTCGACCTCGTGTTCTATTCGGTGGTCGAGGTGCTGAGCGGACTAGCGCCGACCTACGTCACGTTTCTCGTGCTGCGCGCGTTGTTCGGAATCGGCATGGGGGCGGAATGGGGCGTGGGGGCTTCGCTCGTGATGGAGAAGGTGCCGCCGCGCCTGCGCGGGGTCATGTCTGGCCTCCTGCAACAGGGCTATGCGGCAGGTTATCTGCTGGCCGCACTGTGTTACTTGTTCGTCTTTCCCCACTGGGGCTGGCGGCCGCTGTTTTTCATCGGTGGCTTGCCGGCGCTGCTGGCGCTGTTCGTCCGTGCGCGTGTGCAGGAGTCGGACGTCTGGCGCGAGACCCGGCACGAGAACTGGAGTGGCCTGGGACGCGCGATCGCGTCGAACTGGAAGCTATTCCTTTATCTGACGCTCCTGATGGCCATGATGAACATGGTCTCGCACGGCACGCAGGACATGTATCCGACCTTTCTCGAGCGCGATTGGGGATGGGGGCCCACGGCGCGCGCCGCGTTGACGGCATTCTCGCAAGTCGGTGCGCTCGCCGGCGGGGTGATCTGCGGTTTGTATTCCGACCGGTTGGGCCGGCGGCGCACGATCGGGCTGGCGCTGGTGGGCGCGGTCCTCGCGATTCCGATGTGGGCCTTCGCACCCGCCACGCCCGCGCTCGTGCTCGGCGCTTTCGTGATGCAGTTCTTCGTCCAGGGCGCCTGGGGCGTTATTCCGGCGCACATCAACGAGCTCGCGCCGGACGGTGTGCGGGGCTTCCTGCCGGGGTTCGCATATCAATGCGGCGTCGCGGTCGCGAGCCAGATCCCGCACGTGCAAGCGCTGTTCGCCGCGCACACGACGTACGCGCAGGCGATGGCGCTCTCGGCGGCGACCGTCTTCATCGTTGGCGCGGTCGTCGCGCTCGCGGGACCGGAGCGAAGGGGCGTGGCGTTTGGGAGACGGATGGGCTGATGGGCTGATGGGCGGATGGGCGGATGGGCTGATGGGACGGATGGGCAGATGGGCGGATGGTCTGATGGGCGGTCGTTGACCTACCGCAAAGCCATCCGACGCACAGATCGATAGAGCCCCCATGTGAGCCGGCCCGCCAGATCGCGCGCCTGATCGAGCTCCGCCCATTTGGACAGCTCGATCAGTTCGAGGTCCTTCACGAGTTGAAAGGTGTACGCGAGCTCAGCAAGGGATCCGACTGCTATGTCGAGAAGGCGGCGAAACTCCCGTGGACCTTTCTTCGCCGATCCCTCGGCGATGTTCGCCGCCACGGCAAAGGCAGCACGTCTGGCCTGGGATGTTAGACCGTAACGTTCGTCGCTAGGGAAGGTCTTGGTTACACGATACGTGACGAGGACTAACTGGTGAGCGGCCTGCCAAGCCTCTAAACGTTCGTAGCGCTTCACGATTCGATCTTAAGGCTGCTGGTCAACCAGAGATCAACAGCCCATCCGCCCATCAGCCCATCTGCCCGACCGCGGGCGCCGCGTCGCTTGACGACGCTCCCATCTGTCGCGATCGTTCCAGCGCGCTCGGGGCGCATGCGGGTCCGCGCGAAGGACTGAGTCCACCCTCTTCATCGAGTTCCCTGCACGGCTGTCTCCGTGCTGGCCAGGTTGCGGGCCCCTGGCGTTCAGCATGGAGGTTTCTATGGCCAAGCAGCTCCCCCCCCGTCCGAACCTCGACCAGCTCAAACACCAAGCGAAAGAGCTTCAGCGATCGGCGCAGATCCCCTTGCACGAAGCGCAGACGCGGATCGCGCGCGAGTACGGCTTCAAATCCTGGAACGCGCTGCATGACCACGTCGAAGCGGTAACGCTCGAGTTCGACGCCGCCGTGGACGCGTTTCTTGAAGCGGCGACGGACGAACGCCGCGATCGCGCCGAACGCATCCTCGCGCTGCACCCGAAGATCCCGAAGGCAAGTCTCTACACGGCACTCGTCATCGGCGACGCGGACGCGGTGCAGGCTCGGCTCGAGCGCGATCCGTCGCTCGCCACGAAGGCGGGCGGGATGCGGGGTTGGGAGCCGATCCACTATGTGTGCTACACATCCATGGCACACGATTCGCCCGAGCGCGCCGCGGGGCTCGCCGCGATCGCCCGCCGGCTCATTGCCCTCGGCGTCGATCCGAACACCCGGTTCCCATGGCTACATCACAACGTGCGCCGTCCAGTGCTGTGGGGAGCGTCCCGCCACGTGCGGTCGCTGCCGCTCGTCCAGGCGCTGCTCGATGCCGGGGCCGATCCCAACGACGGCGTCACATTGCCCCTCGCCGCCAGCGCCGGCGACATCGCGGTGCTCGAGGCGCTACTCGCGCATGGCGCCAAGGTCGATCAAGCGTGGGCCACCGACGGCGCGACGTCGCTCTATGCCATTCTCAATTGGAGCCGCACGGCGGAGGGCGTGAACTGGCTGCTCGCGCACGGCGCCGATCCGAACGCCGTGTTCGCCGAAAACGGCGAGACGCCGTTGCATGTGGTCGCGCGAGCCTGGGATGTGCCGCTGGCCGAGGCGATGGTGGCGCGGGGGGCCGACATCGAGCGCAAGCGCGCCGATGGGCGGACGCCGTACGCGGTCGCCGAGCTGAACGGGAATCGGGCAGTGGCGGACTGGCTGCTCGCGCATGGCGCGTCGCCCGAGCTGTCGGAGGTGGACCGCCTGGTCGCGGCGTGCAGTCGCGGCGACCGCAGGACGGCGGAGGCGCTCCTCGCCGGGAATCCCAAACTGCGCGACGAGATCACGGACGACCACTACATCGCGTTGCACCAGGCGGCCGAGCGTAACGACGTCCGGGCGCTCGAAGCGATGCTGGCGTGTGGCTTCGACCCGAACCGTCCCGACGCGGGGATCGGGAAGACGGCGCTGCATTCGGCGGCGATGGAGGGATGGCCCGACGCGGTGCGGGTCCTCCTTGCACACGGTGCCTCAGTGCACGTGCGCGACCGCGAGTTCAAGGGGCAGCCGCTGATCTGGGCGGCGGAAGGATCGCGGCAGGGGCGTGAGGGGCGGGATTTCGCAGCGGTGGGACGCTTGCTGCTGGACGCCGGCTCGCCGGTCGAGTGGGAGACGACCGAAGAGCCGGCGGAGGGGCTGCTGGAGATCGTAGAGATGTGGCGGCGCGGTTAGAGAAGGCCTATTCGCCGAAGCGCACGCGACGGGTCTCCTGCTCTTGACCTGTTGGACGCGTCAGCGACGTATAGAGGTCGGGCCGGCGCGCCCGCAGCCAGCGCCGTCCGGAGGACGTCAGGAGGAGGGACGCGTCAAGATCGGCCACCACCATGTCGTCACCCAACGCACGCGTCTCGGCGATGACGTCACCGTACGGGTCGAGCACCATCGCGTTCCCGGTGCGGATCTCGTCGTCGTCGGGGCCGATGCCGTTGCTGAACAGCAGGAACATGCCGTTGTCGTGCGCCCGGCTCGGGAGCCAGCGCATGAGCCAGCCCCGGCCCTTCGGGCCGCACAGCTCGGCCTCGCACGCCGCAGGATCATCATCGCGACGCGCCCAGATGGCGGGGTCGATCGGCTTCATGCCGCGTGGGCTCAGCGAGTTACAGCCGCCCGTCTGATGGGGCGCGAGCAGGAGCTCGGCGCCAAGCAGCGCCGTGGCGCGGGCGTTCTCGACGATGTTGTTGTCGTAACAGATCAGCACGCCCACGCGGCAGCCGTGCGGCGTGTCGAAGACGGTGTAGCGGTCGCCCGCGCAGATGTTCGGATGCTCGAAGACGTGGAGCTTGCGGTGGACGGCCTGCGTCCCGTCCGGCATGGCGACGACATAGGCATTGTAGATGCGCCCGTCGGACGCGCGCTCGAGTAGCCCCGCGCCGACGGTCATCCCGTGCTCCCGGGCCAGGCGCAGGAGCTCCTGCGTGCACGGTCCGTCGGCCGGCTCCGCGAGCGCCTCGAACGCCGCGCGCGAGAGCTTGCGCACGTGCCAGTAGCCCGTGAGGCACATCTCGGGGAACGCGATGATCTCGATTTTCGCGCGGGCGGCCTCCGTCACGAAGTGGCGGACGCGACCGAGGTTGTACGCCTTGTCGCCCGGAGCGTGCTGAAACTGAACGGTTGCCACACGGATGTCGCGCACAGGGATGTAATGTATGGGCCATTGATGTAGGGGCGCAGCATGCTGTGCCCCTACTCCACGACACCACCGTAGTGACCCGTTATTTGATTCGCGCTCCCACAAGGCCGGCCACCGCGGCGAGCGTCGTTTGCGCGGCGTTCAGACCCAGCCGAAAGTCCTTTTCGCTATAAGTCGAATAGACATCGGTGGGCTGGTGCCAGTTCGGGTCCCAGCCTGCGCCGATCTGTGTGCCGCGCTCGTTCTCGCGCAGGCTGATCGCCGGCACGTAGTCCTGGAACGGCGCCGAGTCGGTGTTCGTCATGTGCGAGCCGACGGACGCCGGGTAATCGGTTGCATACTTCTCGTTGGCCCGCTCGAACGCCCAGGCGAGCTCCTGCGCCTCGGCCGAAAACTTCGCGCTCGCCTGGAACTCGATGTTCACGTCCGCTTCCGGGCGCTGTTCGGCAGCGAGCGTCCCGTCAGGGCGCGGCATGCCGTGGTCGAAGAGCATCATGTCGTGCTGGATCATGCCGAGCCATTTTGGCTCGTCCTTCGTGCCCTGGAGTGCGCGGCGCTGTTCGACGTAGGCACGCGAGCCGTTGAGCCCCGACTCCTCGTTGTTCCAGAGGATGAAGCGGATCGAGCGATCGGTGTGGACGTCGGGACTCGAGAAGACGCGCGCCAGCTCCATGACGAGCGCGGTGCCCGAGCCATCGTCGTTCGCGGCTTCGCCCCACCCGATCCCGTCCATGTGGCCGCCGACGATGTACATCTCGCCCGGGTGCGTGTCGCCGATCTTGGTGCAGTAGACCTCTTCGCGCGCACCCGGCGTGCTGGCCTGCGCATCGAGTGCGCGCACGCGGGCGTCGGGCTGTTTGAGGGAATCGCTGTTGACGCCGGTGCGGGCGCGGATACCACGGTAGCGGCCGCCGCCCGAGGCGCGCGTCGTGTCGCGTGTCCTCACCCCCTGGCCCCCTCTCCCTTCGGGAGAGGGGGAACGCGGAGGCTGATAGTCGTACTTGAGGCGCGCCACGTTGCTGCAGCCGTAGCTCCGGAGCTGCGCCTCGATCCAGTCCACCGCCGCGCGGTTGCGGTCCGTGCCCTGGCGCCGGTCGCCGAAGTTGGTGAGTCCCTTGATCGTCGTCTTGTAGCGTTCGAGGTCCAGACGTGCGACAAGGCGGACAATGATGGAATCTCGAGTCGAGTCGGCCTGCGCCGGTAGCGCGGCCGGGATCATGAGCCCGGCAAACACCATGACGAGCGGTCCGCGCATGAATTATTTCCCCACGATCGATTTCGGAATCATGACGTGGACTCCCACGTTGCCATCCACGAGCTCGGTGACACGAACGTCGCACGCCACGCTCACCAACCGATAGGCTTCCGTCTTCGGCCAATTGCGCTTGGCGGCGATGAAATCGATGGCGTTCTGGACGGCGATCTGCGTCGCTCTGGTGAGGTCCTTGTCCATACCCATCGTGATGAAGTGCGTGGGGGTCTCGGCGCGGGGCCAGGTGAGGTGGATGTCCTTGCGAATGATGAATTGGAGGCGGCCCGTGAGCGAGGTCTCGATGGCGGTCTGATCCACTTCGCCGTCACCCTGGGCCGCGTGGCCGTCACCGATCTCGAACAAGGCGCCCGCCGTGTGCACGGGAATGAACAGCGTCGTTCCAGCGACCAGCTCTTTGTTGTCCATGTTGCCGGCGTGAATGCCAGGCGGGTTCGAGCTCACACGGCCCGAATCGCGCGGCGGCGCCACGCCCATGCTGCCGAAGAACGGATGCAGCGGGATCACGATGTCCGGCGCGAATTGCGCGGTCATGCGGCCGCGATCGAGCGGGATGATCTGCGTGCGGTGCGTGCTGTCGCAATTGGTCGGGAGAAAGCCGCTGCAGCCGTTGTAGCCGTACGGCAGGGCGAGATCGATGTTGAGGATCCGCACCTCGAGCACGTCGCCTGAGTCCGCTCCTTCTATAAAGATGGGCCCCGTCAGGATGTGTCCCCCGGGGCCCTTGTCGGTTACCTGGGTGACAATGTCGCGCAGCGGCTGTTGCACGTCGGCCGGCGCGACGCCCGCGGCTTCCAGGCGGTCGGGGCGGTTGGTGATGAGCGTCTCGACCTCGACGGTGTCACCCGAAGCGATGCGGAGCACGGGCGTCGCCGCGGCGCTGTAGTAGCCGTAGGCGACGGTGTGCGGCGTGGCGGGCAGGCGATGGAAGTGTTGGGCCGCGAGCGGCGCGGAGGAGACGGCGCCGAGTAGCGCGAGGGCGAGGAGGGGCGTTAGAGAACTGACGCGAGCGGGCATCGAAACTCTGGAAGCACGTCTTCGCCGCTCAGCGCTTCCGCTTCCGTCACGCTCGCTTCGCTCCCATCGGCGTGGTAGACGCGCGCAACGCGCCGCTCGGGGTCGATCACCCACACGAGCCGAGTGCCCGCCTGGAGCCAGTCGCCGACCTTGGCGAGGGTTTCGCCAGGGCGATCGTCAGGCGACAGAACTTCTACGACCAGATCGGGTGTCAGTTCCGGAAACCCGGTGGTGGCGGGGCTCGGCACACGATTGCTGGTGATGAACGCGATGTCCGGCGCTCGGACGGTATCCGGGTTTCGGAACAGTGTGAATCCGGTCTCGGCGCCGAGTAGCTGTCCCGCGGCGGTTCGCTCGACGTGGGACCAGAGTCGGCCGGTGAGCTGTGCAATCACTCGACCGTGGTTATAACCCGCGGGCTCGCGCACGACGAGCACGCCGCGGACGAGCTCGGTGCGCTTGTCGGGGATGTTCGCGTGGAGGAGCTGATCGGCCGTCATAAGCGTCGGCGCCATGTGGTGGAAACTAGAATGGTGGCGCGGACCGTCAACCATCATTCAACCGACAGCCTCGCGTTTTTTTGGTACGCATCGCCCGCCCAACTTGCCTCCCTGGCTCGAGATCAAGTGGCAGCGCGCGGTGAGCTGAGGCGCTGCAGGCGCTCCACGCGTCCCGTGGCGCACGCCGCACACGTGGTGTCTGGACGCGACAGGCCCTTAGCCCGAACGTCGCGCCGTTCGTAACCCACAGCGCGGCCCGAACTTTGCTGCGTCCCCCCGGCGCCGCGCTCACCGTCGCGGTGTCTCGACAAGGAGGCCAGATCAAGTCCACGGGGCTTCTCGCCGCATTGCTCGCCGCAGCCTGTACCGACGCCGCGAGTCCCCCTGAGCCACGCAGCCCCACCGACGTTCCCGTACTCGCCACTGAGGCAACGGCGACGACGATCGCGCTGTGGGGGTTCAACGGTACCCTCCCGCCCCAGAGCGGCACGCAGATCGGGAAAGAGT
>JBKPDZ010000058.1:0-5696 GCA_046728135.1 Gemmatimonadota bacterium | reverse complement strand
GAGTACGGCGACCCTGTAGCCCGCGAAGGCCCCTCGCCCCTCAATTCTGTATCTGTGGAAATCCGTTGTTGATTTGCGTGATCTGCGGCAATGGGCCTGGATAGAGTTGAACTACCGACCTCACGCTTATCAGGCGTGCGCTCTGACCACCTGAGCTACAGGCCCCCTGGGGGCTAGGGGTTGGGGCTTGGGGGCTGGGGAACACCCGCGACCTTCGCATCTCGGGTGTTCCCTCACCCCCAACCCCGAGTCCCTACTCCCACTCCCTCTTCGGTCCCTTCTTGGGCCGGAAGTCGTCCTCATCCCCCTCGTCGAACTCGTCGTCGAGGTCGTCGTAATCGTCCTCGTCGAGATCCTCGTCATCGAGCTCGTCCTCGTCCAGTTCATCATCGAAGTCTTCGTCGAGTTCCTTGTCCTCTTCGAATTCTCCGAACTCCTCGTCGACTTCGTCGCTCCTGCGCTTGAGCGACCAATGAGTCGACGTCTCACGGGCCAGCATTGCCACCTCCGGCTGAGGTTTACGTCGAACGACTGCTCCAGGACCCTTGCCCCATACTACTCCTCGAGGGCGCGCTTCTCGCTGCGGGCCAACTTGCGGCGCTCGGTCGCGCCCAGGAGGCGTTTCCGCAGCCGCACCGACGACGGCGTCACCTCAATCAGCTCGTCGTCCTCGATGTACTCGAGCGCCAGCTCCAAGGTCATCTGGCGTGGCGGCTCCAAGATAATCATCTCGTCCGCCGCGGTGGTGCGCATGTTCGTCAGCTTCTTTTCCTTCGTGGCGTTCACGTCCAGATCACCCGGGCGCACGTGCTCCGCGATGATCATCCCCTCATAGACCGGATCTCCCGGCTGTACGAACATCGTACCGCGTTCCTGCAGATTGAAGAGGGCGTACGCCACCACCACCCCCTCCCGGTCCGCCACCATCACCCCCCGGTTCCGCCCCGAGAGCGGACCGGCCCACAAATCATACTCGAAGAAGCGGTGGTGGATGATCCCCGTCCCCCGCGTATCCGTCAAGAATTCCGACCGGTAGCCCAGCAGCCCGCGGGCCGGGATCTTGAAGCGCATACGCACCATCCCCAACCCGGGATTCTTCATATCCAGCATGGTCGCACGCCGCGGTCCCAGCTTCTCCATCACCACGCCGACATACCCCTCCGGGCAGTCGATCATCAGCTCCTCGTAGGGCTCCAGGCGCTCGCCGTTCGGGCCCTCACGTGGGATGATCCGCGGCCGGCTGACCTGGAATTCGTACCCCTCGCGCCGCATCGTCTCCATCAGGATGCCCAGATGCAGCTCGCCACGCCCCGACACGGTGAACGCGTAGGGTGTGTCGGTGTCCTCCACCCGCAGCGCGACGTTCCGCTCGAGCTCGCGATAGAGCCGCTCGCGCAGCTGGCGGCCGGTCACGAACTTGCCCTCGCGCCCTGCGAGCGGCGAGTTGTTGACCAGCATATCGACCGAGATCGTGGGCTCTTCGACCGCGATGCCCGCCAGCCGGTCGAGGTGGTCGGGTGCCGTCACGCTCTTCCCGATTTCGACACCGGCAAGCCCGGCAATGGCGACGATCTCGCCTGCCGCCGCAGTCTCGAGCTCCATACGTTCCAGACCCTCGAATGCAAAAAGCTTCACAATCCGCGCCTGCTCGAACTTGCCGTCGCCCACAGGACCCGGCTCCCCAATCGGCAGTAACGCCACGGTGTCACCCACGTGGACACGCCCGCGCTCAATCCGGCCAATACCGATCCGTCCCAGATAGGACGAATAGTCGAGGGTCGAGATGAGCATCTGGAACGGTCCGTCCAGATTTGCCTTGGGGGCGGGAATCGTGCCCAGAATCGTCTCGAACAGCGGCTTCAGATCCGTCCCCGCTTTCTTCAGGTCAAGCGTCGCCGTCCCCGCCCGGCTCGATGTATAAAGGAAAGGGCAGTTGAACTGCTCGGACGATGCCTCGAGGTCCATCAGCAGCTCGAGCACCTCGTCGTGCACCCTGAGCGGCTCTGCATCGGGCCGGTCGATCTTGTTGACCAGCACGATGGGCTTGAGTCCGAGCGCCAGCGCCTTGCCCGCCACGAACCGCGTCTGCGGCATCGGCCCCTCCGCCGCATCCACGAGCAGGAGGAAGCCGTCGACCATCCGGAGGATCCGCTCGACTTCACCGCCGAAATCGGCGTGCCCCGGCGTGTCCACGATATTGATCTTCGTGTCACCCCACCGAACCGAAGTGTTCTTCGCCAGGATCGTAATGCCGCGCTCACGCTCCAGCGGATTGGAATCCATGACGCGCTCGGCCACCCGCTGATTGGCGCGGAACACACCCGCCTGGCGGAGCATCTGGTCCACCAGGGTTGTCTTCCCGTGGTCGACGTGGGCGATGATGGCGATGTTGCGAATTCTCACCGGCTTAGATCCTGTCTGGTCCCCGAATTGAGGGCGGCAGTATAAATGGGTGGCGGGACCGGAACAAGGGCGGCAGGGGCGGCAAGGGCGGCAACGTCATGACCCTGCCGCCAGTGCCGCCCTTGCCGGCATTTTCAGTCGCAGGTCGGCTCTCGTTCCATCTGCACGGTGACATGCGCGATCCCCAGCGCCCGCATGCGATCCTGTACCGCCTCGAGCACGGGCTGATTGTCGGTAGGGTTCTTGACCACGAGGTGGCCGCTCATCGCGACGACGCCGCTCGTAACCGTCCACAGATGCAAATCGTGAACCGATTCGACGCCGGGGACCGACGCGATGCGATCGTGCACGTCGGCGAGCGCGATGTGCGCCGGCGTCGCTTCGAGGAGGACGTCGGCGCTTTCCTTGACCAGTCGCCAGGCGCTGCCAAGCACCAGCGCGCCGATGAACACGGAGATGATGGGATCGGCCAGGGTCCATCCCAGCGTCAACACGATGATGCCGGCGATCAGCGCGCCCACCGAGCCCAACAGATCACCGAGGACGTGCAGATAGGCACCGCGCTGATTGAGCGAATGTTGGTGTCCGTGATGCAGGACGCTGACCGCGCCGAGATTGGCGACCACGCTCACGCCCGCGACGACGAGCAGCAACGCGCCGTTCACGAGCGGCGGAGCCCGAAAGCGATGCCACGCCTCGACGCCGATCCCGATGGCAATGGCAAAGAGCACCGCACCGTTCACGAGGGCCGCCAGAATCTCGAGCCGCATGAAACCGAATGAGCGCTCAGGAGTTGCGGGACGTTGCGCGATCCACGCCGCGAACAGCGCCAGGCCGAGTGCGGCGACGTCCGCCAGCATGTGCGCGGCATCGGCGAGCAGTGCGAGCGAGCCGGCCAGCAAACCGCCAATGAGCTCGACCAGCATGACGATGGCCGTGATGGCAAGCGCGAGCGTCAGACGCCGTCGAGTCTCGACGTTGATGGGGGCGCGATAGGTGCAGTGGGCTTCGGCGGGCAGCACGAGTGTTTCCTCGGGGAGAAACATAATACCTTTTAGGTCGTGAACGCCCTCTGGCTGCGCCTGGTCGCCGTCATCGTGCTGGTCGCGGCTAATGCGTTCTTCGTAGCGGCTGAGTTTGCCCTGGTCGCCTCACGCCGCACGCGGATCGAGGCGATGATCAGGCGCGGCGACCGCAAGGCCCGCACCGTGCGCCGGGCGCTCGGCGAGCTGTACCGCCTGCTCTCGGCCACCCAGCTCGGCATCACCCTTACGTCCATTCTGCTCGGCTACGTCGCGGAAGACACCGTCGCGCACTTATTCCACGATTGGTTCGCCTCGCTTCCCGAGAGTCTGAACTTCCTCACCCGCGGCGGAATCGCATCCGTCGTTGCGGTCTCCTTGATCTCATTTCTGCACGTCGTATTTGGCGAGCTCGTGCCGAAGGCGTGGGCCATCACCTATCCGGAGGGCACCAGCCGCTGGGTCGCCGCGCCGCTCATCACGTTCTCCTGGATCACGCGGCCGTTCAACCTGGTGCTGAACGTGAGCGCGCGGCTCGTGTTGCGTCTGATCGGAATCAAGAGCAGTCCCCAGCTCGACCGCGTCCACTCCCCAGAAGAGATCCGCATGCTCGTCGAGCAGAGCCGCAAGACGGGCGGCCTCGGCGCGGGCGACGCCCGGATGCTGGAAGGCGTTTTCGAGTTCAGCGAAAAGAATGCGCGTGAGGTGATGACCCCGCGCACGCAGATGGTCGCGCTGCCCGCCGACGCGTCGCTCGCGGAAGCGGCCGATCGCGTCGCCGCCGCCGGCCGCTCGCGCTATCCCGTCACCGGTGACTCGCTCGATGACGTCGTCGGCATCGTGCATGCGAAAGACATCTTGCGCGGCCTGCTGTCCGGCGCTGAAGCCCCGGTCCAGGACATCGCGCGACCCGCCTTCTTCGTGCCGGGGACCCGCGAAGTCGAGGACGTCCTCGCCGACATGAAACGGCAGAAGGTGCACCTGGCGATCGTCCTCGATGAGTTCGGCGGGACCGCAGGCCTCGTGACCATGGAGGACCTGCTCGAGGAGATCGTGGGGCCGATCTACGACGAGTACGATCAGGCGCCCACGTCCGCGTCCGGCGCGGCGCGTTGCAGCAGGCGCAGGGTCCCGACCCGGCGTCCGTCCATCTCGACGATCTCGAAGACCGCGCCCTTCACGGCGACCCGATCCCCCACCTTGGGCAGCCGGCCGAGCGCGCCGAAGAGATAGCCGCCGATGGTGGTGTAGTCCTTCTCGTCGAGGGCGAGTCCGTAGGCCTCGTTCACCTCGCGCACGGGCGTCGCGCCCGAGAGCACGGGGACCGTGCCGCCCGGCGCGGCGCGCAGCTCGGCCGTGGGCCGATCGTACTCGTCGTAGATCTGGCCTACGATCTCCTCGAGCAGGTCCTCCATGGTCACGAGCCCGGCGGTGCCGCCGAACTCGTCGAGCACGATGGCGAGGTGGATCTTCTGGCGCTTCATGTCGGCCAGCACGTCTTCAACCTCCCGCGTCCCGGGCACGAACACGGCGGGGCGCAGGATGGTGCGCAGGGTTCCGCCCTTCGCCGAGCGCAGTCCCGCGAGGATGTCCTTCGAGTGCACGAGCCCGACGATGTCGTCGAGCGACTCGGCGTACACGGGATAGCGCGAGCGGCCGGCGACGGCGACCTGGTCGGCGGCCTCTTCGAGCGTGAGATCCACGGGGAGCGCGACCATCTCCGTGCGTGGCGTCATCACCTCGCGTGCCGTCTTCTCGCTGAACTCGAACACGCCTTCGAGCAGGCGCGCGTCGTCCGCGTCGAGGCGGCCGGTCTTGCGGCTCTGCGCGACCAGCATCCGGATCTCTTCGGGCGAATGGACGCGGTCCAGCTCGGCGCTGGTGCCCTTGATCCCGAGTACGCCCACGACCCGGTTGGCGCTCCAGTTCAAGAGCTCGGTGAACGGTCGGGTGATCCAGGAGAAGACGATGAGCGGCGCCGCGATCCATCGGCTGGTCCGCTCCGGGTGGGTGATGGCCCAGGCTTTCGGGGCTTGTTCGCCGAACACGACGTGCAGGAAGGAGATCACGGCCACCGCGAAGACCGAGGCCACGCCCCCCCGGGTGAGGAAGTCGAGCCAGCGCGGCAGCGTCGCGAACCAGCCGCGAAACAGATGCGCCACCGTGTCTTCCGCCACATAGCCCAGCAGGATCGAGGCGACCGTGATGCCGAGCTGCGCGGCGGACAGCTGGCGGTAAAGATCTTGCAGCGCGCTCTGCACGGTCTTAGCC
>JBKPDZ010000057.1:0-10994 GCA_046728135.1 Gemmatimonadota bacterium | reverse complement strand
GGACGAGCACACCGACGGTGTACCCGCCTCGGTCCGTCGGGAGCCGCCGTGATGCGGTCCCGATCCCGCCCTTGAACTGGTTGCAGATCATTCCGGTGCCGCCGCCCACGCTGCCCTCGGTGACTGGACCGCCGTGCGCGCTGTCGAGCGCGGCAAACGCGTCCTGCTTGGTGACGTGAAAGCCGTTGATGTCGTTGAGCGCGCCGTCCCACGTTTCGGCGACGATCGGCAGCGACCAGTCGAATTCGAATCCCTTGCGCACCAGCCATTCGATGACCGCGTCGCGCACGACGCCGACGCTGTGCGTGTTGGTGATCATCACCGGCCCGGCGAGGAATCCCGATTCCTCGAGCCAGGTGGTGCCGGTCATCTCCCCGTTGCCGTTGAGGGTGAACCAGCCGCCGAAGACGGGGTCGCCGTTGGTCGCGCCACGCGGGAAGATGGCCGTTACGCCCGTGCGCACCGGACCCTGACCCACGACGAGCTTCCCCTGTCCTTGGATGATGGTGCTGTGCCCAACGGTGACGCCTGCGACGTCGGTGATTCCGTTGAGCGGCCCGGGTGTCCCGTCGAACGGTACGCCCAAGTCGCGGGCGCGAGGACGACCTTGCGCCGAGCCGGAGGATGGGACGAGGAGCAGCGCGAGCAGCCATCGCATATCAGGTGACCAGTGCATAGGGAAGCAGGGCGTGCCGCATGTCGGCGGCCGTCTGCCAGCGCGCTTCGCGGGCCTTGGAGAGGGCTTTCATCACGGTATCGCTCAGCGCGCGCGGTACGTCGCGCCGCAACTTCCGCAGGTCGGGTGGGGGCGCATGCTGCTGCATGTCGAGCACCGCGGCCGCGCTCGCCGCGGCAAACGGGGGCCGGCCGGCGAGCGCTTCGAACAGCACGACGCCAAGCGAATAGATATCGGTGCGGCCGTCGATGTCGGGCGAGCCCCCCGCCTGCTCGGGGCTCATGTATTCCTCCGTGCCGACGACGAAGCCGCTGCGAGTCACGCGGTCCTCGCCCGAGTGAGCGATCGCGCGCGCGATCCCAAAGTCGACCAGGATCGCGCCCTCGCCCTCGGCGGACAGCACGATGTTGTCCGGCTTGATGTCGCGATGCGCGAGCCCCTTGTCGTGGGCGTGCCCCAGCGCGTCGAGGACCTCAGTGGCGACGCGGACGGCGCGATCGATCGGGAGCATCCGCTCGCGGCGGAGCACCTGCCGCAGCGTCTCCCCCGCGACAAACGGCATCACGAACCACAGCAGGTAATCGCTTTCGCCGGAATCGAGCAGCGGCGCGATGTGCGGGTGGTCGAGCGTGGAGGCGTAGCGAATCTCGCGCAGGAACCGATCGGCGGCGACGGAGACCGCCAGCTCGGGATGCAGCACCTTGATCGCGACCCTGCGGCCGTCTCTATCGAAGGCCCCGTAGAGCGTGGCATTGCCGCCGCGCCCCACCGCGGTGATGACGGTATAGCGGTCGCCCAGCGCCTCGCGGAGGCGCCCAATCAGCTCGCGAGCCACGTCGCCAGAATAGGCGGTGTCGCGTGAGAAAAAGGAAGGGTACTACAGTGCTACGGGCTGGCGGGGAGGACGCGCGTCCAGTGGAGATTGTCAAAAATGGCGTATGCCGAGCCCTTGCCCGCGAACCGCACGGCCGTCATGCCCGCACCGGTGACGCACAGTTGCTGGAGTGTGCGGTCCGTCGTCGATTCCGTTCGGCTCAGGACGTTGCCATTCGCATCGAGTCCCTCGATGAACGCCACGCCACCGGGGAGGAGGTTGTGGAATCCGGTCGGTGTCGCGTCGATGCATGCCTCGACCGCGGGTACCACGAACGTGGCGTTGATTGTGCCGTACCCGTACTGACTGAAGTCGGACGCCATGCCCAGGGGACAGACGCTGATGTTGTTCTGACCCGAGTTGAATCCGAGCACGCCGTAATCATTCGCGTACACCGAGGTCCCTGGGCACAGGCCGAGTGGATTGCTACGGCTGAACGTTACGCCGAGACGGGAATACACCGAGTTTACCGTGGCCCCTGGCAAAATCGTTCCCAGATCTGGTGTCTGATCGAAATTCAGGTCGAGCTGGCTGGGCAGCGCCCAAGTGAACCGGCTGAACATGTCCGTACTCCCGCCGGCGCCCATGTCGATGGCCACGCGCGTGCTGGCGAACAGCGGCCGTGGCGTGATCAGCGCGCGGAGTCTCGCGGCAAGGGCTCCGAGGAAGGAACGGCCGGGGCCGGATCCCCGTGATCCCAGCGTGTAACCGGGATCGCAGTGGAGGAACGGCGCCGGGACGTTGTTCAATGCGCGGATCGCCGGATCGGCCCCGACGTGGAGCTGGAAAATTTGGAGCAAGTCCGACGTCGCGTGATCGAGCGTGCCGATTACCGGGCAGATACCGACGGTCACGTTCGTGTTGAACTTGCCGCTCGTGTTGATCGAAGCGAGCGGCGGCTCCGTGTGGAAATCGTAGCACGAATTGCCGACGGCGCCGACGTCGCCGGGGAACACGGGCTCGGGTAACCCCGGAATGCAGGGGCGATCGTCCGCGGACTCGATGACGAGCGTGACGGGTTGGTCCACGGCGCCGGCCGGGACGAACACCCCCGCCTGCCCCTGCGTGGTCACGATCGTGGTGCTCTGTCCCGGCTGCACAGTCCCTTCACCGCAGTCTGAATTCACGCGCTCACATTGCGAGCCGACGCCGATGAAGAATTTGATCGGAAGGGTGCGATCGGCGAGCAGTGGGATGAACTCGCCCGTGTCCACATTCTTCAGCTCGGTGCCGCTGTCCACGACATCCACATCAGCGACGCCCAGCTGGCGGCCCCCCGCCGTCGTAATGAGCCGATACGTACAGGTCGAATCGAGGTTGTCGACAGCCGTGGGCCAGTTGGTTGCGAAATCGGCGGCTTCGACTTGGATGTCGGATCCCGCCAGCGTGCGGATGACTTCGCTGTTACAGAGATTGGTGATCGTAAGGATCGGACTGAGCTGCCGGGAGAATACTTGGCCCGCGGGCGCCTGCTGGTTGACCACCGGGGGGAGCCAGACGAAGAACGCGCTGCCGGTGTCGTGATTGGCGTCGAGGATGAGCGCGGAGGGACCGGCCGAATAGCCTCGGTCGCCGCGACACGCGATCGCCCCAAGGGTGGCGATCGCCACGAACGGCAGACAGCTTGACCAACACTTCATTAGTAGGGTGCCCGACCTGAGATAACGAACAAACAAAAGGCGGCGGCGCCGACGCACCATCGCGCGGGAGAATCATTTCCTCTCCATCGGAGGATCTAATTCCGTGGATGGGAGGCTGCCCAGCCATGGGCAAAAAGAAAGGCGGCTCCAAAAGCGGAGCCGCCTCGAGTCGCAAACCGCACCGAAACTACGGTATGGTAGGGTACAGGATTATCAGGTTGTCGACCAACGTAATGAATCCGCTCATCCCGAGGTCGATCCGACTAATCGTCCCCGGCGTATTGACGATTGTGATCGTCTCTTGCCGAAACAGGAATCCACCGACCGATGTGTAGGTGAACACGTTGGAGCGGTCGATCAGAGCTGTGGGGATCGGATTCCCACTGCCGTCAAACGCCGCCACCGGGAACGTTGCGATGCTGTTGTTGCCTCGCAGCTGGAAGCGGATGGTGTCCGGGAGGCTGGCGAAGTTCATCGACACCGTGCCCGAGCAGAAGCCGCCCGTCGGTGCGGCGCCGGCAGTGACGCTGTGATTTGCCGGGCCACCGACCGGGTCGTAGGCGCTGGACGACAGGACCAGCTGCGCATTCGTGACCGTCGGACAGAACGAGCTGGCAAAGGAGAACACCACGCCCTGGCTCGCGTAGTCATTCGTCAGGGCGCAGCTGGCGCACGTGGCCGAGCCATTCGGGTACGTCTCGAAGTCGATCACGCCAATGGCCGGCGACCCCGTCGCCGTAATGAGCGCTGGGCTGCCCTGCGCCTGTGCGGTCACCTGGAGTGTGTTCGCTCCCAGTCCGAGCTGCCAATGCACGGTCGCGTTGCCGCTGGCGTCGGTGTACACGGGCTGCGATTCAATGACGGTGCCCGCTCCGCCCGACGGAGTGACGGTGAATGTCACTGGTACGCCTACGGCACTCGAACTTGCGCCGTGGTGGTTGTTATCGATGTGCACCGACGCCTGGATCGTCGAACCCGCGGGCGCCGTCGCGCCGTTCCCGGCGGTGACGGTCATCGTCGCGAAGCGCAAGTACCCGAAGCGGCTGAATCCGTCGGTGCTGCCGCCGGCGCCGAGATCGACCGCGTGCAGGGAGGCTGGTTCGATAACCCGTCCGATCGCGTGAGTCACGGCGTGCCATCCGGCCTTGGCAATGTCGCCCAGGCGCCCGGAGCGGAACGCCGCGCCGATCGTCGGAGTAGTCGGAGTCGGACCGAAACCGTCACAGCGGATGAACGGCGCTGGTACTTCTGTGAGCCGCGTCAGAGGTCCGGTCGCTTGTCCCTCGACTTCCTCTTGGCGTGCCAGCTCGAAGGGGGGTCCTTCCCCGCCGATATCAGCAGGGATTTGGAAACAGACGCCGGCGATGACGTTTATCGCGAACGGCAAGCCGCCCTCGATCTGATGCAAATCGGGGTCGGTGCGGAACCGATAACAACCTTCCATCTGTTCAAGCCCGCTGCTGAGACAGTTGGCGCCCACCCGCTCGATGATCACAACGACTTGATCGATCCCCAGACTGGGATTGAGCCATCCGTTCGTGAAGCGGGCGCCGGCGAACCCCGTGTTCGTCGTGACGTCGAGAGTGCCACTCGGAATGACATTGGGCACGACTTGCTCCACAAAGTCGTTCGAGTTTGTCGACCCAAACGCGCCTTGTTCGATCCGCACCTTGATCGGCAGCGTGCGACCGTCCTGGAATTGCACGACGTCACCCGTCCTCAAGTTCTTCACGCCACCGAGCACGGGATCGACGTCGAGGAAACCGAGCGCCGTGCCCCGCGCCGAGCCGCGTACGGTGATGCGGTAGAAACTCGTCAGGATCAACGCCGACGCCTGCGTATCCCAGTTCAACACATATTGCTCGTTGACCAGATCGAGGGCCATTGTCGCGGGCCCGAACACCAGCGGTCCCGCTTTGCAATCCGTCGCCGGGAAGAGGATCGGATTCGCCGCGAGCTCGCAAACTTCGGCCACCGGCGCGAGGTGCGCGTTGAACTTGCCGGCGTCGTAGTTCGGCGAGCCTATGGGACTGGTGACGAGCGGAGGAAGGAAGAAGAAATCTTTGTTGCCGTTGGAATGCGCACCGTCGACGATCAGCGCGTTGATTTGGGGCGGGACTGGTTGAACCGGCGAGTTTTCTTTACACCCTGCGAGAACGACGATGGCGACCGCAAAAAAACGCGTGACGTACCTCATGGGGCGCTCCTGCGCGACACATGGACCCGCGATGTGTGGCACGTCTAGGGGCGCGCCAGCGACGACGGGCAACGGACCAGCGGAACGCCCTTAAAAATCTCCCGGGGAAATCCCTAGCGCTAGACCCACGACCGTGGCATATGTGATCTAGATCACACTACTGTTTAGCGAGCGCCGATCAGCGCCTTGAAGCGGGGATCATCCTGAATGGGGCGCCACCACCAATGGATGCTCTTGCGGAACCCCTCACGATGCTTGGGGTTGGCGATGAGGTACTCGTTCAGCAGGCGCAGCGCTTCGTCCTTGTCCCCCAACATGACCCGCATGACCGCCTCGTAGCCGAGCAGCTCCCTCTGCGGGTCGACGTCCGCATTTCCTTTGGAGCGCTCCAGAACATGCCGGGCGCTGTCGGGCAGTCCGGCGCGAGCTACAACACCGGCGACCCAGATCTGCTCGAGCAGCTGGGTGAACGGGCGACTGCGCTCCGGGGACAGGCGCACCGCGTCGTCCGCGAGACGCCATGCGCGGTCTACATCGGGATCCGTGGCTTTGGTGCTCATGAGCATCAGCTGGCACTGCGCGAACTGCGGGTTGTTGGGGAATCGCCGATGGCCTTTGTTGCACCAGTCGTTTGCGGGCTCAAACAGCGCCAGGTCGTAGGATGTGACAAACAGGCGATACAGGATGGCGTCGGCGGAGGCGAGGTACGCGTCCGCCTCGTACGCCCTGCTGGCTGCTTGATTGGCCTCGACCAGGTCCCTCCGCTGATAATAGTAGAGGTACGAAAGCGTATTCCAGGCGCCCACCTGCTGTGGATTGATGCGCGTCGCGTCCTCGAGATCCGTTTGCGCAGCGCTGAGCAGCTTGTCGGCGGCGGCGGAATCCGGCACCAGTCCCCGCGAGAACCGCCAGAAGCGGAGCGTGCCGCGCATCTCCAGCGCGTCGGGGTTCTGGGGCTCGGCCCGCAACGCACGTTCCGCGTGCGCCAAGCCGATCGTGAGCCACTTGTCCTGCTCATGTGGCACTTGCTCGAGCCGGGACCGCAAGTAGGCGACACGCGCTCGCAGCACGATCGGTTGGACCCACGACCGGTCGGCTTGCTCCGCCTGCGCCAGCAGGGAGTCCGCGCGCGTGTACAGCGTTGCCGCCGCGGCGGGATCGCGTACGGCAGCGGCGAGCGCGTCCTTCTGCGACTTCTGCGCCTGCTGCACGAGCGACCACGCCTCCACGCTCTTGGTCTCGGCGCGTTCTTCACGCAGCTGGACTTCGCCGCCGAGACGCTCGCGCAGCAACACCGCGGCCTGGCTGACGAGGGAGTCGCGCATCACGAGGGGCGCGCCGATCGGGAGCTCGAAGCTCTGGCGCCGCCCGAAGTCCGCGCCGCTGGCGCCATCGATCAGCCGGACCGTCACGCGCGCCCGGGTACCGCCCCCGACCGGCTCGACTTCCCCTTCCACCAGCGTACCGGCCTCGAGCGCTCGCGCAATCGAGTCGCGCGGCACGTCGCGCCCGCGGAACGGCGCGACACCGTTGCGCGATACGACATCCAGGGCACGAATCGCGCTCAATTGATCGATCAGCGCTTCGGTAAAGCCGTCGGCCAGATACCGGAGTGAGCTGTCGCGACTGGCGTCGTTGAAGTAGAGCACCGCCACGCGATTCAAGGCGAGTCCGGCCCCCCCGCCGCGCGGCGTGCCCCCGTGCCGCCCAAACAGCAGCCAGGCGCCGGCTACCAGCGCAATGCCGCCAAGCCCGATCCCGACCGTGACCGGCCGGCTCCAGCGCGGCGTCGCGCGCGTGTGCCGCCGCGCGGCGGTCACGCGCGAGACCGTGCCGGTACTCGCCGCGGTCAACGCCTTCGCGAATTCGCCCGACGTCTGATAGCGGTCGGCGGGGACCTTCTCGAGCGCGCGCTCGATCACGACTTCGAGCTCATCCGGAATCGCATCGCGGACGATTTTTAATCGCGGCACCGAATCGAGCGAGTGGCGCGCCATGATGGCCTGCGCGGTTGGTCCGGTGAACGGCGGCTGGCCGGCGAGCGTCTCGTAGAGCACACAGGCGAGACTGTAGATGTCGCTGCGGCGGTCGACTTGCCCCGACCCGGACGCCTGCTCGGGCGGCATGTACGCCGGCGTGCCGATCGCGAGCCCCGTCTGCGTCAACTTGTCGCCGCCGGCCGCGCTGACGGCGCGCGCGATCCCGAAATCGGTGACGATCGCGTGGCCGCCGGACAACATGATGTTCTCGGGCTTGATGTCGCGATGCACCACATCGTGATCGTGTGCGTAGGCGAGCGCTTCGGCGACCTCGCGCGCGATCTGCACCGCATCGTCCACCGGCAACTGCGGCTCGCGGTCCAGCCGGTCGCGTAGGGATTCACCTTCCACAAACGGCATGACGTAATACAGCGTTCCACCCGCGTCGCCCGAGTCGTAGACCGGCAGGATGTTGGGATGCTGAAGGCGCGCGGCGAGTTTGATTTCGCGCAGGAACCGCTCGCGGCCCAACGCGACAGCGATCTCGGGCCGCAACGTCTTCAGCGCGACGAAACGCTCGTGGCGGGTATCGCGTGCGAGATAGACCAGGGCCATGCCGCCACGGCCCAGCTCCCGATCGATGATGTAGTGTGGCGGGAGCGCGGCGTTCAGCGCTGCAAACGGGTCAGTCACTTGGTTAACGATAGTTCTGACGCACCCGCTGAGCGAGCACCTGGGCGAGGTCCGAAAGCCGCTCGCGCGGCCAGGGAGCGTTCATGACGGTGCGCACGCGCCCGCTGCCCGCATCAATCACGACCATCGTCACGAGCACCGAATCGCGGCCGCCCGCCCCGGCCGCCCCGGCCGCCCCGCTCGCCCCGTCCGGGAGTGCGTCCAGACGCCCATAGACCCCCACCCCCGCACTGGTGCGGCGCGCCAGGTCGAGAGCCGCGACTTCTGGCTGCTTTTGTCCGCGCCAGCGCTCGCGCACCACGTCCTGCGAGACCGCCGTGAGCGGTGGGATGCTGTCGAGCCGAGCCGTCAACTCCTGCGCGAGCCGGACGCGCCAGGGCTCGAGGCCAGGGACGAAGATGTCGAACGGGGCAACTGCCACCAGCGTCGGCTGGAGGGCATGCAGGCGGGCGTAGCGTACGAAGCTCACGGCACCGGCGATCATCAGCATCACCACCAGCGACGACAACCCGATCAACCAGCGCCGCGACGTCATGGGCATCCCCTCATGCGCGCGCCTAGCTTCGCACTCTCCTTGCCCATTCACAAGCGTCCGTTGGCGGGGGGAGGGGGCGCGGAAATTCGGTGAGCCGGGAGTTTTTTCGGATAGCGTCTACGGTCCTCGGGGTCCCGGAATGATGAATGCCGGTTGAAACGCTGGGGTTACCGTGAGGCCGCATGGTGACCGTCTGCACGGTTCTTCCTGCCCCTGAGCGCCCGCGTATCGATGCGGTGGGAGACGGCTGCTTCGATACCCTGCACGCCGACTCGCTTCGCGAGGCGCTGTACGTCGCGCGGCGCCGGCGCGTCGATGCGATGGTCATCTCCGTCCATCGCTGCCAGGGGGAGGCGCTCCCGGGCATCGCACGATTCGTACGCGAGTTCCCCGCCATCCCGGCTGTCGCTCTCGTGTCGCGCCACGACCGTGAGGCTACCGAAACACTGCTCCGCCTCGGCGCGACCGGTGTGCGCAGCGCCGTGGATTGCACCGAGCCCGATGGCTGGCGCCGCCTCCGCGACCTCGTGGGACATCCCGCCTCGCCCGTCGCCGCACGGATTCTTGCGCGCCTGATTCCGGCGCTCGGGGATCCGCCGCCGCCGGAAGAGACAGGCCTATTCTTCGAGGCGGTCGCGCGGCTTGCGCCGGCGCTCAGCACCGTGCGCGGACTGGCCCGCCATCTGCGCGTGCGGCCCAGCACTTTGATGTCGCGGTTTCATCGCGCCGGCCTACCGTCGCCCAAGAGTTATCTCGCCGGCATGCGGCTGCTCCACGCGGCGTTCCTGTTTCAGAATCCGGGTCTCTCGGTCTCGGACGTGGCTTACCGCATGGACTATTCGTCACCGCAGAGCTTCGGCCGGCACCTGCGGGCGGTCCTCGGCGTCACGGCGGGTGAGTTTCGGCATCGCTTTCCTTTTGCGGTGGCGCTGGCGCGGTATATCGATCTGCTGATCATCCCCTACCGGGAGGCCCTGCGTGCGTTTCACCCCTTCAACGCGGGGTCGTGGGACCAAGGCCCGAGCGCCGCAACGGTCTCCCGGGCGGGGTCGTTTGCACGCGGAAGGGTCAGTTAATCGGCGGCAGGACGGATCTGATGCTCTGCGGTGGCTTGATCACGCCGCAGCACCGAGAACCGCGCCATCCCGCTGCGGAGGCGCTCGGCCAGTTGGGCGAGTTGTTGGGAGGTAGCCGTCAGTTCGCCCATAGCCGTGATCTGCGTTTCGGTGGCGGCTGCAGTGTTGTTGGCACTCTCCGAGGAAGCGGTCGAGATGCTGGCGACTTGCTGTAGCGACTGCGCGAGCTCAGCGAGGCGGTGCGCCTGGCTGCGGGATACCTCGGCCGTCGCGTTCACCAAGTCGCCCATCAGTTGCACGCCCTGATGCAGTTCCTGGAGTGCGCCGTCGGCCTCCGCCGCGACCGCCCCGATGTCCCGCACCTTGGCTTCGCCCGACTGCATGGCGCGCGCCGCGGCATCGATGCCCGTGCGCAGCTCGCTCACGAGCTCGGCGACCTCGCGCGCGGACTTCCCTGCCTCCGCCGCGAGCGTGCGTACCTCGTCCGCGACGACGGCGAAACCTTCACCGTGCTCCTCCGCTCGCGCGGCCTCGATTGCCGCGTTGAGCGCGAGGAGGTGCGTCTGCCGCGCGATGCGCGCGATGGTCTGGGCGAACACCCCGATGCGCTCCGACATTCCCGACAACCCCGCGACGGTCGACGCCGTCGCGCGCACTTCTTCGCCGACCGCTCGCAGCGTTGCGCTCGCGCGGGCGACCCGCTCGCGCCCCCGTTCCGCCGTGCCGACGAGTCGCGACGCGTCGACCTGCATCAACTCCGCGCGTACGCGGAGTGATTCGGCCTGATCGGCCGCCTTGGCGCTTTCGCCCCGCGCCCCGTCCGCGAGGCCGCGCTGCGCCCCGAGGTCCGTGGCGAGACGCTGCGACGTCTGCGTGAGCGACTCGGTGGTGGCATGGAGCTGCTCTGCCGCCGCCGCCAGTTCTTCGGCGAATGCCGCGACTTCGTCAGCCTCGTGCTGTACGGAGGAGATCGTGGCGCTGATCTCCTCGAGCATCCGGTTGAAGCTCTTTTCCAGGAACCCGAGCTCGTCGGCTTCCGCCGCCGACGCGCGCACGGCGAGATATCCCTGCTCCGCCTCGCCCATCGCGCTGCGTGCGCGGCGAATGCGTTGGATGAGCGTCGCGGGGATCCGCTTCAACGCCATCGCGACGATGATGAAGACACCGGTCTCGAGGTAGGCGTGCGTATCGAGGCCGGTCTCGCCGGGATACACGCGGCCGTGCGCCCAGCTCGCGAGCAGGTAGGCGAGCGACGCCACCAGCACGAGGAAGTCGCCGACGGCCTGTCCCTGATCGAACGCGTAGGGGAGGACCGCGATGAACA
>JBKPDZ010000056.1:0-22676 GCA_046728135.1 Gemmatimonadota bacterium | reverse complement strand
GCGCCGCCCCACGCGGCATCCCCCTCACCCTCGCCGGCCACATCCACGGCGGCCAGTTCTATCTGCCGGTGGTCGGCTGGTCGCCCGGGCGGCTCATCACCAAGTATGTGATGGGGCACTTCACGCAGGGGGCGAGTCAGCTCTATGTCAGCAGGGGAATCGGTGTGGTCGGAGTACCGTTGCGAGTGTTTGTGCCGCCGGAAATCGCGTTGTTCGAACTCCGTCGTGTCTAGAGTGCGCGTAGTCGATGGGCCCCCCACCGCGACAAAAACCCACACTCGCTTCGCGGGACCCATCGACTACGCGCACTCTAGGCACGACGGAGTTCGAACAACGCGATTTCCGGCGGCACAAAGACTCGTAGCGGCACTCCTACAACTCCAATCCCGCGACTCACGTAGAGCTGGCTCGTGCCCTGAGTGAAATGTCCCATCACATACTTGGTGATGAGCCGCCCGGGCGACCAGCCGACGACCGGCAGATAGAACTGGCCGCCGTGGATGTGGCCGGCGAGGGTGAGGGGGATGCCGCGTGGGGCGGCGCCGTCGAAGGCACCGGGGCGGTGGGCAAGCAGGATGCGGAACGCCGCTTTCGCGGGCGGCGTGAGTTGTAAGGCGTGTTCGAGGTCAGCGTCCTGGGGATCATCGGCGTGCCAGTTGCGCGGGTCGTCGATCCCGATGAGCGCGAGCGTGGCGCCGCCCCGTTCGATCAGGTGCGCGCCATTCTTCACGAACACCTGCCCCGCATCGCGCACGCCCCGAATGACGGCGTCCTCGCCCGTGTAGCGATCGTGGTTGCCGAGCACGGTGACCACGCCCAGGGGCGCGTGCAGATCGCGGAACGCGCGCACGTAATCCGGGATGTAGGACTGCGAGATATCGATCATGTCGCCCGTCTGCACGATCAGATCGGCGCCCAACGCGTTCGCCTGCGCGACGATGGCGCGCATTTTCTCTTCGGACATGTGAATGCCGGCGTGCACATCCGACAGATGTGCGATGCGAAGCCCGTCCAGGCCCGCCGGCAAGTCAGGAAACAGCAGGGTGCGGCGCGTGAGAGCCGGGAGTCGCTCGGCGCTCCAAATGCCGTACGCCGAGATGCCGACTCCCGCGGCAGCGTAGACGTACGTAGCGCGGGCGAGGAACTGACGACGCGACACGCGTGCGTCGTCCGTCGTGCGTCGTGCGTCGGAAACCTCGCCTGGCCGTCTACGCACGACGTATGACGCACGACGCACGATCCAAAGCAGGCTCTTGCCAAGGAGATAAAGGCAAACGAGGCCACAAAAAATCCAACCAAGCAGCTGCCAGGCGATCCACGGCGCGATGTAGGGAACGCGACTGATTCCCCACAGGCTGCCGGAGAACATCCGCACGGCGACAATGCCCCACGGGATGTTGAAGACAACGAAGACCAGGGTAAGCCAGCGCCGCGCGGACAGCGGCAGGCGCTCGCGGAGATAGAGGTAGAGCAGCAATTGAGGCGACGCAAACAGCAGCAAATAGATTAGAGCCATGTCATTCCGTACGCTGGCGGTTTTCGGCGTGTTCCCCGCGTTTGTCGCGCTCCTCGCGGCCCAGCGACCCTCCGGCGCGGATCGCGAGCTCGTTGCGGCGCGCCTGTGGGCAGAAGCACGCTACAACTATGCCTACTGGGACGGCGTTCGCGCGAATTGGGACTCGGCCTTCGCGGCGACGGTCACCTTTGCCGAGCAACGCCCTCGAACCCCCGGTCCCCCCGCGCCGCTCGACGTGCCGTTTTTTCGCCGGCTGCGACGCTGGGGCGCGTTGCTGAACGACGGGCAGCTCGAAATCCTGGCGCCCGCTGCGACCGCGAACCGCCTCGCGCGCCCACCGCTCGAGCTGCGAAGTGTGGAGCGCCGGCCGTTCATCATGGACTACGTCGTCAATGACGAGATGCGCGTGGCCCGGCCTGAGCGGCTGGCGGAGATCCTGGCGGTCCAAGGCATCCCGGCCGCGCAATGGATTCGCGACTCGGTCCTGCCGGAGATCGCCGCGGCCAACGACGCGAGCCGTTGGGAGCGTGCGGTCACGCGGATGCTCGATGGCGAGCGTGGCACGGCAGTGCATTTGCTCCTCCGCCTCCCCGGCGGCGCCGAGCGTGGCGCGAGCGTCACGCGCAGCATGCCGCTGACCACACGCGCATCGCGGGATCATCCTGCCCTCGAAGCGGATACCCTCTCCGATGGCGTGATCTGGGTGCGCGTCTACTCGCTCGCCGACCCCGACATGCTCAGCCGCTTCGATCGCGCCCTCGGCGACGCGCCGCGCGAGGGACCACGCCATCGCGGCCTGATCCTGGATCTGCGGGAGGCCGACGGGACGTCAGAGGCGCGCGATCAAAGCATGGCGCTGCTGTCGCGCCTCATCAATCGGCCGTTCCTGACGGCACGCGGTCGGACGCCGCGCTACAGCCTCGATTCTCTGGACTGGATCAGCACACCGTCCGACACAGTCTGGCCGCCGGCGGCCCGTGAGCGGATCGCGTACAGCGGTCCCGTCGTGGTGCTCTCCTCGCGGAGTACGGCGGGCGCCGCGGAGGATTTCATCGTCGCGTTTCGGGCGGGGGGGCGCGGCGCGCTCGTCGGTGAGCCGACCGCCGGGAGCACAGGGCAAACCGCCGTGCTGCCGCTGGCGGCGGGGTGGAAGATCCGCCTGACGGTCTCGCGCGCGGCGTTCCCCGACGGCAAGGAATTCGTGTCAACCGGTATTGCGCCCGACTTCCCGATAGCAGTACGGGTCGAGGACGTCCTCGCCGGATGTGACGCGGCGCTGGAGCGCGCGCGCGCGTATCTCACCGCAACCGCCCGACGCTAGCTCTTGAGCTGCGCGCGGAAGAAGGTGATCACCGCGCGCCAAGCGCTGTCGGCGACCTCCGGTTTTTCGCGCGTGCGCAGGAATCCGTGTCCGACCCCCGGATACACCGTGTACGGATACTGCTTGCCCGCTGCCCGCATCGCGGCGGCGGCGTCCGGAAGTCCCGCGTCGATGCGCGCGTCGTTCTCGGCGTACACGCCGAGCCCCTTCGCGCGAATCTTCGGGATATCGGCAGTGTTGGGGGCAGGACCGTAGCAGACAACAAAGGCCTTCAATTCAGGCGCATTCGTCGCGTACCGGAAACTTTGCCCGCCGCCCCAGCAGAAGCCGATGACGCCAACGTCGCTCGCTCGGGCGGCCTTCACGGTCTTCAGAAAGGCGCGCGTCGCATCGAGATCCGCCGTCACGGTGTCCGGGTTCAGCGTCGCGATCAGTTTGCGCGCCGAATCGGGCGAGCTGGGCGTGCCGCCGCGCCGTGACAATAGATCGGGCGCGATCGCGACGAAGCCGTCCTTCGCGAGCTGCTCGGTCGTCTGGCGGATGAAGTCCGACATCCCGAAGATCTCGTGGATCACGATGACTGCCGGCGCAGGCTGCGGGCGTTCGGGATAAGCGATGTAGGCCGTCACCGTGTCCTTGCCACTGAGGTACTTCACGTATTCGGAGTGGATATCGACGGGCGGATGGGCGGATGGGCGGATGGGCAGGAAAATCACTGTCCCAACAAGCGCCACAAACAGCCCGACAGCCCATCTGCCCATCCGCCCATCGTTCCTAGCGCCCATAGCTCACCCTCCAGATTTTCCCGCCCATGTCGTCGCTTACCAGCAAGGATCCATCCGGCAATACCAGGAGACCAACCGGCCGGCCCCAGCGCGAGCCGTCCGGACGCTGCCATCCCACGATGAAGTCCTCGACGCCCACGGCGCGCCGACCGGCGCTGTCGACCTCGACACGCACGACTTTTGCGCCCGTCGGGACGCTGCGGTTCCAGGAACCGTGCAGCGTGACGAACGCGTCGCCGCGGTATTCGCGCGGAAACTGCGTGCCGGTGTAAAACGCCAAGCCGAGCGGCGCTGAGTGCGCCTGGATGGTGATGGTCGGCGGCTCGACGTGCGAGCAGTCGGCCGATCCGTACTCCGGGTTGGGTTTGCCGGGGAGGTAACACGCGGGCCATCCGTAGTCGAGCCCGCCTTTGATGATGTTGACGTGCTCGGGCGGAAGGTCATCGCCCAGATTGTCGCGATCGTTGTTACCACCCCACAGCTCGCCCGTCTTGGGATTGAACGCCAGTCCGACGGTATTGCGCAGACCCCGGGCGAAGATGCGGCCGCCCGAGCCGTCGGCGTTGAACTGCGTCACCGCGGCGCGCAGCGAGTCGCGCTCGTCGCAGATGTTGCAGGAGGAGCCAACAGCCAGATACAGCTTCCCGTCGGGTCCAAACAGGATCGTGCGAGTGGAGTGGCCCCCGCTGGGCACGTTCGGCACAATAGTCACCGGCGACGCGCCGCCCGGATCGAAGCGTTTCACGTCGCCTTCCTCCGCGACATACATCGTGTCCCCGCGGAACGCGATGCCGAACGGTCCCCTGAGGCCGCTCGCCGCGGTCACGGTGTTGTCGGCGATGCCGTCATGGTTGGCATCGGGCAGTTTGACGATCACGCCGGAGCCAGGCTGCGACGCGTACACCGTGTTGCCTGGACCGAGGGCCAGGTAGCGGACGCCCGGTAGATTCTGCACGAACACCGACACGTGGAAGCCCGCCGGGACACGGAGGTTGTCGTCCGCTCCCTGGCCTGCTGCCGGGGCAGGGCCGCGGCAAGCGACGGCAATGATCACGACTGACAGCACACGCAGGCGCATAGACTACCTCCGACCGATGGTGACTCGCAGCAGCAATTTGCCCTCCGGGTCCACGCGGACCTCCGCGGGCGCGAACGGGAGGTCGAACGCGGCGAACGTCTCCCGGCCTCCACCCGTCACAGCGACGTCGCGCCGCGCGGTCGCGCCGTTCGCCCCCCGGAACTCGAGCGTCAACACGGGAAGGCGAAACAGACCCCAGTCCAATTTCTGGCGCTGGGTGATACCCACGAGCACTCGCCCCCGCCCCCGCCCCCGCCCTCGCCCCCCTCCGACTGCGTTGTATTGCCAGCTGACGTCGAGCTGAGGGTACCCAGGCTGGTAGAGCCACTGGTGGAAGAACCAGTTCAGCTTCCTTCCAGTCGTGCGTTCCATCACGTACTGGAAGTCTTCACTCGTCGCGGTCGAATCGCGGTAGGTGCGGTAGTAGGTCCGAAGCCCGCGGAAAAACGCCGAATCGCCCATCAATCCCCGTAGCATGTGCAGCACCCACGCACCTTTGGGATAGCTGTTCGCGTTCAAGAGCTTGATGGGATCGGCGGCAAATCCCGAATCCACGATGGGCCGGTCGGTGACGTCGGACGCGAAGTACTGCTCGGCGTTGGCCCGCATGTGCTTTGCCAACGTCGAGTCGCCGTCCAGCGCAGCTTCGATGACGCCATCGAAATACGTCGCGAAGCCCTCGGAGAGCCAAAGGTGCGGCCACTCGCGCTCCGTGACCGCGTCGCCGAACCACTGGTGAGCGGTCTCGTGCCGCACCACTCCCTCGCCCATCTTGCGCTCAACGTAGGGTTTCTCCGCATAGAAGATCGCGCTCGAGTTCTCCATGCCGCCGAATTTCGTGGATGACTGCACGTGCGCGAGCTTCTCATAGGGGAAGGGCCCGATCAGTCGCTGCATCACCTCGACGATCTCGGTCGCGCGACGGAACGGCACCGAGTCGGCGAACGCTGAGTCCTCGGGATAGGTCCAGACTTCGATCGGGATCGTGTCGCGGCCGTTGATCACAGGGCGGTGCTTGCTGACCGTGAATTCACCGGCGCCGATGACCATGGTGTACACGGGGATCGGATGCCGCTCATCCCACATCTGAACGTCCCCCTCTGCCGGGCGCGTCCCGTTCCCCACCACTCGCCACCCGCGGGGGGCTTCGACTGCGAAGCGTACGGTCGCCTTGTCGCTCGGATGATCGGCGCTCGGGAGCCAGAAGCGAGCTCGCTCGGGCCAGTTATCGGCGAAGGCGACTCGGCGCCCGCGCGCGTTCGGTCCGATGATGAGCCCATCCTGCGGAGTACCGTGGTAATCAATGATGACGTCAAGGGCAGCTGGCCCCGCGAGGAGAGGAATGCGCAGCACGCGACCGTCGTATGTGAATTGCCTACTCACCCGCCCGAAAGACACAACGTCGTCGTGCGGCGTAGCGGTGGCAGGGTCGAGAGCCAGCGCCGAGTCAACAGTCATCCCGACGAGGTCGAGAGTGAGCACGCTATCTCCGGGGACGCGCCGTTCGAACCGCACCACCATCTGGCCGCGAATCGCGCGCCCTGAATCAGGGATCGTGATGAGTACCGAATAGCTCTTCACATCGATTCCGCCGCGCTGCGCTGTCGCTGCCCCTGACATGAGCAATGCCGCCAGGAGGCTACCGACCGTTCGCATACACTCCGTCCAGCGCGCTCGCCCCCTTCGGCATCTTCTCGCGACTCGCCAGCGCCTCCTGGGCAGCCTTCTCAACCTGTCCGTTCACATCAGCCTCGACGTCGGCGAGCTGTTTGTCCTTCACACCCTCTTCCTTCAAATACTCTTCAAAAAGACCGATCGGATCGCGCTTGCCCCAGGTGCGAAACAGCTCGGCCGGAAACGTTTCGCGAGCCTCGCGTTCGTCATGGGTCGCATGACCACCCATGCGGAACGTCTCCGCGATCAGGATCGCCGGCCCGTTGCCGGTACGACACCGCTCGGCGGCGATTCGTGTGGCCGCGTAGGCGTCGAGCACATTGTTGCCGTCGAATGTGGCGCCCCACACGCCGTAGCTGGCGGGCCAGTCCCTGAAGTCCGCAGGCAAATGGTGTTGCTCGAGACGGGTGCCGAGCGCGACCTGATTGTTCTCGACGATGAAAATGGCGGGCACGCGTTGCACGGCCGCGAAGTTCGTGCCCTCATGAGCCGCGGCGGTGTTGACCGAGCCATCGCCGACCCAGGTGAGCGCGACGCGCGGCTCGCGCTTCAGCTTGAACGTGAGTGCGATCCCCGTGATCACGGGCACCATGTCGCCGACGTGGGAAATGGGCTGGAGGACCCCGTGTGCGAACGAGCCGACGTGCAGATCGCGGCCGCCGCTCGGCGAGTCCGCGGTGGCGAGATAGGCACGTAGCATGTCGGCGATCGGCATCCCCATTTCGCAACAGGCCGCCGCATTGCGGATCATCGGAGCGACGATGTCGGTACCCCGCTCGAGCGCGTGCACCGGCCCGACGGTGGTCGCCTCCTCACCGGTGCCGAGCCAGGCCTTCGAGATCACTCCGGTGCGCACCCAGCGCTTCAGCTCGATATCGTGTAGCCGTGCCCTGAGCAGGCCGCGATACAGCTGGAGCTTGGAGTCAGGAGTCAGGGCGGCCACGATCTCGGCGCGCTCGGGATTCGTCTCGATGGTTGATCGAAAACCGCGGACCAGCGCGGGATCGGGCTTCCAGTCGACGTACTCCGGTGGGTCGAACGCGGGGAACCGCTTCACGGCACTCCGGCAACACTCCGGCCCAGCACCTGCCCGTCCCGCTTGAAGACCTTGCCGTCTTTCATGAAAACTTTTCCTTGAGCTTGCCAAGAAAGCCAGCGGACGATGGTGTGGACCCCCCGCTCCCGCTCCCCCCGGTGAGCGCGTCGCCAAATTCGATGGCTGTGGTGAAGCGATCGTCCGGATTCGTTTGCAACGCCTTCGTCAGGGCCTTTTCGACGGGCTCAGGAACGTCGCGACGATACTGACGAATCGGCACGGGCTGGCTGCGCAGCCGCGCGATCATCATCTCCTGGGCATTGCGTCCCTGAAACGGCAGCTTGCCGGTGAGCATCTCGAACGCGACGATACCGAGCGCATAGATGTCACTGCGCGCGTCGAGCGTCTTGCCGCGAATCTGCTCCGGGCTCATGAACTCGGGCGTGCCGAGGATGATGCCGGTGGCGGTCAGCTTGGCGATCGCGGGATCCGCGCGCCGCTCCTTGGCGAGGCCGAAATCCATGACGACCGCGCGCTCCACTCCATCCCCCGCACCGTCATCCGGCACCAGCATCACGTTTTCAGGCTTCAAATCCCGATGGATGATCTGCAGCTCGTGGGCATGATGTAGGCCGGCGCACATCTGCGTGAGCAGCGCCACACTGAGGGGGATCTCCATCGGCCCACCGCGCACTTCCCGATCCGACAGCAGCTCGCCCTTTAGGAAGGGCATCACCAGATAGATCAGCCCGTCCTCCGACTCGCCGAGGCGCAGGATGCGACAGACGTTCGGATGATCGAGGCGCATCGCGAGGCCCGCTTCGCGGCGCAGCCGTTCGACCGAGCTCTTGTCCGACGCGAGCCGTGGCGAGAGGACCTTGATCGCGACCGTTTCGCCGGACGAGATCTCCTTGGCCAGATACACGTACGACATCCCGCCCTCGCCCAGCTTCTTCATTACCTGATAACGCGCATCGAGAATCTGATTGGAGAGACTGGAGGCCCGGTCGAGACCGGATTTCCCCGGTGGGAGCGGCGTGCGGGCCCCCGTGCCGCTTCCGGAGGACGGCGGCGCCGACGGTTTCTTCGACTGGATTTCCACGAGCATGCTTCCGTCTTTCGGGCAGAAGCGCGCCCCGGTGTCGGTGTACACCGACCCGCATTTCGGGCAGCGGCGCTCGCTCATTGCCGGACCAAGTTGCGGCCTTCGTTCTTGGCGCGATAGAGGGCCTGATCGGCGAGTGACACGAAGCTGTCGGCGCTGTGGACGCGATCATCGGGAAACGACGCGAGTCCGATGCTGATCGTCATGTGCAGCGGATCCCCGCCTGTATCAGCGAAGTCACGCGCCATGACGCGCCGCCGTAACCGTTCGGCGAAGATTGCAGCGCCATGCGGCGCCGTCTCGGGCATCACCACGACGAACTCCTCGCCGCCGTAACGCGCCACGATGTCGACCGAGCGCGCTTCGCGCCGCAGCAGCTCGCCGACCTGCCGCAGCACGGAGTCGCCTGCGATGTGACCGCGCGTGTCGTTGATCGATTTGAAGCGGTCGATGTCGGCGAGCAGAATCGTCAGCGCCAGATTGTAACGGCGCGAGCGATCCAGCTCCTGCGCCAGCGCCTCGGCGAGCGCGCGCCGGTTCATGCAGCCGGTGAGCGCGTCGGTCAACGCCAACTTCTCGAGCCGCTGCTTGTCGGAGACCGCGGTTTCGAAATCGTACGCCTTCTCGATCGCCGACACCGCCGTCTTGATGACGGTCTCCGCGAACTGCGCGTCGGCCCGCGTGAGCGGCGGATCGTCGCCGGTCGTGCGCAGGAAGAAGACGCCGATCTGCTGATCTTTCATCCAAAACGGCAGCGCGACCGCGGAGCGCGTGGGGACCTTGATCTCCTCGCGTTCCCAGCGGCGCCGTTCGTCCTCGTACAGCGGATCCGTCGCGACATCTTCGACGAGCACCAGCCGGCCGGTCGAGACCGCTTTGCGGATCTCCGGATAGCGGGCCAGCTCGATCTGCAGGTTGCGCAGCATCGGGTTTTCGTAGGCCGCCACGACGATGCCCTGCTGGTCGCCCGGTTTGGCGAGCACCATCGAGCACTTGGAGATGTTGAGGGCGCGCGCCACGCGCCGGGCGAGGATGTGATACATCTCGTCCGGCTTGAGGGAATCCGTGACCTCGTGAAGAATGTCCACCATTGCGGCGCGGCTGCGCGCTTCTTCGCGCGCCTGGGCGAGCGCGCGCCCCACGCGAATGTGGGCCTCGACGCGGGCGAGGAGCTCGCGCACGCGGAACGGCTTGGAGATGAAGTCGGCAGCCCCCAGGCCCAAGGCCCGGACAGTGGCTTCCTCCGGTGGCATAGAGGAAACCATGAGCACCGGCAAATCGCGATAGCGCTCGTCCTGCTTGAGCCGCTCGAGCAGCTGCAGCCCGTCCACCTTGGGCATCATGATGTCGAGCAGCAAAATGGCCGGCTTGATTTCCTCGAGCTTGGCGAACAGCCCGTCGCCGCCCGGGCAGACGGCCACCTCGTAGCCGTTCTCTTTCAGGATCCAGGTGAGCGTCTGGACCAGCGATGCGTCGTCATCGGCGACCAGAACCCGCGTCGCGGGAGCTGCCATCAGTCGTGCGCCTCGAGGAGCGAGGGATCCACGTTGCCACCGCTGACCACGAGCACGGTGGTCCTGGAGCGTGGCACCGCGCCGGCCAGCAGCGCAGCGGTCGTGGCCGCACCCGAGGGCTCGACGGCGAGCCTCGAGGTACGCCAGAGAAACTGCACGGCCGCGCGGATACTGTCATCTTCGACCAGTACGACGCCGCGAATCCGCTCTCGCTCCCGCGTCAGCTCGGCGAAGGGGATGTTGCCGACGTTGAGGGTGATCAGCCCGTCGGCGATGCTGTCCGTGCGGTCGAGCCGGACCACCTTCCCCGCCGCGAGCGACCGGTGGAGCTTGGGTGCGCCGGCCGGCTCGACTCCCCACACAACGGCAGCGCTCTTCGCGGCCGCCAGGCCGGCGACGATCCCAGAGATCAGACCGCCGCCACCCACGGGAACGACCACGGTCTCGACCTCGGGCAGCTGCTCCACAATTTCGAGTGCGACGGTCGCCTGCCCCGCGACGATGTCGGCATGGTCGAAGGGGGGGACGATCGCGAGCTGCTCACGCTTGGCGATCTCCTCGGCCTTGACGCGCCGATCCTCGGAGGTCCGACCGGCGAAGACGACTTCACCGCCCCACTTTTTCACGCCCGCGATTTTGACCGCCGGGGTGGTCTCCGGCATGACGATCACCGCCCGCACGCCGAATTGCTTCGCGGCGTACGCCACCGCCTGGCCGTGGTTGCCCGACGAATAGGTGATCACGCCGCGCGAGCGGGCCGAGTCGGGAAGTTTGCGAATGGCGTTGTAGGCGCCGCGGATCTTGAACGCGCCAACCGGCTGCTCGTTCTCGAGCTTGAGATGCGCGCCGAGCTCTGCCACGTAGATGAGCGGCGTGCGGCGCGCGATGCCCCGCAGGCCCGCTGCGGCTTCCGTGATGTCCTGGGCGGTGACCACGCTACTTCTTGGCTTTCGCCTTCGCTTTGGGCTTGGGCGGAGGCGTTTCGTCCTCGTCCTCCTCGACCTCCTCTTCATCTTCCTTCACCACGCGCGCCACATCGACGACGAGATCGCCGGGCGTGAGATTCATGATCTTCACGCCTTGGGTGTTGCGGCCGGAAATGCGAATGCCCTCGACCGGCACGCGGATCATGATCCCCTTCTTGGTGATCATCATCAGCTCATCATCGGGCAACACCTCTTTGAGCGCGATGATCTCGCCGGTTTTATCGCTGCGCTTCAAGGTGATGATGCCGCGGCCGCCGCGATGCTGGACGCGATACTCTTCCAGCTCCGAGCGCTTGCCCATCCCTTTCTCGGTGACCGTGAGGAGCGTGGATTTGCGGCGCACCACGACCATGTCGATCACATGGTCTTTCTTGTCGAGCTCGATCCCTTTCACGCCGGTCGTCGTGCGGCCCATATCGCGCACGTCTTTCTCGTGGAAGCGGATGCTCATCCCGTGCGCCGTCGCCAGCACGATGTCGTTCTTGCCGTCGGTCACCTGGACGTCGATCAGCTCGTCGCCCTTCTCGATGTTGATGGCGCGAATGCCCACCGAGCGGGGATTGCCGAACTCCGACAGCACGGTCTTCTTCACGACGCCCTGTTTCGTGGCGAACAGCAGGTACTGATCCTCCGAGAATTCGCGCACCGGCACGAGTGCGGCGAGGCGCTCGTCCGGCTTCATCGCGACGCACGAGAGAATGGGTTTGCCGCGCGCGGCCCGTGCGGCCTGCGCGATCTCGTGCACCTTCAGCCAGTAGCACTGGCCCTGTTCGGTGAAGAACATGACGTAGTCGTGGGTCGACGCGATGAACAGGTGCTCGACCCAGTCGTCTTCTTTCTGATGCGCGGCGATCACGCCCTTGCCGCCGCGCCGCTGCCGGCGATAGGCCGAGACGGGCAGCCGCTTGATGTAGCCGGCGTGCGAAACGGTGATCACCATATCCTCTTCGGCGATCAGGTCCTCGATCGAGAATTCGCCCTGATCGGCGACGATTTCGGTGCGACGTTCGTCGCCAAAGCCGTGGGCCAGCTCCGTCAACTCTTCCTTCAGGATCTTCATGCGCCGCGGCTTGGACGCGAGAATTTCCTTGCACTCCTTGATGAACTTGCGGACGTCCTTCAGCTCCTCCTCGAGCTTCGTGATCTCGAGGGCGGTGAGCCGAGCCAGCCGCATGTTGAGGATTTCGGCAGACTGCTTCTCGGACAGCTTGAAGCGCTTGCGCAGCGCCGCGTCGGCGCTCGGCGTGTCCTTCGATTTCTTGATGATCTTGATGACTTCGTCGATGTTGTCGACCGCGATCTTCAAGCCTTCCAGGATGTGCTCGCGGTCCTGCGCGCGCTGCAGCTCGAACTGCGTGCGGCGCGTGATGACGGTGTGGCGGTGCTCGATGAAATTCTGCAGGATCTCGAGCAGCGTCATTTCCTTCGGCACGCCGTCCACCAGCGCCAGCATGATGGCGCCGAAGGTCTGCTGCATCTGCGTGTGCTTGTAGAGCTGGTTGAGCACGACCATCGGGATGGCGTCGCGCTTCAGCTCGATGACGAGCCGGATCCCTTCTTTATCGGATTCATTGCGGACGTCGCTGATGCCTTCGAGCTTCTTGGCGAGCACGAGGTCGCGGATCTGCTCGTGCACGCGCTCGGGGCTGACCTGATACGGGAACTCCGTGACCACGATCTGCTGCTTGCCGGTTGACTCTTTCTCTTCCGCGATCGCGCGGGCGCGAATCACGATCCGGCCGCGCCCCTTATCGTAGCACTCCTTGATGCCGTCGCGGCCGTAGATGATCGCGCCGGTCGGGAAGTCGGGCCCTTTGACGAATTTCCGGATGTCCCTGATCGTGGCGGTGGGGTGATCGACCAGATGCACGATCGCCTGGACGATCTCGCCCAGGTTGTGCGGCGGGATGTTCGTCGTCATGCCCACCGCGATGCCGGCCGAGCCGTTCACGATCAGGCTCGGGAGCCGTCCCGGAAGGACGGTGGGCTCCTGCAGGCGGTCGTCGAAGTTGGGGACGAAGTCGACGGTGTTCTTGTCGATGTCCTCCAGCATCGTCATCGCGACGCGGGTGAGGCGCGCCTCGGTGTAGCGGTAGGCCGCGGCGGAATCGCCGTCGACCGAGCCGAAGTTTCCCTGCCCGTCGATCAGCGGATAGCGCAGCGAGAAGTCCTGCACCATGCGCACGAGGGAGTCGTAGACCGCGATGTCGCCGTGCGGGTGGTATTTGCCGAGCACGTCGCCGACGACGGTGGCGGCTTTCTTGTACGGCCGCCCCGGCACGAGGCCGAGCTCGTGCATGGCGTACAGGATGCGGCGGTGCACGGGCTTCAGGCCGTCGCGGACATCGGGCAGCGCGCGCTGCACGATGACGCTCATCGAGTAGTCGAGGAACGACTCCTTGAGCTCGTCCTCGATCAGGCGAGGCAGGATGCGTTCGCGGACGATCGGTCCTGTCATGTGAGATCGATATCGGAGAGGTGTAAGATGATAAAAATTAAATACTTAGGCTCTTGAAGGCAACTCCACGACGACCTTGCCGAGCTGCTCGCCCCGGGCCAATCGCTCGTATGCATCTCGTGCCTGGTCCAGCGGATAGACGCGATCGACCGTCGGCCGCAGCTCGCCGCTCGCCAGACGCCGGACGATCTCGGCGTACTCCGCGGCGTTCCCCATGGTCGATCCCAGGATGCTCCAGTGATGCCAGAACAATCGCCGGAGATCCAGCCCCACCTGCGGGCCCGACGTGGCCCCGCAAATGACGAGTCGCCCACCACGGCGCAGGCTCCGCAGCGAATCATCCCAAGTGGCCGCGCCGACATTGTCGACGACGACATCGACACCGCGCTTGTTGGTGAGCGCACGGATCTCCAGTCCGATCTTTTGTGTGCGATGATTCAACGTGATGTCGGCGCCGAGCTTCTGCGCCTCGCCCAACTTGGCGTCGCTAGAGGACGTGACAATCGCGCGAGCCCCAAGCAGCTTTGCGACCCGAAGCGCCGCGAGTGACACCCCGCCACCGATGCCCCAGATCAGGACGGTCTCACCTGCTTTGAGCTGCGCCCGTGTCACGACCATGCGCCAAGCCGTCAGCGTGACGAGAGAAAACGCGGCGGCTTCCGGCCAAGTCAGATCGGGCCTGGTTGCAGGAATGCAGGCGAGGTTCTGCGCGGGAATCGTGACGAGTTCCGCCATAGTCCCGGGTAGGTGCTCGCCCAGCAGCCGATAGTTGACGCACAGCGAGTGCTCCCCGGCGCGGCAGAACTCACAGGTATAGTCGGAGATCCCGGGATTGATCATCACGCGGTCGCCCGGTTTTACCGTGTTGACGCCGGACCCGACCGACTCGACCACACCCGCTCCATCGGCTCCGACGATGTGGGGCAATCGTTCTGCGGTACCTGGGAGTCCGTTCGCCACAAAGAGGTCGAGATGATTCAATGCCGCCGCGCGAATCCGCACACGGACCTCACCCGCCTTGGGGGCGGGGGCATCAGGAACGTCGGCGACTTGGAGGTGCTCGATACCGCCACTGGCGGTCAGGACACAGGCGCGCATGGCGCCCGTAATCTAGGGGCGGAACGCCGGCGTAATCATTTGCTCCAGGCCGATCGTCGGCAGCGGGACCGGAGTCGCTGAGCTGACCGGCTGAACGTAGACGCGGTACACGGGATTGCGGCGATTCTGCGGCTCGGCGTTCACGACCAGGGCCAAGAGATCACCGGCTGGTGAGACAGCGAATGACGCGATCGCGAGGTCGGTGCCGGTGATCGCCGTGGTCGCGCCGGTCGCGAGATCGGCGCGGATAACCTGCTGCACCGTGCGATTGCCTTCCCGACGCTCTACCAGATAGACAAGCGAGCCGTCCCGCAGAAACCGGGGCTCCGACTCGCGCTGTTGTGGTGACCGCGTGAACTGGCGTTGGTTGGTGCCGTCACGGTTCATGAGCCAGATATCGCCGTCTTTGTTCCGTGTGGAGACGTACGCGATGATCTGGCCGTCTGGCGAAACCGCCGGCGAAGAGTTGACCGAGTCGCGCGTGAGCTGCGTCAGGCCGGTGCCATCCACGTTCACCGCCCAGATCTGTTGCTTGCCGGCGGTACGGGATGAGTGGAACACCAGCGACTGACCATCCGGCATGAACGACGGCCGCCCGTCAGGCTGCGGATCATTCGTGACGCGCGTGGTCCCCGTGCCGTCCGCATTCATCACATAGATCTCGGGGTTTCCATCGCGTTGCGACACGAAGGCGATGCGCGAGCCATCGGGCGAGAACGCGGGGTCGCTTGCTGACGCGGTGTCGGTCGCTGGGGTCAACTTCGTGAGCTGCGCGAGGTTAGAGCGCTCGACGGCGTAGAGCTGGAATTTGCCCGGAGTGCTCGGCGCAGCGCGGGAGCTGGCGACGACGATTTCACCCACGACGTACACATCGGCGGTCGCGCTCTTTCCGCCGGGCGCCGCGGCCGTCACCCTCGCATGGCCATACCCGGCGCCCGTTACCGTGCCGTCCTCACCGACGCTGGCGATCTGCGGATTGTCGCTGCTCCACGCGACATTCGTCGCGGGACCGAGGACGTTCCCCTGCTCGTCGGCATAATTCGCCCGCAGCGTGCGGCGCTGATTTATGCCGACGCCGACGCGCGGCTGCGCAAAGCGCGGAAAGCCCGCGATCACGCTGATGTTCCAGGCGACCGCGAGCCCCGAGCCGGGACCCCGAACCGTCAGCTGCGTCTTCCCGACCGACCGGCCGGTCAGTGTACCCGTTTGGGGGTCGAAGCTCGCGATACCTGGATCCGTGACGGTCCAGCGCAGCGGGGCTTCTGGAACAGGCGCGTTCTCCGCCGTGAGCGCCTGCGCTTCGAATTTTGCCGCGCCGGTCAGCGGCACTTGGACTTCGTCCGAGATCTTTGGTCGCACCGAGAGCTTTGTAACGACTTGGTGCACCGAAACATCGATGCTCTTGCTCTGGAGCAGGCCGGACACCGTCAGAACCGCCTTGCCCGGCCCAACCGCGGTGACTACGCCCGCCAGGCTCGCGCGGACGACACTCTGATCACTCGACGCCCACTGCAGCACGAGCGGGTTAACCGTCCGGTTGTTCTGGGTTGCGACAATGACGTGCAGCGTATCGACCTCGGCAGGCGAGAGCATCAGCGGCGAACCCTCGCGCACCGTGAACTCCGCCTGCTGCACAACCACGGGCGCGGTCGCCGTCAGGCCACCGGTGGCAGTCGCCTGGATCGTGCCCTGGCCCGGCGAGAGCGCCACGACGTTGCCGCTCTGGTCGACGCTCGCAACGTCCGGCCGTAGCGATGTCCACGACACCACCACGGGCGCGGCGGGCGAGCCATCCTCACGCAGCGCCCGCGGCGAGACGCGCGTGTTCTCCGATGGCAGCAGGTAGACGACGCCCGGCTCGAGGCGGAGGGCAGCGGCCGGTCCGCTGCCGGGCGGCTGGCCGGCGAAGGGATCCGGACCGGCCGGCGGGGGCGGGGCTCCCGGAGGAGGGGGAGGGGCTGCCGGGGGGGCGGGCGAAGAGCCACCGGTCACCTGCACGGCGGCCTGCCCCCGTCGGGCGCCGACCCGAGCTTCGATAATGGCCACGCCGTTGGCCACTCCGGTCACAGTGCCGTTGTTGTCGACCTTGGCGATGTTGACGTTGTTGGACGACCAGATGATGCGTACCGTAGGGATGACATTCCCGATCCGATCGAACGCCGTTGCGAGCAAACCGGACCGCTCACCGACGCGAATGGTCACCGAGGGCGGCGCGACCTGCACTTCGGCGACACTCTGCGCGACCAGTGCAGTCGGCAGGAGTAGCCCGAATGCGCCGAGAACTCGGCATCTTATCATTGCTGGCGAATGTGTGTCCGGCTAAATGGCGTTGTCAAGCCAACTTGTCACCGGGGATGGTAATTCGGGGGACCGAAAAGGCGGTAGTCGGTGTCACTTGCGAGGTCAGAATCCGGCGGTAAGCTATAGGCCACCACGACGCCCCTGCACCTACCAGCATAGGAGAAGATCCGATGCTTGAGCAGACGGACGTACCGGAGAGTAGTTGGCCTGGACCGGGGTTCATGGAGCCGATGTTCCCGTCGGCGCCCACGCCAGCACCGATGCCGTCGATGCCGATGGAAGAGTCGCGCCCGTCTTCCAAGCCAAAGGCCAAGAAGAAAAAGAAAGCCGCCAAGAAGGCGCGGCCAAAGGCAAAGAAGAAACCCGCGAAAAAGAAGAAGAAGGCCGCCAAGAAGAAACGCCGCCGCTAGCACAACTCGCTTCGCCATCCGCGGGAGCGTCTCGTTGAGACGCTCCCGCGGCATGTTAAGGAGGATAGAAACCGTGCGTCGTATGTCGTGCGTCGTTCTCATTCCCATCGCCATCGCGTGCGCGGCGCCGAAGATTCCGCTCGGCAATCCGCCTCAAGAGATCGCGACCATGCTGCAGCGCTCTGCGTCCGACTGGAATCGGGGTGATCTCGCGGGGTTCATGAGCGACTATGCGAACGACTCGCTGACGAGCTACATGGCGAACGGGCACGTGCAATTCGGCTGGCAGGCGTTGTACGATCGCTATCAGAAGAACTACTTCGCGTCCGGGAAGTCACGAGACTCGCTCTCGTTCGACGAGCTGCACGTGCGCGTGCTCACGCCCGATTTCGCGTACGCGACGGCGCGATTCAAACTCACGCGCGGAGATTCCATCGTGGCGAGCGGGCCCTTCACCCTGATCCTGCAGCGTCAGGGTGATCGTTGGAGAATCTTGCACGATCATACTTCAGCTGACCCGAAGTGAGCCGCGCGTCGGCACGTTGGCACGTCGGCACGCTGATCCTCTCGCTTGCCACGCTCGCGAGCTGCAGCAAGCTCCTGCCACCCAAGGATCGCGTCATCGCGCTCGAGGGCGCGACGCTGATCGACGGCAGCGGTGGTGCACCGAAGCCGGACGCGCTGATCATCATCCGCAACGGTCACATCGAGACGGTCGCCCGTGTCAATGAACTCCCGATTCCGAATGGCGCCGAGCGGATCACTGTGGTCGGCAAGACCATCATCCCGGGATTGATCGACTCGCACGCGCACGTGGAACGGTGGGCCGCAGGCCGGTATATCGCCTGGGGCGTCACCAGCGTGCGCGACTTGCACGGTGGCAGCGACACAGTGCTGGCGCTGCGCACCACGCTGAACCTCGGCTCGATCACGGGCCCGCGGATGTTCAGCGCCGGCGCGATGATCGATGGCGTGCCGCCGACGTATGCCAACGCGACGGGCATCGCGACCGCGGACCAGGCGCGACGCGCGGTCGACCAGCATGCGGTGGCGGGCGTGGACTATCTCAAGGTCTACACGAAAATCACGCCGGCGCTGCTGCGACCGCTGGTCGATGAAGCCGACAAGTTGCGCCTCCCCGTCGCCGCGCATCTCGGAAAGACCGACGCGCTGACCGCAGCGCGTGCCGGCGTCGCGTCGATCGAGCACATGTCGGGCGTCGTGCAGGCGGCGACCGGCAATCCGAGGTACGCGACCGCCCACAACAGCTTCCTCGCGGGCTGGACGACGGAGGAAAAGGGCTGGGCCGCGCTCGATTCGAGCACAGTCGCCCGGACCGCCCGCGCGCTGGCGCAGACCAAGGTGACGATCGTCCCGACGCTCGTAGTGCACGACATGCTCGCGCGACTCGACAACCCCATCTTGTTGACGCGTCCCGGAATGGAAGACGTGCCGAACACTGCGGAGAGCGTGCGGAGCGTGCCGAGCCTGCTGCGGCGCACCGGTTGGCGTACGGCCGATTTTGATGCATTCCGGCGCTCGCGCCGGCGGCAGGATCAGTTCGTGCGCGAGTACAAGCGCGCCGGCGGCGCGATCGCCGCAGGTTCGGACGCGGCGAACCAGCTCCTGATTCCGGGATATTCTTTACACGAGGAGATGTCACTGCTCGTTGCCGCCGGTCTGACGCCGCTCGAGGCGATCACCGCCGCCACGCGCCGCGGCGCCCAACTGCTGCACGCGGATTCCCTCGGCATGATTGCCCAGGGCAAGGTCGCGGACCTCGTCGTCCTGAACGGCAACCCCACGGAGAACATCGCCGCGACGCGCGCCATCGCGCTGGTCATGATCCGGGGCCGGGTGATCCGGCCCGATTCCCTGAGAGCCACATGGAAATGAGCTATCGGCTATCGACTATCGGCTATCTGGTGCTCCTCTCATTAGGCACCGGTTGTGGCATGAGCCCGCCGGCCCAAAGTACCGGACCGTATGACGTCATCCTCAAAAACGGCTGGATCATCGATGGCAGCGGCAATCCCCGCTATCGTGGCGACGTGGCGCTGCGCGGCGACCGGATCGCGGCGGTCGGGTTCCTCGGCACCGCGGCGGCGCGCGAAACGCTGGATGTGAGCGGCCTCGTCATCGCGCCGGGGTTCATCGATATGATGGGCCAGTCCGAGATCAACGTGCTCATCGACAATCGCGTGCTGTCGAAGATCACGCAGGGCATCACCACCGAAGTCACGGGCGAAGGCGGCTCGGTCGCGCCGCTCACGGACAAGTTGGTGCTCGACGACTCCGACGCCATGAAGAAGTGGCACTATCGCGAGGACTGGCGCGATCTCAACGGCTACTTCGCCCAGCTCGAGCGTCAGGGATCGTCGCTCAACATCGCGACATTTGTCGGCGCGACGCAGGTGCGGCTCGCCGTCGTGGGAAAGGAAAACCGCGCGCCGACGGCCGACGAGCTCGTGCACATGACCGCCATTGTGGACACGCTGATGGAGCAGGGGGCACTGGGCGTCTGGACCGCGCTCGAGTATGCGCCCGCGAGCTACTCCAAGACGGACGAGCTGATTGCGCTCGCGCGGGCAGCGCGGCGCCACGGCGGGATCTACGCGTCGCACATGCGGAACGAAGGCGAGCACATCGATGCCGCGCTGAACGAGCTCTTCACGATCGCGAAAGAGGCCAACATCCCGGCCGAGGTGTCGCACCTCAAGGTCTCGGGCCGGAAGACGTGGGGCCAGATGCCGCGCATTCTCGCGCGGATCGATTCGGCGCGCGCGGCGGGCCTCGACGTCACGGCCGATCAGTATCCCTACATTCGCGCCGCGACTTCGCTCGACGCGTCCATCCCTACCTGGGCCGAGAGCGGCGGGATGGATTCGCTGCTGACCCGGTTGCGCGATCCGGCGACGCGAGCCCAGCTGCACCGGGAGATGGCGAGTCCGGCCGGCGGCGAAGCGTTTTATTCCGCCGCGGGAGGCGGGCCGGGCATTCTCGTCACCGGCACGTTTCAGGATTCGCTGCGCTACTTGCAGGGCAAGACCGTCGCCCAAATCGCCGCGAGCCGCCACAAGGATCCGATCGAGACAATTTTCGAGATTGTCGAAGCGGAAAAAGGCCATCGCACCGACGCGGTATACGCGATCATGGATGAGCCGGACGTCCAGGCCGCGATGAAGCAGTGGTGGGTCGCGGTGAACACCGACTTCGGCGGCGTCGCACCCGATGGCCCCTTGGGTACGCAGTCCGCCCATCCGCGTTCCTACGGCACGTTCCCCAGAATCCTGGGCCATTATTCGCGCGACGTGAAGCTCTTCCCGCTCGAGTTCGCGGTCCGGAAGATGACCTCGCTGGCCGCGCAACGCGTCGGCCTCGCGGATCGGGGGCTCGTGAAGCCCGGCATGTACGCCGACATCACCGTGTTCAATCCGGCGACCGTGATCGATCGCGCGACGTTCGAGAAGCCGCACCAGCCGTCGGTCGGCATCGAGTACGTGTTTGTGAACGGACAGCGAGTATTGAACAAGGGCCAGCTCACCAACGCGCGTCCAGGCCGGGGGCTGAGGGGGCCGGGATACCCCGGGACGCGTTAGCGTGACGCTTGGGCGACTGTTCGTCGCCTGGCTGCCGGTCGCCGCGTTGTTCACGGTTGCGCCACCGCTCGGCTATCGGTGGGATGCACCGTCGGAGCAGCAACCGGCTCTCGCCTGGAGATTCAACGGGTGGGAGTGGAGCTGGCGCGTTGTCGAAGCAGCGGTCGTCACGCTCCTTGCGTCACTCTGGTTCGACTCGCTGGGCGCCGGAGCATGGTGGCTGCTGTTTCTGCTCGTCGGATTGCTTGTTGCCTTCCCACGACGCCTCGTGATGTGGCGGCACGTCGACCCGCCGCGCCGGGGCCATCTCCTGTCCCACGCGATGCTGGACGTCGTGCGCTACCTGATCGCGGGAGCCCTGCTCGCCTGGCGGCTTTCGTAGCTATCTTCGCAGAACCAATGACAACCATTCGCCTGACTGCGCTCTCGCACGGCGCCGGCTGAGCCTGCAAGCTCGGCCCCGCCGAGTTGGCGCAGGTCTTGCGCCACGTGCCGACCCTCTCGGATCCACGCATCCTGGTCGATGCTTCGACGCGGGACGACGCCGCCGTGTACCAGCTGACGCCGGACCGCGCGATCGTCGCCACGGTCGACTTCTTCACGCCGGTCGTGGACGACGCCTACGACTTCGGGCGCATCGCGGCCGCCAACGCGTTCTCCGACGTCTACGCGATGGGCGCGACACCGCTGCTCGCGCTGAACCTCGTCGGCTGGCCGCGTGACACGCTGCCCTACGAGCTGCTCGGCGACGTGCTGCGGGGCGGCGCGGATATCGCCAAGGAAGCCGGCGCGTTCGTGCTCGGCGGCCATTCCGTGGATGATCCCGAGCCCAAGTACGGCATGGTCGCGATCGGCGAGGTGCATCCCGACCGGATCATAACACTCGCGCGCGCGCGCGGGGGGGACGCCCTGGTTCTCACGAAGCCGATCGGTACCGGCGTACTCACGACCGCGTTGAAGCGCGACCTCGCGACGGCGGCGGAGATCGCCCCCGCGGTCGCAGCGATGACGACACTCAATGCAGGCGCCGCGCGCGCGATGCGTGCGACGGGGGATGCGGTACACGCCGCAACCGACGTCACGGGCTTCGGATTGCTGGGGCATTTGCATAACATGCTCGCGGCCAGTGGACTCTCGGCCGAAGTGGATGCCGCCTGCGTGCCGCTCTTGCCCAACGCGGTCGAACTCGCCGCACGCGGCGCGATTCCGGGCGGCACCAAACGCAATCGCGAGGCGCTGGCCCCGCACGTAACGTTCGAGCGCGAAGTTCCGGAACCGATGCGCGTTCTGTTGTTCGATGCGCAGACGTCTGGAGGCCTGTTGATCGCCGTCGATCCCGACCGTGCCGATGCACTGGTAGCTGCGTTGCAGCGCGAGGGGACGCCGGCCGCCGTACGCATCGGCCGCATCGCGCGGGGCGTGGCCGGCCCGGCCGGCGCGATCGCGGTGAGGTGAATGCCGTGCCCACCCCACGTGTGCCCGTGATTCCCGAATACCGGTCCCTCACACCCGAGGCGCTCGACGCGCTGGAGCGCGCCGTCCGCGAGCATCGCCGGGTAGCGCTGCGGCGGCGCGGCACTGAATATGTCGTCGTGGCCGAGCGCCTGATAACGAGCGGACGCGACGACGTGCTGGCGGGACGGCTGCCCATGTCGGGCGAGCTGCTGACGTTCCGGTTGCGCGATCTGGAGAGCTTCGCGGTACTCCCGTAACCACGTGTTCACGCGCCTGCTGGTCGGTCTCGATGGCAGCCCCAACGCCGATGAAGCATTGGAGCAGGCGGTGCACCTCGGCC
>JBKPDZ010000055.1:0-34253 GCA_046728135.1 Gemmatimonadota bacterium | reverse complement strand
GGCGGCCAGCCGACGGAGCAGCAGCTCAAGGCATTCAAGGCGGCCGGCGGCGAGGTCGTCCTCGACAATCGCGACCCCATGGAGCCCCGCGGCTTCGACGAGCCGGCCGCCGCGCGCGCCGCGGGACTGCAATACATCGTCCTGCCGATCGTGCATGGCGCTGTCACGTCCGACACGATGAAACAGATGCATCAGTCGCTGAAGATATTGGCAGGACGAAAGGCGCTACTGCACTGCTCGAGCGGGAATCGAACCTCGGCGGCATTGATTCCCTATTTGATCATTGATAAGAAGATGGGACAGGATGATGCGGTTGATGCGGCCATGCGAGGTGGTCTCCGCAGTGCTGAGCTAATGGAGCTGGCTTTGAACTACGTCCAGGAGAGTTCGTCCTAAGTACTCGTTCCTCAGAGCCCCTCAGCCGCCCGGCCTCTCGGCGTCTCCCTGTTACGCTTTCGGTTCCTCCTTCCCTCCTGCATAACGGTGCCAGTACATCCTCATTTCTGAGATCTTGCCGTCCCTCGTCTCACAGAAGATCGCGCCCCTCGCATCGACCGGTTCGCCGGTGCGCCGCCGCCGGAACGTGCACCGAAACTCCGTCGCAAACCACGGCCCCGCCGCGTAGATCTCTCCTGACTCGAAATGCGTTTCGGCTTGATACAGCGGGATGTCCTTCCAGTAAACCCGGATCGCCGCCATCCCGCGATCCGGATTGCTGAACGGTGTCTCGAGAAAGACGGCATCGTCCGTGAACACCGCGCAGATGGCGTCGACATCGCCGCGCTCCCAGCCCTTGCCGAACGCGTCGATCAACGCTCTATAATCGCCATTCATGCGCGCAAATATACTCCTCATCGCACTCTTGAGTCTCAGCTGCCGGCCGGCGGCGGATGAGGGATTTACGCTGCTGTTTCTGGGCCGCTCGCCCGCGGCCCGCGTCGGCCGCTACTCCTGGGCACCCGACGCGCCACACAGTCGCCTGATTGCGTTCGACGGAGACCTTCACGTCGTGCGCGCGGTCACCGATCCCCGGCTTTCCAGCCCCGTCGGCGTCGCGCCGTATCCTGACGGCCGGCTGCTCGTCACCGAGCGGACCGGCGAGGGCGTCGTCTTCGATACGGCGGGCAAACCGGTCCGCGAGTGGGACAGCCCCTTCCCCGCCTCGCTCTACGCAACGGAGGGGACCCGGATCGTCGCATCGCGCTCACCGTACTTTGTCCAGTTCGTCGCCGAAGACGGCAGTGTGCCGCTGCTTTGGCTGCTCGACACGCTCGGGCTCCACCGTCAGGGGCTGGGAATAGCGCACGTACCCGAGATTCGCTACCTCGCCCAGCTCGAGAACGCGGGTCCGGCTGTGCTGTCGCACGACGTCGTGTACTTCGCCCCGCTGGTGCACGACGAGATTCTCCGCCTCGACGGAACGGGCTCGCCGGTCTGGCGCAGCTCGCGCCGCCTGATTCGACAGGAGCGCGATCCCGAGTTCGTGCCGGGCAACGAGCGTCGGGTCGCCTATGCGATGGTCAACATCGCGATGACGATGGGGCCCGACGGCCGGCTCTACGTGCTCGGCGGTCAGGACTCGGCGGCGACCAGACTGCGGCTCGACGTGCTGAACCGCGAGACCGGAGAAATCGTGGAGAGTCGAGTGCTCGGCACACCGGCAACGGCGATTGCCGTGGATCGTCACGGCAGAATTCGGGTCCTCGATCCCGATGCCCTCATCGCGCAGACGCCCACGCACGGACGTGATCCGTTCGCTCCATCGTTCACGTTACCCGACCTCAGGGACAAGCCGGTCCGCCTCGAGGATTACCGCGGCAAAGTCACGCTCGTGAATTTCTGGGCGTCCTGGTGCGCGCCCTGCCGGGAGGAATTCCCGCACATGGCGGAGCTGTACAGCGAGTTCAGGCGGGCCGACTTCGACATCGCCGCGATCTCCGACGATGTCAGCGGCAGCAAGATGCGCGCATTCGTCCGTGAATTTCGCCCGCCGTTTCCCATCCTCGTTGGCGGCGGGCGCATGAAGGCCGCATATCATTACCGCGGGCTGCCGTACTCCGTGCTGCTGGACCGGCACGGCCGCATCATCGAGCGCATCTTTGGATTCGGCGGCGCGAGCGAGTTCCGCCATCTCCGCGACCTCATTGCAAAGGAAATCGATGCTGACGCTGCTGCTCGTCCTTAGCCTGCAGGTGCCCGCGGGCGACTGGCCGGTCTATGGCCGCGATCCCGGTGGCACGCGTTTCTCGCCGCTGACCCGGGTCACGCGCGACAACGTCGCACACCTCGAGGTGGCGTGGACGTATCACACGGGGATGCCCGCCCTGACCGGCATGGGCCACCGGCCACCCGCGCTCGAAGTGACGCCGATCGTGGTGGACGGCACGATGTACGTGAGCACGCCGACCGGCATTGTCGCCGCACTCGATCCCGCCACGGGCACTGAGCGTTGGCGCTTCGACGCGGGCGTGAATCCGCATCGCGGCTACGGCGACTTCGTGAGTCGCGGCGTGAGCTTCTGGCGCGACCGCCGTGCTGCTCCAGGGAGCTCGTGCGCGCGCCGCATCTTCGTGGCGACGATCGATGCGCGGCTCTTTGCGCTCGACGCCGCGTCGGGAAAGCCGTGTGCCGGCTTCGGATCGAGTGGCGCTGTCGATCTGCGAGCCGGTCTGCGCGTCGCGCCGTTCGAGTTTCGGGCCTACGAGGAAACGTCGCCGCCGGCCGTCAGCGGCGATCTCGTCATCGTCGGCTCGGGCGTATCGGACAACAGCAACCCCGCGCCCGCGAGCGGCGAAGTCCGCGCCTTTGACGCGCGCAGCGGCGCGCTCACATGGACGTTTGATCCGATCCCGCAAGATTCGACCGACCCCGCGTACAAGACATGGCAGGGCGGCAGCGCTCGGCACACCGGTGCCGCGAATGTCTGGTCCGTGATCGTAGTCGATCAGGACCGTGATCTCGTCTTTCTGCCGACCACAAGCCCGGCGCCCGATTACTTCGGCGGTCTGCGCCTCGGCGAGAATCGCTACGCGAACTCGATCGTGGCGCTACGCGCCTCTACGGGGAAAGTCGTGTGGCACTTCCAAACGGTGCACCACGACATCTGGGACTTCGACAACGCGTCGCCGCCGGCACTCGTCACGCTGATACGCAACGGCGCCAGCATCCCGGCGGTGATCCAGACGGGCAAATCGGGGATGCTGTTCGTCCTCGACCGAACCACCGGAGCGCCGATCTTCCCGGTCGAGGAGCGGCCGGTTCCGCCCAGCAGCGTGCCCGGCGAGGTTGCCTCCGCGACGCAGCCGTTCGGCATCCCCCTGGTCCCGCTCCAGTACTCGGCCACCGACGCCTGGGGGCCCACGCCCGAGGCCAAGGCCGCCTGCCACGACATTCTGGCCGCGCTCAAGAACGAGGGCCCGTTTACGCCGCCCAGCACGCAGGGGACGCTTTCGCAGCCGGGCAACATCGGCGGTGCCCACTGGGGTGGCGTCGCTATAGATGAAGGGCGCGGCCTCGCGGTCGTTCCCGTGAACCGCGTTCCGGCGATGGTCCAGCTGATCCCCGCGGAAGGCTTCAACGGCGACAGCGCATCGCGTGAAGACGCCGCGCGCGGCATCAAGAATTTCGAGTACACGCGCATGCACGGTACGCCGTACGTCATGCGGCGCCGCATTATCATCGGACCTGCCGGGGTGCCGTGTACGCCTCCGCCGTTCGGCGCGCTGGTCGCCGTGAACCTCAGCACTGGCGCCATCCAATGGGACGTGCCGCTCGGCACCTTTGGCGGCTTTCCCGGCTCGCCGCAGCTCGGTGGGCCGATCGTTACCGCCGGCGGTTTGGTATTCATCGGCGCGACGCTCGATCGCGCCTTCCGGGCGTTCGACATCGAGTCTGGGCGCGAATTGTGGAAGGCCGCGCTTCCCGCGGGCGCGCGCGCGACACCGATGACGTATGAGAGCGGCGGGCGGCAGTTCGTGGTCATCGCCGCCGGCGGGAGCGACGTCTGGGGGACGGGCGACGCCATCATCGCGTTTGCACTTCCGAAGTGAGCAGCCTAACCTAGAGCGTGCCTGAGGAGACCCGTCCCTCGTCCCCCGTCCCCCTTCCCGTCATCATCGATACCGACCCCGGCATCGACGACTGCCTGGCGCTCCTCCTCGCGGTCAATTCCCCGGAGCTCGATGTCCGGGGCATTTCAATCTCGTACGGCAACACCGTCGTCGAGAACGCTTATCGCAACGCAGTCGAAATCCTGCGGAAAGCGAAGCAGCCGGTGCGCGTCCCGCTGGGCATCGGAGCGCGCCGGCCGCTCAAACGGCAGCTCCAGGTCGCGGATGACACGCACGGTCCTTCGGGCCTCGGCTATGCGGAGGTGCCGCCGGCCGGCGTGACCCTCGATTACGTCCGCCCGCTCGAGCGCATGCTGGAGGCCCAGCCGCAGCCGGTCACGCTGGTCACGCTCGGCCCCGTCACCAGCCTGGCGCTCGTGCTTCGCGCCAACCCGGGACTCGTGCGCGAAAAAGTCGGCCGTCATGTCGCGATGATCGGCACGATTGAAGCCGCGGGGACGCAGACGCGCTTTGCCGAATTCAATGCGTGGTGTGATCCCGAAGCCCTCGCGACCGTGCTCGCCGCCGAGATCCCGACCGAGATGATCGGGCTCGACGTGACGCGCAAGATCGTCCTCAAGGCGAATGAAGTCGAACGCCTCGCCCCGCACTCACCGTGGTTGTACGACGCGCTGCGTTTCTACGTCGAGTTCCACCGCAAGCAGGAAGGATTGGACGGCGCGGTGATCAACGACGTCCTCGCGATCGCGTACCTGCTGCAGCCTGACGTCCTGACGTTCAGCGATTTGCGGCTGAGCGTCAATCTCGAGGACGGGCAGAGCCGCGGCAGAACCAAGCTCGACGCCAAGGGATCATTCACGCGCGTCGCGATGGAAGTGCAGGCGCCACCGGTGCGGCGGTTGCTGTTCGAGCGCGTGCTGCCGGCAGGAGCGCCGGCCGAGGAGGCGATGGCGTGACGATTCCGCGGAAGGTAGCCGTGATCGGCGCCGGGGACATTGGTGTGGGGTGGGCAGCGCTGTGCGCATCGGCCGGGTGGCCGGTCGCGATCTTCGACTTGAACCCGGCCACCATGGAGCGCGCGCCGATCGAAGTCGAGCGGCGCACGCGGGCGCTGGTAGCGCTGGATCGCGCGCCCGAAAGCATCGTCGAGCGCGGCCTCACCGAGCTCGTGCACGCTCAGTCTCTCTCCGAAGCGATCCAGGATGCCGACTGGATCATCGAGGCGATTCACGAAGACGTGGCGGCGAAGCAGAAGCTCCTCGTCGCCATCGAACAGCACGCGGGGGACGACGCCCTGATCAGCTCGTCATCGAGCGGCCTGTCCCCGACGGATATCTTTGGCAGAATGCGTCGCCTCGATCGCTGCCTCGTGACGCACCCGCTCAACCCGCCGGAGCTGATTCCGCTCGTCGAGGTCGTGCCGGAGGGTCGGACGTCGGCGGCCAGCATGAACCGCGCGGTCGAGTACCTGCGGTCCCTGGGCCGCTTCCCCATCGTCCTCAAGAAATCGATCCCGGGATACGTCGTCGGTCGCGTTTCCGCCGCCGTGTGGCGGGAATGCATCGACCTGGTCCTGCGCGGCGTGATCAGCGTGGACGAGCTCGACCGTGCGGTGTCACTTGGCCCGGCGATCGGATGGGCTGCCGCCGGCCCCCACCTCACCTACCACCTGGCGGCGGGAGAGGGCGGCATCCGGAGCTTCACGCAGCACCTGCTGGCGAGCTTCGAGAGCTGGTGGCAGCAACTGGCCCATTGGGCGCAGCTCGATCCCGAGCAGCAGCGGGCGCTGACGCAGTCGATTGAGCGGGCCTACAAGGGGAAAATCGAGTTTCTGCGGGAAGCGCGGGACCGGCGGCTCAGCGCGATTCTCAGGGCGCTGGAGCAGGCGCGCGCACCATCAGGATCGGAATCCGGCTGACGTGTCGTAATGCTGTCGCAGTGGTGCCGTGAACGACGTCGCTCAGCAACGAGTGCCCGTGCGTGGCCATCGCGATAAGATCGACCCCCTCCCGCTCCGCCGTCGCCGCGATCTCCTTCGCGGGATCGCCCGCCGCGAGCACCGCATCGACGTCGATGCCCGACTGCCGTAGCTCCTGCGACATCCGCTCCAGATAGGCGCGGTCTTCCTTCATTTCCTGCGACTCACGCAGGTTCAGCTGCTCCATGTTGCGCGCGGCCCAGCCGTCGGCCACGTGAACCAGCACGACTTCAGAGCCGAGCAGCTTCGCGAGTGTGGCGATGTGTTTCAGAATGGCGGTGTCGGCCGGGCCGTTTTCGAGCGGCACGAGAATCCGTTTGTACATCAGCCGATCCAACCTTTGAAGGTCTGCACGAGCAGCCAGGCGTTCAGGCCCGCGATGAAGACGGCAACCACATAGGCGAGGATTTTCAGCCAGGTGGGGTTCACGAACTCGCCCATCTTGAGGCGATCGGAGGTGAACATCACCAGCGGGAACACCGCGAACGAGAGCTGCAGGCTGAGGATCACCTGGCTGAGGATCAAGAGTTGAGCGGTGCCGTGCTCGCCGAAGAAGATAGCCGTCAGTGCCGCCGGCACAATCGCGATCAAACGCGTGATCAGGCGCCGCAGCCACGGCCGGATCCGGATGTTCAGGAATCCTTCCATCACGATCTGTCCCGCCAACGTCCCCGTCAGCGTGGAGTTCTGGCCCGACGCGAGCAACGCAAACGCGAACACGGCGCTGGCGCCCGCCACGCCGAGCAGCGGCGTCAACAGCCGATAGGCATCCTGGATTTCGGCCACGCCCGTGTGGCCGGCGCGATGGAATGTCGCCGCCGCCACGATGAGGATCGCCGCATTGATGAACAACGCGAACGAGAGCGCCACGGTCGAGTCGATGAACGCGAATTTCACCGCCTCGCGCTTCCCCGCCGCCGTCTCTTCGTAGCTGCGCGTCTGCACCACTGACGAATGCAGATACAGGTTGTGCGGCATCACGGTGGCGCCAAGGATGCTGATCGCGATGTACAGCTTCTCGGGGTCTGTCAGGATTGTCGCGCTCGGCAAGAAGCCGCTGACCACGGCGCCGGCATCCGGCTTCGCAATCAGGATTTCGAACAAGAAGCATCCGGCGATCGTGGCGATCAACGCGACGACGAGCGCCTCCAGCAAACGAAATCCCTTGTGCTGCATGTAGAGCACGATCAGCACGTCGCACGCGGTAATCGCGATGCCCCAGGGCAGCGGAATGCCGAACAGCAGGTTCAGCGCGATCGCCGAGCCGATGACTTCGGCGAGGTCGCAGGCGGCGATCGCAATTTCGCAGATCACCCACAGGAAGAACGACACCGGCTTCGAGTAGTGATCGCGGCACGCCTGCGCCAGATCGCGGCCGGTCACGATGCCAAGTTTGGCGGCGAGGCCCTGCAGCAAGATCGCCATCAGATTGGACAAGAGGATGACGGTCAACAGGGTGTAGCCGAAGCGCGCGCCCCCGGCGAGATCGGTCGCCCAATTGCCCGGATCCATGTAGCCGACGGCGACGAGATAGCCCGGCCCGGCGAACGCGAGCGCCTTCTTCCACCAGGCGCCTCGCTTGACGGGAACCGTGCGGTAAACCTCGGCCAGGCTCGGCGTCAGTCGCGGATGGCGCCAGCCGGTGTCGAGGACGCTATTCGCCATCGCTGGGCCTGCAGAACAGCAGCAACGCAAGCTCCTGGCCGACCACCCGCGTCGTGCCGTCACCGAGCCGGACGATGGTCGGACCGTTGAAGGGCTGGCGCTCGATCACCGTGAGCCGCACGCCTGGCGTCAGTCCCTGCTCGGCGAGGTAATGGAGACGAGCGGGATGCTCGTCGCCGACTTCTTGCAGCACCACGCTGCGCCCCACCTCGCTGTCGGCGAGCGTAACCAGCTCTGCCTCCTCGATCTCTCCGGCAGCGGTCGGAATCGGCGCGCCGTGGGGGTCGTAGCGCGGCTCACCCAGGGCGTCCGCCATCCGCTCGATCAACTTCTCGGAGACGGCATGCTCCAGGCGCTCCGCTTCGACATGGACGTCGCCCCAGTCATACCCGAGCTTGCTGGTGAGATACGATTCGAGGATGCGGTGGCGACGAATCATCTGGAGCGCGGCGCGGCGGCCCTGCGGCGTAAGCTGCACGCCGCGATATGGCACATGCTCGATCAGTCCGGTTTCGGAAAGGCGTTTCATCATGCCACTCACGGACGGCGGAGCGACATCGAGCATTTCGGCGATGTCGCTGGTTGTAGCAAACCCGCCCTGACTCGTGAGATGAAAAACCGACTTGAGGTAGTCTTCCACAGACCGCGTGAGTGATGGTGGCGGCTGGGGCGCACGGATCGGGCTCAAGGACTCTCCAGGTCAATGCACTGTCAACCAGACAGTGTATTAGCCTAGACTAATTCCCAAATATTGTCAAGCAAAGATGTGGATTTCGTAAGCCTAAGAAACCATGCTAATTAACGGTGTCAGAATGCGCTCGCTCATTCCCCAAATGGTGTGATTACCGAGCGTATATGCAGGAAGTACCCGTCGGGGGATGCCAGGATGATCGATGGAGATTTCCCCCAGCACGCCCGGGGCCTGGAGCGCCCGAAAGGACACCCAGAAGGCGTCTTGGACCTCTGCGCTGAGCACAATAGGTGGACGTGCGGTCAACGCGAATACAAATGGCCGAACCACAACCGGTGGGAGCGTCGGCGTTCGTGGATGCAGGTCGTCGAGCACGCCAAGCCGCTCCGCGCCTGCGAGATCGACACCGACTTCCTCCCCGGTTTCGCGGATCGCCGTCATGAGGAGATCGGTGTCGCTCCGCTCGCGACGCCCGCCGGGGAACGCGACCTGGCCGGACCAGGTATCGCCGGCGCGCACGGCGCGGTGGATGAAGAGCGCTTCGATGCCCTCATCGCCGTCATGCAAGATCACGGCGACTGCGGCTGCGATCATCCCGGTCTCAAATGGAATCTCGGTCGGTCGGTAAGTGCGCAGTTTGAAGCGTGCGTCCTGCAACGTGGGCACCCTTCCCTCTTCCCCCGTCCCCCTTCCCCGCCTTATGCGGAGACCTCCTCACCGCCATCGACGTTGATCACATTGCCCGTAATCCAGTCGGCGCCGGGCTGGGACAGCGCCACAATCGCGCCGCCGAGGTCGGCGGGCGTTGTGAGCCGGTGGTGCGGATTTCGTTGGGTGGCGATCTCGATCAGCTTCTCATTGCCGGGAATCTTGCGCAGCGCCGGGGTGTCGGTCACGCCACCGCGTAGCGCGTTGACCGTGATGCCGTGGGCCGCGAGCTCGAGCGCGAGCTGGCGCGTGTGGGATTCGAGCGCCGCTTTTGCCGCGGAGACGGCGCCATAGGTGGCGAAGACGCGCGTCGAGCCCGACGACGTCATCGAGAAGATCCGCCCGCCCCTCCCCATCAATCCATGTTTCACCACGCCTTGCGCCCAATACACGAGCGAGTGGGCCATGACGTCCAGCGTCATGTCGATGTTCGCCTTCGTCAAGACATCGTCCCCGATGTACGGCTTGAGCGTCCCGAACGCCAGGGAGTGCAGCAGCACCGCGATGTTGAGCTTCTGGTTCGCCAGCTCGGCGAGCACCTCGTTGCGTTTTTCTTCATCGGCGGCGTTGATGTTGAAGTACTGGGTCTTGCGACCGAGCTGCTCGATGTCTTTGCGGATCAGGGCGACGTGCTCGAGCCCCGCCTTGCGGTCGAGGTGTACCCCGACGATGTCATAACCCGCCTGTGCGAGCGCACGGGCGGCGCCCTCGCCGAAGCCGCTCGACGCTCCGAGGATGAGCGCCCATTTCGACGCCTTCATCTGCGCGTGTGGGGTTTCGGTCATGGCGGTATAATAGCCGTCATCCGATGAGAAGGCACTTGTGGATGGGAATCGGCCTGGTTGCGGGCCTTTCCGCAGGGCTCGCCGCCGCGGCGCTGGCGAAGCACGACCATCCCTGGCTCGCGAACCTCCTGTTGCGGTTCCGTCCGATCGGAACGCTGTTCGTCAATCTCCTCACTATGGTCGTCATCCCGCTGATCGCGACGGCGCTGTTCGCCGGTATCGCCAAGCTCGGCGATTTGCGGATGCTCGGCCGGCTGGTCGTGAGAACCCTCGCGTTCTTTTGGGGAACGGCGATCGTCGGGATCGCGCTCGGCTTCGTGGTTGCGGGCGTCGCCCTGCCCCAGGCCGCACTGACCGCCGATCAGCGGGACGCCGTGGTGGCGGCCGCCGGCGCCGATACCAGCGTGATTCAGCGTGCCGCCGAGAGCATCCCGAGCGGCGCGCAGTTCATCGTACAGCTCGTGCCCGCCAATCCCTTCAAGGCCGCCGCCGACGGGAGCCTGCTGCCGATCATCGTGTTCGTCACGATCTTTGCAATCGCCGCGGCGTCATTGCCAGCGGAGAAGCGAGCGCCCCTCACCACCATTGCCGATGCCGTGACCGACGCGCTGGTGCGCATCGTACACTGGGTCCTGGTCCTCGCCCCGCTGGGCATCTTTGCGTTGGTCGCGCCGTTCGTCGCGCAGGTGGGCTGGCGTTTGGTACTCGCCAGTCTCTGGTTTATCGGCGCGGTGATCGTCGGCGATCTGCTCTTCATCGCCGTCGTCTACCTGCCGAGTCTCTCGCTGATCGCGCGGCTAGCGCCCCGCCGGTTTTTGCGAGCCGCGTTTCCATCTATGCTGATGGGGTTTTCGACCACGTCGTCTCTGGCTGCGCTGCCGACGATGATCGACGCGGCCGACAAGGACCTACAGATCCCGCGTCCGGTCTCCGGGTTCGCCTTGCCGCTCGGCGCGAGTCTCAACCGCGGCGGGAGCGCCGTATTTCAGGCCATCGCTGTGGTGTTCATCGCGCGGCTGTACGGCATCCCCTTCGGGCTCGGCGAGATGGTGGCCGCCGGCCTTGCCGTCTTCCTGGCGTCGCTGACCGTCGCTGCCGTGCCCTCGGGGAGCGTGATCAGCCTGCTCCCGGCGGTCCAGGCGACCGGGCTGCCGATCGCTGGTCTCACGATCTTGATCGCGCTCGACCGCATCCCCGACATGTTTCGCACGATGACGAACGTGACCGGACATTTGACCACCGCGGTCATCGTGGCCCCTGCCAGGCATCCCGCCGTCCACGAAGTCGCAACGTGAGTTGGCTGCTCGCGGCGCCGTGGATCGTCGTGCTGTTCCGCCGGGCCTAGAAATACAGCGTCGCGACGAGGGACGCGCTCAGCGCCGAGCCGCCGATCGACCAGACGTGCAACTTGCTCCCGAACGACGATCGGGAGATACCGTTCTCATACGACAGCGTTGCCGTAGCAAGCGCACCGATGCCGAGTCTGGACGTGACCAGATACGTTCCCCCGACATCACCGAATGCCCCGATCGTCCAGCTGTTCGTCGTCGACGATCCGGTCCGCCCCGCTCCGACGTCGTGTTCAAAGCCGCCGAGTGCACCGAACGAATGGTGCGAGACGACCTTCGCGGCGGGTCCGTCGCCGCTGTACCGTCTCCAGCCGAAGCGCAGCTGGGTGGACGCGATCGAATGCAAGCCACCGAATCGAGTTCCGCTACTGTCGGTCACCATCGTCTCGGAATGCGAGCCGCTGAGACGCAGATCGAGCACGAGTGCGCGGGTCGGCGATCGAAACTTGATGAACCCCAGCGAGCCGAACGCCGTACCCGCCTGGAATTGCGCAGCCCATTGACCTGTGTGGAACGGAGTGGCGTTGCCTTTGACCGTGGAGTCCTGACCAAAAACGGCGCCGGGAACCAGCATGACGCTGACGAACACGGTGGGAAGACGGTACATGAGGGGCCTCGGAGAGGGGAGTTGGTCGGTCGGTTGTTCTACACTCCCTCGTCGCGATCGCCCGCCCCAAAAGTCATGACGTCTACGACCGAATGATCACCTGTTGAGCGAGTACCACACCGGCCACAACGCTCCCGACCGCGGCTCCCACGTGCAGGATTGTCGCCCAGCGCGCGCCCTTCTCCGCCGCGAATCGCACGAGCACCGACAGCGTAAGTGATACGCCGAGCATGCCGGCGATCGTTCCCGCGCTGAACGCAGCGAAGTAAGCCAATCGGGACATGGTATCGGGAACGGCCGCGACCAGCAGCGCGGCGATTGCGCCACTCCCCGCGAGTCCGTGGGCGACACCGAACCCGAGCGCTCGTCGCGCATCAACGATCGCGTGGGCGTGCCCATGATTCGGATCGGCGGCGTGACTGTGCAGGTGAAAGTGCGGGGCAGCGGCGGTGTGCGAGTGCGTGTGTATGTGCCAGCGCCCGCGCACGTAACGCCAGATCACGACCGCACCGAGCGCGATGAGGAGGCTGGCAACGAGGAGCTCGGCAGCTGGCCAGAACCTATCGGGCAGCCGGACGCCCAACGCGATGATCAACAGCGCGACGGCCCCGACGGTGACCGTGTGCCCCGACCCCCAGATCAGCCCCAGGCGCGCGGCGCTCCACAGCCGCCTCCCCCCGGGGCGGGTTGCAAGCGTGGAAACCGCCGCAAGATGATCTGGCTCAAAAGCATGCCGAAGGCCGAGCAGGCCGCCGATGGCCAGAACGGCTACAATAGAGGGCGCCATGGTGCGGCCACAAATCTAACTACAACCTTTTGCCCTGCTTGCATATCCAACTCCGTGCATGCCCCGACAGGTGCTCGAGGACACTCTGACTGCTGATTCGATAGCGGCCGACACGGCTCTCGCGGCGAGCGGGGACGCCAGTGCATTCGAGCGCTTGTACCGGACCCATGTTGCCCGGGTCCACACGTTGGTGCGCCGCATGCTCGACGCCGATGAGGCGGACGATGTCACGCAGGACGTGTTCATTCGCGCGTGGCAGAAGCTGTCGACCTTTCGCGGCGAATCGGCATTCGGGACGTGGCTGCACCGGCTGGCGGTGAACGTGGTGCTCGCGCGGCGCAAGACCGTCGGGATCGAACGCGGCCGCTTCATTACGGAGGAGCAGCCGCTGGACGCTGTGAGCTCGAAGCCGCTGACTCCGGAGCTGTCGATGGATTTCGAGGAAGCGCTCGCCAGCCTTCCCGAGGGAGCACGGCAGGTGTTCGTGTTGCACGACGTGGAGGGGTATCGCCACGAGGAGATTGCGCGCATGCTTGGCGTTGTGCCGGGCACGTCGAAATCGCAGCTGCATCATGCGCGGATGGCGCTGCGGAGGCACTTGGAACGATGAACGATCAGTGGACCAACCGGCTGTCGGAGTACATCGACGGCGAACTCGACAACAATGAGCGCGCGGCGCTCGAAGCCCACCTCGCGACGTGCGGGCATTGCTACGCGACACTCGGCGAGCTGCAGCAGGTCGTGGCTCGGGCGAGGGCTCTTACAGATGCTGAGCCCGAGACGGATCTCTGGCCTGACATCAAGACTCGGCTGATCCCGGGCCGCCGGCCCGGGGTAAGCCGCGACGCGACCAGCTCCCGCCGCCGTTTGAGCTTCACCGTGCCGCAGCTCCTGGCCGCGAGCATTGCACTTGCCCTGCTGTCCGGTGGCGGTGCGTGGCTCGCCCTGCAATCGCGTCAGTCAATCGCGCCCACGCGCACATCCGCAGCCGGATCCACACAGCGGTCCCGCGAGCAGGTGGTCACGTGGACCGGACATACCGACGCAGCGATCGCCGACCTGCAGGCCGCGCTGGCGCAGAACGAGAAGCGGCTCGATTCCACGACCGTACGCATCGTGCGGCAGAATCTGGCCATCATCGACCGGGCGATCGCCGACGCACGCATCGCGCTGCGGAACGATCCCGGCAACGCGTATTTGAACTTCCACCTGGCCGACACGATGCGGCGCAAGGTGGAGCTGCTGCGGCGTGTGAACGACATGGCCACGGCACGGTCCTAGGAGGAGACAGACATGTTCGCAACGCTGGCCGCTGCGATGCTGCTCACGCTGGCACCGCAAAGGCAATCCGATACCACTATCGCCGTGCCGGCCGGCGCCAGCCTTTCGGTCAACAATTTCGGGGGCGGGATCACCGTCCATGGGTGGAGCGAGAATCGCGTCAAGGTGCACGGCGAAACCGGGCGCCGCGGACGCGTCGAAGTCTCGCTGGTGGGGAGCACCGTGGTCGTGAAGACGGGCAGCCGCGAAGGGGCGCCCTCGGTGATCGATCTGGATATCACCGTCCCGCAGTCGATGGCGCTCAACCTCAGCGGCACGTATGCCGACATCACGGTGGACGGGGTCCACGGGGCCATCAGCGCTGAGACCGTCAACGGCGAGGTCAACGTGCGCGGCGGCAAGGGAATCGTCACGCTGCATTCGATTCAGGGTGGCGTGACACTCGCCGACGCGTCCGGCCGTATCGAGGTGAACTCCGTCAACGAAGACGTCGAGCTGACAAACGTCAACGGCGAGCTCAAAGTCGAAACCACGAACGGCAGTGTCATGATGACCGGGATCCAGTCGTCGAGCGTCGATGCGGGCACGATCAACGGCGACGTGGTCTACGAAGGAACCGTCACGGACGGCGGATCCTACAGCTTCGGGTCGCACAACGGGGACATCTCGGTCTCCATCCCGGAGGGCGCCAACGTCACCGTGACCACGGCGACGGCGAACGGCGACATCGATGCGAGCTTTCCGCTCCCACTCACCAACACGACGGGAAAGCATCGCAAGACGTTCAAGATCGGCTCGGGGAGCGCGCACATGGAGCTGGAGTCGTTCCAGGGGGATATCAACATGCGCCGCCCCCAGGAGCTGCGGGATCGGATCGATCGCAAGCACAAGAATCATGATGAGCACGAGAACGATAACGACAGCGATACGAGCTTCAGCTTTCATTTCGACGTGAACAACGTGGCGACGTACGCCGCGCGCTATGCGCAGGCGTATGCGCCGAAGTATGCGCGGGCATACGCTCCCGTCTACGCGCGCACGTACGCGCGGGCCTATAGTCGCGCGTATCGCCATACGCCTACGTCGACCGACACTGCCTCGCACTGATCGGAGGATCTCCATGCGAACCCTACTGACCGTGGCTGCGCTGTGTTGTGTGGCACTCGCCACGGCAGCTGCGCAGGACTTCAACTGGCACGGCCGGATCGCCGCCGGTAAGCGGCTCGAAGTAAAAGGTGTGAGCGGTGACGTTCGTGCGGTGCTCGCGAGCGGCGCCGAGGCGGTGGTGAACGCGAAGAAGCACGCACGCCGCTCCGATCCGGATGAGGTGGAGATCAAAGTCGTGGAGTCGGATGCCGGCATCACGATCTGCGCCGTTTATCCCACGCCGGCCCGCGCTCGTCAAGAAAACACCTGTGAGCCGGGCGACAGCTGGCATTCGAGCACGGACAACAACGACGTCGTCGTGGATTTCGACGTCCAGGTTCCCGCAGGCGTCGTATTCAACGGGCAGACGGTGAACGGCGAAATGTCTGCCGAGGGATTGAAGGGCGATGTGCGGGCGAGCACCGTGAATGGCAGCGTGCGCGTGACCACCACCGGCCTGGCCGAAGCGTCGACCGTGAACGGCTCCGTGTACGCGCAGATGGGGCGTGCCGACTGGACGAACGACCTCGAGTTCAGCACCGTGAACGGCGGCATTACGCTGATCCTCCCTGGAAAGCTCGACACGGAGATCCGGGCGAACACGGTGAATGGGGACATCGAGACCGACTGGCCGCTCACGATCTCCGGGCGCTTTAGCCAACGCCGGCTGCGCGGGACGATCGGCGCCGGCGGGCGGGGGCTGAGCCTGTCGACGGTGAACGGAGAGATTCGGCTGAAGAAGGGCATGTAATCGGTACGTCGGGCGGTCTTTAGATACCTAATCCACGATCCGGCATTACCACCTTAGCCCCTCTCTCACGAGGGGCTTTTGGTGTTGCGGGACATTCTCGCCCGCACGACACAGATCGAGAGTCTCCGCGAGCTGTTCGCCGCGCTCGACTACGAAGCAGTCTGGGAGCCGGTGCCGGTGCGCGCGTGGCTCGGGGAGGTTGACGGAATCGCCCGTGCCGCCCTGATCGCGCGTCACGGCGCCTTCCGAGTGTTCGCGCTGGATTCCGACACACCCGAAACGGCGGCGCGGATCGCGGCGCGCAGGTTCGCTGCCGGTGCCGAGCGCGGTCTCGCCTGCGCATTGGGCGGCCAGCCGCGCCGGCTCGTTTGCGCCGCCGGGCCGGTCGGTATCCGCATGGCGACGATCTCTCCGGCCAATCCGTCCGGTGCGGCGCTGGCCATCCTCGAGCGACTGGCCCCGACAGAGGGCGAGTCGGCGCTCGCACTGTCTCTGCGTGTCGGCGAGGTACTGGCGAGCGAAGGCGTGACGCCCCGTTTCTTCCGCGCGTTTCGCGGCACGCTCGATCGGCTGACCGACCGCCTGCATGCGCCACGCTCGCGGATCGATCGGCACGCCCTCGCGCTCACCGCGCTCACTCGCGTCCTGTTCCTGTATTTCATTCAGTCCAAGGGCTGGCTGAACGGCGACACGCGCTTTGTCGCGCACTTGCTCGATCGGGCGCTCACCGCCCGCCGGCACTTTCATCGCTCCTTCCTCCACGCGCTCTGCTTCGGCGCATTGAATCGACCGCCAGCCCGGCGCGGCGCTACGGTCCGGGCGCTTGGCCGCATCCCATTCCTCAACGGCGGCCTCTTTGAGCCCTCGCCGCTCGAGCGGCGGCTTGGTCCGGCGGTATGGTCCAATGCCGACTGGCGCGACGCGTTCGACCAGCTGTTCGAGCGATTTCACTTCTCCGTCCGTGAGCACGATGCCGGCGAATTCGTCGCCCCTGACATGCTGGGTCGCGTGTTCGAAGGCGTAATGGATCCGGATGAACGACGCACGAGCGGCAGTTACTACACGCCCGCGTCGCTGGTGCGCGAACTGGTGCGCGCCGGTCTCGAAGCAGCGCTCACGCACCGCCTCGGCGTTTCTCCCAGCGCTGCGGCGCGCTGGGTACACGACGGCGTCGCTCCCCATCCCGCACCCGACCTGCGACGGCTCACCGTGCTCGATCCCGCCGTAGGATCGGGCGCTTTCCTGCTGGGCGCGTTGGACGAGTTGGTGGCACTCCGGCGCAGTGCCGGCGAGGGCCTCCCCCCCGCCCCGTCGCTGGTTGTCAAGCGGGATGTCCTCGCGCACTCGCTCTTCGGCGTCGATCTGACAGCCACCGCAGTGCGGCTCACGGAGCTGCGGCTGTGGCTCGCGCTCGTGGCAGACGAAGACAGTCCTGACCTGAGTGGCATCGCGCCACTGCCCAACCTGGACGGTCACGTCCTGCAGGGTGACGCGCTGCTCGACCCGTTAATGCTGGCCGCCTCACTCGGCGGTCGCGCCTTCCGGGGAGGGACCGGCGAGGTTCGGAGGCTCGCGGACGCGCGCCAGCGCCACTTCCTCCTGGCTGGCCCGGAGAAACGCGCCGCGCAGGTGGAGTTAGGCCGCGCCGAGGCAGCGCTGGCGCGAAAGCTTCTGGACGACGGCGCCACCGCGCTCGAGGCGGCCATCGCCGAGCTGCTGGGCATGGCGCGGAATCGTGATCTCTTCGGCCGGCGCCGCGCGCTGGACCGCGAGCAACGCCAGCGGCTGGCGCGGCTGCGTCAGGGATTGCGAGAACTGCGGGTCGCGCGGCGCAAGCTGCGCCAGGAGGACGCCGCTCCGTTCTTCTCGTTCGAGTCCCATTTCGCTGAGGTGATGCACGGCGGCGGGTTCGACCTCGTGATCGGCAATCCACCGTGGGTCCGCGCCGAACGGTTGTCACCACGGGTCCGTGAGACACTCGCGGCTCGCTACACCTGCTGGCGTCCCGCAGCGACGCGCGGCTTCGCGCATCTGCCGGATCTGGCTGTCGCATTCACCGAACGGGCCCGCGAGCTCACGCGTGCCGGCGGCGTCGTCACGCTGCTCGTTCCGGCGAAACTCGCGACGAGCGGCTACGCCGAGTCGCTGCGCCGGTGTATGGCGCAGACGATGTGTGTCGAGCGTGCCGCACCATTACCAGAGCAGATCGCGCATGCGTTCGGGGCTGCGGTGTACCCCATGGCGCTGGTTGCCGCGCGCGCCGATCCCACCGGGACGGAACTGACTGCCACGGCCCTCGGCGCAAAGTGCGCGGCGCCGGCGGTTCCCCAGCGCCAGCTGCGGAACGACGGGCCGTGGATCCTCAGGCCGGGTGTGGAATGCGTCAGCCGCCGGCTCCGAGTCGAGTTTCCCACGGTGGGCGATCGCTGGACGCCGCAGCTCGGCGTGAAGACTGGCGCCGACGATCTCTTCGTCCTCGATCGGGAGTGCCCGGGTGCGCGGCCCGCCATTCGCGGGCGCGACATTGAGGCCTGGCGTTGCCGACCACGCCGGTTCGTGCTGTGGACGCATGGCGCGGACGGATCGCCCCTCGAGCGGCTACCGCGCCACCTCTTGGGCCGCCTCGCGGGCCACGAGGAGCGCCTGCGCCGGCGCGCGGACTACCGCGCTGGGCCTCCCTGGCAGCTGTTTCGCACCAGTCTCGGCTGCGCGAGGCATCGGGTCGTCTGGCCCGATCTGAGCCGTCGCCTCGCGGCCGCCGTGCCGGGGCCGGAGCTCGTGCCGCTCAATACGGTGTACGGCATTGCGACGCGCGATCCCGCTGACGCCGCCGCGCTGGCGGCGCTCTTCAACTCGCGGTGGCTGACCGCCCTCGCGCGGCTCGTCGCGGACCCCGCGCGCGGCGGGTTTCGCCGCTTCAATGCGCGGGTCGTGCGCGGCCTCCCCGTTCCGCCAAGTGGATCGGCCGTCTGGGCGGAGCTCGCTCGGCGAGGCGAGCGCTGCGAACCCGCTGACGATCTCGTCGCCGATGCCCTCCAACTCGATGGCGCCGACCGCCGCGCGTTGGCCGCGGATTCTCTCTGAGCAGCTCGTTCCCGTTGCGGAACCCCTCGCCATCGCGCTCGAGCCGGCGGGGGAGGCGCCGCCGCGTGCCGTCGCCTGCACGGCGGCGCGGGCGATGCTCGACGGAGCGCCGGGGGCGTCGATCGCGCCGCCGCTCTCCTGGCCTGCGTGGCTCGCACCGCACCAGATCCCGGCCGCCGATCGTCTGACTTCGATTATCACGCGTCACGGCGGCGCGCTGCTCGCGGACGAGGTGGGACTCGGGAAATCCTATGTCGCGCTCGCAGTGGCCCTCGCCCGACAGGAGCCATTCGTCCTTGTTGTGCCCGCCGTCCTCGTCCCGCAATGGCGTGCGCTGCTGGACCGTTTCGGGGTCCACCACACACCGATCATTACGCACGAATCGCTGAGCGTCCGCCCTTACCGTCCTTTACCATCTCTTACCGTCCCTTACCGTCTTTTTGTCATCGATGAGGCGCACCGTTTCAGGAACCCCGACACAAACCGCTACCGTGCCTTGGCACGCCTCGTCGTGGGAAGCCGCGTGCTGCTCGTGACGGCAACACCGATCCACAATTGCGTCGCCGACCTCTTGCACCTCCTACGGCTCTTTCTCCGCGATCATGCGCTCGCGGCACTGGGCGTGCCGTCGCTACGCAACGCGGCGCGGCGCGAGGCCGACCGATCGCTGGCACACGCCGCCGTCGCCCGGGTCATCGTTGCGCGCTCGCGCGAACGCGTGCAGACCGCATACGACGGCGGGGGGGGGCCGGTCCGCATGGTGTTTCCACGATCCACGACCGAAGCACTGCGTGCCGGACCGGCACCCGACCGGTTGATCTCCGACCTCGCCGCCGGCGTCGCTGCGCTGCGGGTGGGGAGTGGCGCGGCTCCACTGCTCCGCTTGATGCTGCTGCGCCGCCTGGGATCGAGCCTTCCCGCGTTTCGCGCTGCGCTGGCGCGGCACGACGCCTATCTCGACCTTGCCGCGCGTGCGGCGGCGGAAGGTCGTGCGCTGACGCCGCACGAGTTCCAGCGTTGCTTCCCCCGTGCCGCTGAATCCGACATTCAATTGGTCCTGTTTCCGCTGCTGCTCGAGCACGCGGCGAACGGCACGCCATTCGGCGATGATCGCAAGATTCTCGCGCGTCTGCGCGAGCTGCTGGTACGTGCCCCCGCCCACGACCCGAAAGTCGCAGCGCTGGAACAGCTGCTTACCGTGCAGCCCCGCCCCGCGAAGACGATCGTTTTTACCGATGCCCAGCCGACGGCGCGATATTTGTTGCAATGTCTTCGTCACCGCCGCGTCGCCGCCGTGTTCGGGCACGTTGGCCGCTTCGCGGCGGGCGACGCCTCGAGGCAGGAGGTCCTCCGCGCGTTCGCGCCGCAAGCGCAGGGTGAACCGGCGCCGGCCGCTGCGCTAGAGACCGATGTCCTGATCGCTACCGACCTCTTGAGCGAAGGGCTCAATCTCCAGGACGCCGAGCGCGTCGTGCATTACGATCTGCCGTGGAGTCCGGCGCGTCTGGCGCAGCGCGTGGGCCGGATCGATCGGCTCGGCTCCTCGCACCGCACCATCACGACGGTCACGTTCCTGCCGCCGCCAGCGCTCGCTCGCGCACTCGCGATCGAGGAGCGTCTCGCAACCAAGGTGAGCGCCCAGCAGGTCGCCGGCACGGGGGGCCGTCTCGACTGGTGCGATCAACTGGCGACGCTCCTGTCCTCATCCGCGCCAGCGGCACCCGGCTCATCCGGGGCAATCGCAGGCGATCAGTCTTGCACCGTGCTCATCGTGCGCATCGCGAAGTTGGTCGAAGCGATCGTGGTCGAACGCGAGACGGCGCGCACGTCTCCCGCTGCCGCCAGCCGAATCCTCGCTACGGCCGTTGGCGCTGAGCCGGCAGCTGTTGATCGCGGTCTGCTGCAACAGGCGATCGATGCCGCCACGCCGCTGATCAGATCGCGACTCGCGGCGGTGCAGGACGCGCGCTGGCGCACGAGTGACCGGGATCGCTTCGCGCGGCGGCTCATCCCCTGGGTGCTGTCGGCAGCGCGTCGTGCCGCGCGACGCGGCGATGGGGCGCAGCTCACCGCACTCGATAGACTCGTGTCGCGACTGGCGTCTGGCATGACGGCCGGTGAAGAGCTCCTGTTGGGGGATCTGTTGTCCCGCCCGCAAGCACTGGTGGTGCCGGATCTGCTCGCCTGGCACCACGCGCTGCCGCCTGCCGAGCCCGCCGATGTGTCGCTCAGCGTCGAGCTCGTAGCCTGCCTGCAATCACACGGCCCCGGCACTAGCTTGTGAGCGATGCCCTTCACAACCTTCCTCTTCGATCTCGACGGCACGATCATCGATTCGATCGAGCTCATCCTGCGCTCCTACCGCCACACGATGGCGCTGCACCGCTCCAACGAACCGATGCCGCCCGACGACATGTGGATCAAGGGACTCGGGACGCCCCTGTGGGCACAGTTCGGAGAGATCACCGACGACAAGGACGAGATCGAAGCCATGGTGCAGACTTATCGCACGTACAATCTCACGCACCATGACGCGCTCGTGAAACCGTACGAAGGCGTGGTGGACGAGATCCGGCGGCTCAAGCAGGCCGGCAAGCGGCTCGGGGTCGTCACCAGCAAACTGCGCGACGGCGCGATGCGCGGCCTGCGCATCTCCGCTCTCGATGATTCATTCGACGTCGTCGTCGGCTGCGATGACGTGACCCATTCCAAGCCGCACCCCGAGCCGGTCCTCAAGGCGCTGGAAAAGCTCGGCGCAAAGCATACCGAGACGGTGTTCGTAGGCGACTCGCCTCACGACATGGAGTCGGGTCGTGCCGCCGGCGTGAAAACGGCCGCGGTCCTGTGGGGGCCATTCGATCGTGCCCACCTCACCGACCTGTCGCCCGACTACTGGCTGGAGAAACCGGAAGACCTGCGGCAGCTTTACACACTATGACACCGGCCCCCCCCACTCGCTTCGTTCCCTTCGATCTCGAACGCTGGCAGAGCACCTGGGAAAACCGGGTGCGCTTCAATCTCTCTGAGTCCGGCGTGCATCCGCTTACGATCCAGGAGCTGCTCGGCCTCGCCGGCGCTTCCGCGCTGCCACTGCTCGAAGTCCGCCTTGGCTACAGCCAGTCAAACGGCACCGATCTGCTGCGCGAGCGGATTGCGGCGCTCTACCCCGGCGCCTCGCCCGACCAGGTCCTCGTGACCACGGGCAGCTCCGAAGCGAATTTCGTGACCTGCTGGCGCCTGCTCGAGCCCGGCGACACGGTCGCCGTGATGATGCCGAACTACCTGCAGACCTGGGGCCTGGCGCAAAACTTCGGCGCGCAGGCGAAGGCGTTTCAGCTCCAGGAGAAAGAGGGCTGGGAACCGTACGCCGAAGAGATTCGCACCGCGATCGCACCGGGCACCAAGCTGGTGGTCGTCACCAATCCCCATAATCCGACCGGTCACGTGCTCAGCGACACGATGCGCAAGGCGATTCTCGACCGCGCCGCGGAAGTCGGTGCTTGGATCCTGGCGGACGAGGTCTACCAGGGCGCCGAGCGCGACGGCAAGACGACGCCATCGTTTTGGAGCAGCGGCTACAACAAGCTGATCATCGTGAACGGCCTGTCGAAGGCCTATGGACTTCCCGGGCTCCGGATCGGCTGGATCGTCTCACAGCCCGGGTTCAGCCAGGAAGCGTGGGCGCGCCACGACTACACGACGATCGGTCCGTCGGGGGCGTCCGATCACCTTGCCGCAGTCGCGCTCGATCCGCTCGTGCGTGAAAAGCTCATCGAGCGCACGCGCCGCATCCTGCACGCGAATTATCCCGTGATGGAAGCCTGGCTCAAGAGCTTTGGCGACACCTTCACCTGGCATGCGCCGCACGCGGGCGCGATCTGCTGGGCCCGCTATCGCGGTGCGATCCCGGCGCCCGAGGTCGTCGAAAAGCTGCGCGCGCAGCACGGCGTGCTGCTCTGCCCCGGCGATCACTTCGGCATGCCCGGCTTCCTGCGGTTCGGCTACGGCGGCGAGCTGAAACACTTCCAGGAGGCGCTGGCGGAAACGGAGCGTGGGCTCCGCCGCTTGTTCAGCGACTGAAGGCGTGCGCTATGCCATCGAGGAGATGACCGAGCATCGCGTCCCGACGCTCAAGCTGGACTAGTCGCTAGACGACGGCCCGCAGGAGCAAATAGCTGAGGCCGCCGACCCCGGCAGCGGCGGGAATCGTGGCGATCCAGGCCCACACGATCCGCCCGGCGACGCCCCACCGCACCGCCGAAAACCGCTGCACCGCGCCGACGCCCGTGATGGCGCCGGTGATTGTGTGTGTCGTGCTGACCGGAATGCCGTAATGCGAGGAGACGAACAGCGTGATCGCCCCCGCCGTCTCGGCGCAGAACCCCCCGAACGGCGTCAGCTTCGTGATCCGCTGGCCCATCGTCTTCACGATGCGCCAGCCGCCCGCCATGGTACCGAGCCCGATCGCCGCATGCGCGGCGAGGATGACCCACACCGGAATGTGGTTCGCGTCGGTGAGGTGAAACGCCTGGATCGGAAAGTCCACGAACAGCGCCTGGCTCGAGACGAGCAGGGCAACGACAATGCCCATCGTCTTCTGGGCGTCGTTGGTCCCGTGCCCGAGGGAGTACGCGGCCGCGGAGACCAGCTGGAGTACGCGGAATGACTTATCTACTCGGCGCGGCAGCGATCGTCGCAGCGTCCAGGACAATGCGACGGTCAGCAGCAGCGCGAGAACGAAGCCCATGACCGGCGCTACGACGATGAACACCAGCGTCTTCGTCCAGCCGCTAGCGATGATCGCCGAGAAGCCCGTTTTCGCGACGGCGGCTCCCGCGTAGCCTCCGATCAACGCATGCGAAGACGAGGTCGGCAACCCTAGCCACCACGTCACCAGATCCCAGGTGATCGCGCCCAGGAGGCCGGCCAGCACGACCGTCGAATCGACGACATTGATGTCGATCAGCCCCTTGCCCACCGTCTTCGCGATCGCGGTGCCGAACACGAACGCCGCCACGAAGTTCCAGAACGCCGCCCACACGACCGCGGCCGTCGGCGACAGCACGCGGGTCGACACGACCGTCGCAATCGAGTTGGCCGCGTCGTGAAACCCGTTGATGAAGTCGAAAATCAGGGCGACCAGCAGAATCGCCAGGACGAACCAGACGGACCCGGCCATCAGGCGTGCTTGATCGTGATGGACTCGACCACGTTCGCGACGTCCTCGGCCTGGTCGAGCGTGCCCTCCAGATTGTCGTAGATCTCCTTCCACTTGATCAGCTCGATCGCGTCGCGCTCCTTCTCGAACAGCTGGCCCAGCGCCTCGTGATAGATCGCGTCGCCCTCTTCCTCGAGCCGTTTCGCTTCCACCGCATATTTGATGACGTCATCACCCTTCTTGAGCCGGCTCACCGCCTCGGCCAGCACGCCCATCATTTTCTGCAGCACTTCCACGAGCCGCAGCACGCCCTGGGGCGCTACACCGAGGCGAAAGATCTGCGTGCGTCGCGCAGTGCCGTCCATCGCGTCCATGACGTCATCCAGATCCGAGGTCAGCTGATGAATGTCCTCACGATCGAGCGGCGTGATGAACGTGCGGTCCAGACGGTTGACGACCTCGTGCGTCACCTGATCCGCTTCGTGCTCCAGGCGTTTGATCGCCTCGACGTGCGGCGTGCGACGGTCGGGCGTCGCCTGAAACAGCAGCCGTAAATGCTCGACGGCGTCCTTGTTGCGATTGGCCACTTCGGTGAACAGATCGAAGAACTCTTCTTCTCTCGGCAGGAGACGCACGGTATCCCCTCGGGCGTGGTGGCGCAAAGATAGCGGTGCCTGGGATCGGCAACTAGGTTAGGGGCTCATGACCGCCAGCCCCGTCCAACCCCAGCGCGTCGAGTTCGTCCGGGCGATTTCCCGGCTTGACGCCACCGCGCTCGTCGTCGGATCGATGATCGGATCGGGCATTTTCATCGTATCGGCCGACATCCTGCGGCAAGTGCATTCCCCCGGCTTGCTGCTGACCACTTGGCTCTTGTCGGGAGTCGTGACGCTGCTCGGCGCGCTCTCGTACGGCGAGTTGGCGGCCATGTACCCCAAGGCTGGTGGCAACTACATCTATCTGCGCGAGGGCATTTCGCCGCTGTTCGGCTATCTCTACGGCTGGACGCTGTTCGTCGTGATTCAAACCGGGACCATCGCCGCCGTAGCCGTCGCGTTCGCGCGCTTCACCTCGGTGCTGTGGCCTCAGCTCACGCCCGATGTTTTCCTGGGCAGCACGATCAGATTTCCCGATCCGATCGGTCCGATTCAAGTCGGACTGTCGCCGCAACGCGTCTTCGCGATCGCGTCGATCGTGCTCCTCACCTGGGTCAACGTGCGGGGTGTGCGCACGGCCGCGTTCATCCAGACTACATTGACCGCGATCAAGACGGCGGCGTTGGCGGGCCTGATGCTGTTGGGCCTCACGATCGGGCGGAATGCCGCAGCGATTGCCGCCAATTTCGGTGCGAACTTCTGGGCGGGCGGTGGCCTGACGCTCGCCGTGCTCCCCGTGGTCGGCGGCGCCATGGTCGGCTCGCTGTTCTCGATGGACGCGTGGAACAACGTGGGGTTCGCGTCGGGCGAGCTCAAGCATCCCGAAAAGGACATCCCCTTCGCCATGGCGGCCGGCGTCATCACGGTGACGTCGCTCTACGTCCTCGCCAACGTGGCGTACCTGGTTGTGCTGCCGCAGGCCGCGATCGCCCACGCGCCGCAGGACCGCGTCGGCACCGCCGCGCTGGAAGCGATGTTTGGGGCGCCCGGTCTGTACATCATGGCCGTGGCGATCATGATCTCGACCTTCGGCTGCAATAACGGTCTAATCTTGTCCGGCGCCCGCGTCTACTATGCGATGGCGCAGGACAACCTCTTTTTTAAATCCGCGGCCAACCTGCATCCGACGTTCAAAACGCCGGCGCTCGCGCTCGTCGTGCAGGGGATTTGGACCTGCGTCTTGTGCCTCTCCGGCACGTACGGGCAGTTGCTCAATTTCGTGATTTTCGCCGCTGTCGTTTTTTACACAGTGACGGCAATCGGAATCTTCCGGCTGCGGAAAAAGCGACCCGATATACCACGCCCGGTGAAAGCGCCCGGCTACCCGATCCTGCCGGGGCTCTATGTCGTGTTGACTGGATTGATCGCGGTCGACTTGCTCGTGCAGGACGCGACGCGCACTTACGCGTTCTTGGGTCTGATTCTGGTTCTCCTCGGAGTGCCCGTCTACTTCGCCTGGAGGCGCCTGGCCGCCAGATAGGTTTCGGGTTATCTTCGGTGCCGTATGGAAGGTCGCACGACCCCGGCAAAACCGCCCAAAACGCCGCTTTGCCCCGACTGTGGGGCGAAAACCGCTCCCCAGTCCGGTTGCCTCGTATGCCCGCAATGTGGGTGGGCACGCTGTGGGTAGTTGGGCCGATGGGCCGATGGGCGGCCGGGCGGTCCGCCCGAAGCCTCAGACTCAGCTGCCGCTTTTACCGCCCATCCGCCCCTCGGCCCAACCGCCCGTCGTTCTAGACGAGCGCCTCCGGGGCACTCGGTTCGTTTCGCTCGCGGCCAAGCGGGTCCTCAACCCGCCATCCGCGACCGGCATGGATTACTGGTCGCTCAATCCCTACGTCGGCTGTGAATTCGGCTGCTCCTACTGCTACGCGCGGTACACGCATCGCTACGTCGTCGAACGGGCGCACGACGCGGGAAAATTGACCGACGCCGAGTTCTCCGACTACCGCGGCGCCCACGGCTGGGAAGCGTTCGAGCGGCGGATCTTCGTGAAGCAGCAGGTGGTCGGCGCACTCGAGGCCGACCTGAAGCGCGTCCAGCTCGGCGCCTGCATCGTGATCGGCACGGCGACCGATCCTTATCAGCCGGCCGAGCGGCGGTTTCGCGTGACGCGCGCGGTGCTGCAGCGTCTGACGCGCTGCGAAGGACTTTCGTTCGGCATCATCACGAAGAGCCCGCTGATTGTGCGCGACGCGGACCTGCTGGTCCGGATACAAGAGCGCAACGAGTTACAGGTGCATGTCTCGCTGATCACGGCCGACGCCCGGCTCGCGCGCAAGCTGGAAGCGCGTTCCCCAGTTCCCACGGCGCGACTGCGCGCCTTGTGCAAGCTGGTGGACGCCGGCGTCAACGCCGGGTTGATCATCGCCCCCGTTCTGCCCGGCATCACCGACGACGTGGCGCATCTTGACACGCTGTTCGCCGCCGCGAAGGGCGCCGGGGCGCGGTTCATTCACGCGGGGGCGCTGCGGCTCTACCCGGCCATCCGCGATCGCTTTCTTCCCGTGTTGGGAGAGCACTTCCCAGAGCTGGTGCCGAAGTACGAGCGCGCGTACAAGGGCCACGGCTACGCACCGCACGACTACGCCAAAGCGCTCTCGCGTCGCATCGAGCGACTTCGCAAGAAGCACGGGTTCAAGAATCAGAGCGCGATGTTCGACCGCTACCGGCCGGCCAAGATGCCGGTGCAGGGCGAGCTGGAGCTGCGAGGGAGCTTGCCTTAGTTCCCCGAGAGCAGGTGGAACACGCGCGTCTCCCCGCACACGGGAGCGGCCGCGTCGTGGATGTAGCCGTTGACGAACGCGGCCGACAATCCTGCCGTATCTGCCTGATCTTCGAGCACGAGGGCAGCCTTGGGCGTATAGAGGCCCATGGGCCGCACGCGCGCGCAGTTCAGAGAGTCGCGCTCGACATTCACGTAACCGGCCGCGTTGCGCCGCGATGCGTCTGCGCCACTCGGCCGCACGACGACCTCACCAAAGGTGCTGACCGGGAGGTTCTGAGCGACAGTCGCAAACCGGAAGGTCAGAGTGGGAGCGCGCATTGCGTACGTGGGCACTGCAGCTGCGGGGAGACCGGGTGCCATGCCCGCGGTGTCGATTGCGAGGACGAGCAACCGTTCTGTCAGACATTCGATCTCGTGATTGTCGATCAGGAAGTAGGGCGCGAAGGTGACCGCCGACTGATTTGCGGACGCTCCGGCACGAAACTGCGCGTGCAGCGCGCACACGCCCCATACCACGAGCCTGGTGCGGAACGGCTGGCCGGCGTTGACTTCGGCCGGCCAATCCATCCACTGCACCGTCACAGGGTCGATTGTGGCGTTGGGCTCGCAGGCAGCGAAGAGGCCGAGACACAACGTCGCGAACATGGCAGGGCGCATAGACCTCCCTCGAGCAACCCTCCCCTCTACCTACCTCACGTCGCCCCCCCTGCGTCACCTTCGAGCCACTTGCGCGCGACGGCTCGGATTGTCCCCGGCGCGTTCCCCTCGGCGCGGTTGTTCGCCAAAATGAACGCTTCCACCCTTCGGCGATGGGCTTCGCTCACCAGCCGCACCAAGTCCTGCCGCAAGTCCGGCAGCGGCTCCTGCACGCGGTCGTACGGCTGGAACTGTTTGACCGCATCGGCATAGCGGCGTCCAGGTTTGAGCAGCGCGCGGGCGACCGTGAAGCCCGCTGGAACGGTCCAACCGAAGTCCAGCTGCTCGCCGATCGGCGGCATCTCGGTCCAGGAGTTGAACACGTGCGCCACGCCGTGCCGCTTGAGCACCTCGCCGTGGATCGGGGTGAGCAGCTCCGGATTGCGAAGCTCGACGGCGTACCGAAAGTCGCGCGGTAGCTCCTTCAAAAAATCGTCGAGCTGATCAGCCCACTGCAACGGATCGGGCAGATCTTTCCCGCGCATTGCCTGGAACTCGAAGACGAAGCAGCCGGCATGATCGCCAAATACGCGGCTGTACGAACCGAGCATGCTCTCTTTGAAGAGCGCCGCGTTCAGAAAATCCGGATTGCGCATCCCGGCGAGACCGGGCTGCGGCACTTCCTGGCCGAGCCGCTTCGCGGTGATGCGGTCCCAGACCTTGCTGACGCACGGGAAGCCCTGTGGCAGCGCTTGGGCGTAGGACTCGAGCTCCGCCTCGGATGGCGGATCGTAGAACGCACTGTCGATTCCGACGGTGCGAAACAATGGATACCGGGCGTATTCCTCGAGTCGCTTGGCGGGTTGCGGACCGCGATAGCGTCGGTGGTAGACGTCGCCAAACCAGCCGTCATAGGTCCACGTCGATGTTCCGAAACGGATACTCGGCGGGATATGCTCAGCCAAACTGACGACTTCCGCACTTGGGGCGGGAAGCGTTTCGGGTCCGAACAGATCAGGCTGGCTCATACGAAAGTCCAAATATACCAAGAGTTTAACTCTTTCGTGGCGAGCTTGCGGTGTTGGGTTGTTTCGGGATATATTCGGGTCCCTTTGGGAATCTGTCAATGTCGCGTCGTCCTACGAGCTCGCTCGCTGCCTGCGTTTGGATTCCCCTCTTTCCACTTCGGTGTGAAGAGGCGCGGCGTGAGGGACTGGCCGCCCCCTCCACCTCCCCCACAGCGCTGCTCGCACCAGATACCACGCGCAAGCTCTGGCAAGTCTCCTCGCTCGCCCGCCATGTGGGAGTGAAGCCGGGCATGACCGTGAGCCAGGCGATCGGTCTCTGTCCCACACTGCGGCTCATCGAACCCGATCCCGTGCATTACGACGACCGGTTTGCCGCTTTGCTCTCGGCACTGAGTGAAGTGAGTCCCGTCGTCGAGCCATCGGAACTGGGACTCGTGTATGTGGGAGTGGATGGCTTAGCAGGGATCTACGGTTCGACAGCCAGTACTATCGAAGCAATTCGCCAGACCGTCTTACCGTCAGACCGTCCGACCGTCCGGCTGGGTTGGGGAGTCGGGAAATTCACCGCTTGGGTCGCGGCCAGCCGCGCCAAGCCGAGCGAAGCGATTGTGGTGCCAGCAGGTGAAGAGCAGAAGTTTCTCGCTCCCCAACCCATCGCCGTGCTGCCGCAGGGCAGCGATACGCATCGCCGGCTCCGCCAGCTCGGCGTCCGCACCCTCGGTGCGCTCTCGGCGCTTCCCGAAGCGGCGGTAACCGCGCAGTTCGGCGATGTCGGACGGCGATTGTGGCAGCTCGCTGCCGGCCGCGTCGCGGAGCCGGTCGAAGGCCGCGTCACCCCCGAGCCGATCGTCGCCGCGCTCACCTTCTTCACGCCGGTCGGCGAGCGCGAACTGCTCGGGCACGCGGTCGAGCGGCTGATCGCGCGCGCGCTCAAACATCCCCGCCGCATCGGCTGGCGCGTACATGCGGTGCGGCTGCGTGCCGATTTGGAATCCGACAACCGTTCTTGGCTTGCGAACATTCTCTTGAAGGACCCCACTGCCGACGCCGACCGCATCGCCGCGCCGCTCCGAACCCGGCTCGAGCAGTCGCCACCTACCGGCGCCGTCGAGCGACTCGTGCTCGAGTTCACCGCATTCGCTCCCGGCACCACCGAGCTGCAGCTCTTCGCGCGCGATGCCCAGGCTGCCGCGCGTGCGGGACAGCAGCGGGCATTGCAGAGCGCCGCGCGCGAGATCCGGATGCGCGTGAAGCGTTCTGCTCTCTATCACATCGTCGAGGTACAGCCATGGTCACGCATTCCAGAACGCCGTTACGCACTGATCGACTACGAGCCGTAAACGAGCCGAAGCCGGTGGCATTGGAGTGGGGCGAGTCCGGCGCTCTCACGGTCGTCAAAGCGACCGGAGCAGCGATCGGCAAAGTCGAATCCATTCTCGAATCGTGGCGCATCGATGACGAATGGTGGCGCCAGGCGATTGTGCGCAACTACATGGAAGTGATGCTGGAGGGGGGAAAGCGCATGGTGCTGTTTCAGGATCTGATCACCGGCCAATGGTTCGCGCAGATGCCCTGATGTACGCGGAGCTGCATTGTCATTCAGCCTACTCCTTCCTCGACGGAGCGTCGCCGCCCGACGAGATCCTCGCCGCAGCGCATCGGCGCGGGCTTCCCGCACTCGCACTGACCGACCGCAACGGCATCTATGGCTCGCTCGCGTTCGCTCACGCCGCCGTCCCGCTCGGTATCCAGGCCATCACCGGCGCCGAAGTCACGCTGACTGACGGCAGCCAGCTTATCCTGCTCGCCGAAACAGCGCACGGATACGCGAATCTCTGCCGGCTATTGACGGAAACGCATCTCAAAGCCGAGCGGCTCGATCCCCGGCTCTCATTCACCACAATCGCGGAACATCGCGATGGGTTGATCATTCTCTCCGGCTCCCGTCGCGACGGGCTGCTCCCGCGAATGCTCGAGCACCAGGGACTGAACGCCGCGCGCCGGCTCACGGAAGAGTGCAAGGCGGTGTTCGGGGCCGACCGATTCTTCGTGGAGGTCCAGCGCAATCGCGTCAGGGGGGACATGGCGCTAAGTCGCGCTTTGATGGACATCGCCGGCAACTTGCAACTTGCCGTCTGTGCAACTGGAAATGTCCACTATCACCGGCGCGAGCTGCACCGGCTGCACGATGTGATGGTTGCCATCCGGCATCGCACTACGCTCGATGGCTCGCACCGGGTCCGAAATCCGAACAGCGAATTTTACTTGCGGCCACTGGACGAAGTCGTGGCGCTGTTCAGTGACTGTCCGGATGCTGTCGCCACGACGTTGGCCATCGCCGAGCGCTGTAAGGCCTTCGATATCACGCGGGACCTCGGCTACACGTTCCCCGACTTCCGTGGGGCCGATCGCGCTCCCGCTCCTCAGGCATTGGCCGAGCTGTGCCAAGCGCGACTGCAGGAGCGCTACCCGCCTGGCTCGCTCTACCACACGCACGCGGTGCGCCGGCTCGCAGAAGAGTTGCAGCTCATCGAGCACCACAAGCTCAGCGGGTTCTTTCTCGTCTATCACGATCTCTTCGACCTCGCGCGCGAAGTCGCCGCCGACATTCGTCGCGGCTCGCGTCGCGCCCTGGGCAACCTCCTGCCCGGGCGGGGGCGTGGGTCGTCCGTCTCCTCGATCGTGTGCTACCTCCTCGGCCTGTCGCACATCGATCCGATCGCCAACAAGCTCTTCCTCGGCCGCTTCCTCACCGAGACCCTCGCATCGGTGCCGGACATCGACCTCGATTTCCCCCGCGAGATTCGTGAAGAGCTGATTCGTCGCGTCTACACGCGCTACGGCGCGGAGCACGTCGGACTGGTGTGCACCTTTCCCACCTACCGGTTGCGGTCGGCGGTCCGCGAAATCGGCAAGGCTCTCGACCTGCCACTCGGCGAAATCGAGCTGCTCGCCAAGCTCGCCGATGGTCGAGCGGAAGACCTGCCCCACGAGCTGGACACCCTGCCGGGATTTCAGGGACGCAAAGACGCGCCCCTGTGGAAGGAGCTGTGCCAGCTCGCGCACGACATTCGCGGACTCCCGCGTCATGTGTCGCAACATCCGGGCGGCATGATCATTTCCTCCCGCCCGCTGATCGAGCTGGTGCCGCTCGAGCGCGCCGCGATGGAAGATCGCGTCGTCTGCCAATGGGATAAGGACTCCTGCGACGATGCGCGATTCATTAAAATCGACTTCCTCGCCCTCGGCATGTTGTCGCTGGTGGAAGAATGCGTCGAGCTGATCGCGCGCCGGACAGGAACGGCACCCGATCTCTCGCGCATCGATTTCGAGGACCCGGTCATCTACGACCGCATCTGCGCCGGCGACACCATCGGCTTGTTCCAGATCGAGAGTCGCGCGCAGATCCAGATGATCCGGCGCAGCCGGCCCCGCAACCTCGAGGATCTCGCCGTCGAGGTCGCCATCGTACGACCCGGACCGATCGTCGGCGGCGCGGTGAATCCGTACGTGCGACGGCGCGAAGCGCAGCGGCGCGCGCACGCAGCCGGCCAGCCGTACGAGCCACCCGTGGATCATCCCCTGCTCCGCGAGTGCCTCGCCGAAACGCTCGGGGTCATTCTGTATCAGGATCAGGTGCTCCAGGTGTGTCAGGCACTCGCGGGATTCACGACCGGGCAATCCGAGGCGCTACGGCGCGCGATGAGCCGCCGCCGCTCGCACGACCTCATCACCGGCTTCTGGGAGGAATTTCGCGCCGGGGCCCTCGCCCGCGGCGTCCCCGAAGCCACAGCCGAGAAAGTCTTCGGCCAGGTCACCGCGTTTAGTGAGTTTGGATTTCCCAAGTCGCACGCCGCGGCGTTTGGCCTGCTCGCCTACCAGTCGGCGTGGCTCCGGCACTATTACCCGGTCGAGTACTACGTCGCGCTTTTCAATAATCAGCCGATGGGCTTCTACTCACTCGACGCGCTCGGGCGCGACGCCATGCGCAACCGCATCGAGCTGCGGCTGCCGGATATCAATGCGAGTGATGTCTGGTGCACCGTTGAAGGAGCCAGGAATCAGGAGGCGGGAGCCGGAGCTGTTCGGATTGGCTTGGGTTTCATACGCCACTGGAGTGAAGAAACGGCGACCGCCACCGTCGTAGAACGAGAGCACAACGGCCCGTTCCAGAGCGTCAGCGATTTCATTCGCCGCGCGCCGGCCAAGCTTAAACGCTTGGGCGTCGAAGCGCTCATGTGGGTCGGTGGGTGCGATGCCTTCGGCCTGACGCGGCGCGAGCTGTTGTGGCAAGTCGGTCTCTGGCTCCCGCCCAAGGCGTCGCGCTCGGTGGACGGCCGGGGCCGCCGGCAGCTCGAGCTGGCGCTGCACCATCCCCATGAGCACCTGGCGTTTGGTGGCCTGGCGCCACACGAGCGCCTGCTCGCCGAGTATGCCACGCTCGGATTCTCCGCCAGCGGGCATCCCTTGTCTCTGGTACGCAATGCCTTACCACCTGGACTCACGCTCAATCGCGATCTGGACGACCTGAAAGCCGGTGTGAAATGTCAGGTGGCCGGGCTCGTCGTCGCCCGCCAGCGACCCGAGACCGCCAAGGGTATCGTCTTCCTCCTCGTCGAAGATGAAACGGGAATGACGAACGTGATCGTACGACCCGACGTCTACGATCGCGATCGTGCAGCGGTGCGCGGTGAACCGTTCGTGCTGGTGCGCGGCAAACTCGCAAAGGACGATGGAACGGTGAACGTTTTGGCGGAGAAAGTGGAGGGCTTGAAACTCATGGGGACGAGTGATGCGGGACGGGGGAAGGGTTATTTCAACAACGACCCCTCCCTCATCCCCCGTCCCACGTCCCCGTTTTCGTTTTTAAGAGCCATGCGGCACGTCGCTCCCGATTCAAAGGATTGGGGATGAGCTCTTGCACCCTCGGCTTCCGCGTGAAGACAGGCTGGGCGGCTGCGGTTCTGATCGCGAACTCCCCGCGGGCACCAACCGTTCTCGACAGCCGCGTCATCGAGCTGGCCGATCCCGACGTGCCCGACGCCCGGCAACCGTATCACGCCGGCTTCGGGACCGCACAGACCGACGCGGCCAAGGTGACCCGCTTGGTGCTGTCTCTTATACACATCTCCGAGCCCACGAGAC
>JBKPDZ010000054.1:0-7368 GCA_046728135.1 Gemmatimonadota bacterium | reverse complement strand
GGATGTAGGCGGTCGACAATGTCGGTACCGGATGTTGCTGCAGAAACGGCACGGCGCGGACGTGCTCCTCGATCAGATACTGCGGATTGCGTCCGGAGACGAGCGACAGGAACAGCACGAGATCCACTTGATCGGTGAGCTGCATCGCGGAGCCCGGAAACAGCGCGACGGGCACGCCGGGCGCGCTGCGGCGCAGGGCGCGGGCGACTTCGTGTGTCTGCGCCGCACCGTCGAACGACGAGCCAATCAGGAAGCCGCGCACACCCGCCGCTTTCGCCGCCCGGCCGATGCGTGCGGCCGCGGCACCATCGGTCCGGACCGGATCCACGAGCACGAGCAATCCCTGACCGTCAAGTCTCATCGATGGATTCCTCCTCCGCCTGGGCTTCGAAAGCGTACGTCGCGAACGCGTCGGCCGCGAGCAGGTCCAGCGCCAGCTCACGGCCACCGTGCGGCTTGCTCACTACACCCTGGAGCAACTTCTGGCCCAGCTGCGCCAAGTACTCGGGCAGCCCGGAGTCAGGAGTCGGGATACGGTCATGTACGGCCCGCACCAGGCGTTCTCGAAGTGCCGCCGGCGGTGCGGGTCGGCGCGAGTCCAACCAAGCCCGAACGTCATCTCGCGTCATTGGTTGAGCAATTCTCTGACGATGCGAGGAGTTTGCGCGCGCGCTTCACCCATCTTGCTGGGGTCGCCGACTCCAGCCGACGCGAATTGTGGACGGCCGCCGCCCTTTCCGCCCGTGGTGGCGGCGATGGCATTGGCGATGTCACCGGCTTTGACGCCCTTGGCAATCAAGTTATTGGTGACGGCCACGTGAATGCCTGGTCGACCGCTGATGGTAAACAGCACCGAAATAGCATCCTTATGCTTCTCCCGGAAGCCATCCATGATCGCGGCAATTTGCGTGCGATCTTCGAGAGCGGACTCCGTGATGTGCAGTTCTACATTCCCGATCTTCTCGACCGTCCCCGGCTCCTGACTCCCGGCTCCTCCTTTGAGCAGCTCCTGGACCCGTTTTTCGAGCTTCCGATTCTCCTCGAGCATCGCATCGATGCGCCGGGCCAGGTGCTCGGGCTGTGTCTTCAGTAATGCCGAGGCTTCCAGAAGCCGCTGCTGCAGCTCGATCGCGTACCGATAGGCCGCCGGCCCCGTGAGCGCCTCGATCCGTCGCACACCGGCTGCCGCGCCCGTCTCGTGCGTGAAGCGAAACAGCGCAATCTGCCCCGTCGCGGCGACGTGCGTGCCGCCGCACAGCTCGAGCGACACACCGGGCACATCCACGACGCGCACGACGTCGCCGTACTTCTCGCCGAACAGCGCCATGGCTCCCGCAGCTACCGCGTCCTTGTAGGCCATCTGCCGCGTTTCGATCGGCAGATTTTCCCACACGTGCGTATTCACCTCCGCCTCGATCGCCGCCAGCTGGTCGCCCTTGATCGGGCCGTGATGACTGAAGTCGAAGCGCAGCCGTTCGGGAGCCACGACGGAACCCGCCTGACGCACGTGCGTGCCGAGGATTTTGCGCAGCGCCGCGTGCACCAGATGCGTCGCGGTGTGATTGCGCTCGATGTTGCGGCGTCGCACCTCGTTGACCTGTGCCAGGGCGGGCGTCGGCTCAAATGTCTCACCGAACGTGCCGACCACGGCGTTCCTGCTATCGACCTTTGCGACTTCTTCGACGGTCAGCTCCCACCCGTCGCCCTTCACCACGCCCGTGTCGCTGACCTGTCCACCTGACTCCGCGTAGAACGGGTTTTCCTCGAGAATAATCTCGAGCTGATCACCGGACTGCCGGAAGGCGATGGGTTCGGTTTCAGCTTTGGTCGCCTCGTACCCAACCCACCTCTGCTTACCCTTCTTCTTGACCTCAACCCAGTCGCCGCCCATTCGCCGCCGACTCTCTGCGCCGCCGACTTTCCTCGCCGCCCTCGATCTCCGCCGCTGTTGCCCGAGCGCCTGCTCGAAGCCTTCGACATCGACCGGATGGCCCTGCTCCGCCGCGATCATCTGGGTGAGATCGAGCGGAAAGCCGTACGTATCATACAGCTTGAACGCGTCCTCTCCGGAGATGACCGGCTGGTGGCGCAGCTCCTCCATGCGCGCGAGCCCGCCTTCGATCGTCTCGAGAAACCGCTCCTCCTCCGCGCGGGTCACGCGCTCGATGTGCGGCTCCTTGGCGACGAGCTCGGGATAGACGTCGCCCATCGTTCCCGTGACGGCGCGGGTCAGGGGCGCTAGAGTCGGCTCGCGGCGGCCCAACAACCAGGCGTGGCGTACCGCGCGGCGCAGGATGCGGCGCAACACGTACCCGCGACCCTCGTTGGATGGATAGACGCCATCGGCCAGGAGGAACGTGACGGCGCGCGCGTGGTCGGCGAGCACGCGGTAGGGCGCGCCCGCCGGACCGCGGTCGTACGGCCGGCCGACGACCGCGACTGCCTGCGCGATGATCGTCTGAAAGAGATAGGTGTCGAAATTTGAGGGGACATCCTGCATCACCGCCGAGATCCGCTCCAAGCCGGCGCCGGTGTCTACGGACGGAGCAGGGAGCACGGAGCGCGTGCCATCCGGCTGTTGATCATACTGCATGAAGACGAGGTTCCAGATCTCCAGGAGCTGTCCCGCTTCACTGATGCGCACGAACTCTTCGAGGCTCAGGTCCCTGCTCCGTGCTCCCCGCTCCGTGCTCCGGATGTCAACGAGCAGCTCCGAGCACGGGCCGCACGGTCCCGAGTCACCCATCTGCCAGAAGTTGTCCTTGTCGCCCAAGCCAAAGATGCGGCTGTCCGCGATCCCCGTGACCTGCCGCCAGAGCGTGCGCGCGTCATCGTCGGAATGGTGCACCGTCACATAGAGACGGTCCGGATCGATGCCGAGCCACTCGCGGCTCGTCACCCATTCCCAGGCGTATGCGATCGCCTCCTTCTTGAAGTAGTCGCCGAACGAGAAATTGCCCAGCATCTCGAAGAACGTATGGTGGCGCGCCGTATGACCGACCTGCTCCAGGTCGTTGTGCTTGCCGCCCGCGCGCACGCACTTCTGGCAGGTAACGGCTCGCGAATAGTCACGATGTTCGAGACCCTGAAACACGCGCTTGAACTGCACCATCCCGGCGTTGGTGAAGAGGAGCGTGGGGTCGTCGGCGGGGACCAGGGAGGAGCTCGGTACCTCCTGGTGCCGCTGGGCCTTGAAGTACTCGATGAACTTGCGGCGGATGTCGGCGGACTTCATCCCGAAAATATAGCGTGCACAGCGTTGCAACTGAAAGGAAGGATTTGAGTTAAGGGCTTCTAGGACGCCAGCTCTTCCACCACCTCTCTGAGCCCCGCACCCCCGAACCCGCGCCGCACCAGAAAGGCCACCAACCGCCGCTTCCGCACTGCGGCCGGCAACCCCGCAAGCTGCCGCGCGCGCTTCGCCGCCAGCGCGCGCACGGCCCGCGCCGGATCGACACCTTCGGCGGCAAGCGAAACGTGCACGGCCTCCTCCGCGACGCGACGATCGATGCCCTGGGCAAGCAGGTCGCCAATGAGCCGCGCGGGACCGCGTCCGCGGCGCGCCTTCGCGGCCGCGTAGTCGCTGGCGAAGCGTGTATCGTCGAGCAGGCCGGCCGCGCTGAGCCGATCGAGCGCCCCATCGATGGCCGCCGCCGGGTGCTGCTTTTGGAGCAACCGGCGCCGCAAATCGAAGCGCGCATGAGCCCGCCGGGCCAGCGCACGCAACGCGGCGCGATGCGCGGCTTCGAGGTCGGCCAGCTCCCGGAGCCGCTCGAATATGACCGCGGGAATCTCTGCCCCAATCCGCAGTTCGAGATCCGCGAGATCTGTGGCCCGGAGGGACGCGAAACGCCCCCGATCCACCTCGACCAGCCTATAGTCCGGCCGGCGTGGATCGGGGGCGAGTGCGGTGAGAATCACTCTTCGCTCGAGGGCGTATCCTCGTCGGCACCGGGAGGACCACCCGTCTCTGCACTACGAACGCCGAGGTGCTCCTTCACGCGTGCCTCGACTTCAGCCGACATCTCGGGATGGTCCTTCAGATACAATTTGGCGTTCTCACGCCCCTGTCCGATTCGCTCTTTGCCGTACGAGTACCACGCGCCTGACTTCTCGATGATGCCGGCTTCCGCCGCGATGTCCACGAGCAGTGACTCGTGGCTGATCCCTTCGTCGAACATGATGTCGAACTCCGCCTGGCGGAACGGCGGTGCGACTTTGTTCTTTACCACCTTCACGCGCACATGGTTGCCGATGACCATCTCGCGCTCCTTCACCGGACCGATGCGCCGCATATCCAGCCGCACCGACGCGTAGAACTTCAGCGCCCGGCCGCCGCTCGTCGTCTCGGGATTCCCGAACATGATCCCGATCTTCTCGCGTAGCTGATTGATGAAGATGACGGCGGTGCGCGAGCGGTTGATCGCACCAGCCAGTTTGCGTAACGCCTGGCTCATGAGCCGCGCCTGGAGCCCCGGCAGCGAGTCACCCATTTCCCCTTCGATCTCGGCCTTTGGCACGAGCGCCGCGACCGAATCGACGACCACGACGTCCACCGCACCCGAGCGCACCAGGATCTCGCAGATCTCGAGGCCCTGCTCACCTGTGTCGGGCTGCGAGACCAGCAGGTTCTCGATGTCCACGCCCAACTTCTTGGCGTACTCCACATCGAGCGCATGCTCGGCATCGATGTAGGCGGCCGCACCGCCTTGACGCTGGGCATGCGCCACGACATGCAGCGCGAGCGTCGTCTTGCCGCTCGACTCCGGGCCGAAGATCTCCGTGACCCGGCCGCGCGGGATCCCGCCGATCCCGATGGCCGCGTCGAGGTTGATCGCGCCGGTCGAGATCCCCGCCACGCGCACCTGCGGCGAGTCGGCGCCCATCCGCATGATGGACCCCTTCCCGCACGTTTTCTCGATCTGCGTGATGGCGAGGTTGAGCGCTTTGCGGCGATCGTCGGTCAGCTTGCTTTGCTGCTGTTCAGCCATGATGGACCTCGACATGGTGGCGAGCCTCCTCGTGTGAGGCCCGAATATATACCGAAACAGCTGTTACCGCCATCCAGGACGGAAGGCATCCTCCAGATGCTCTAACTTATTGTCAATAATACCGATACAGTCAAAGCGGTACACGTCGCCGCGTTGGCCGTAGCGGTCCATCCACACACGCGCCGCCTTCACGATTTCGCGACGCTTGGCGCCCGTCACGGCCTCGAACGGACTGCCGAATGCCGTGCCCCGACGCGTCTTCACCTCACAGAAGGCCACCAGGTAGCCGCGGCGCGCGACGAGGTCCAGCTCGATCCGTCCGACGCGAAATCGGTGCGCGATGATCTCCCACCCGCGGGCCTGCAAGTAACGGATCGCTTGTTCTTCACCCGCGAGCCCTCGCTGGTGACGAGGATCGCTCCAATGTTCCGGGTCGCTGTGGATGCCGCTCGACACGGCCCCAAGCTAACGGGTTCCGTCGGTCCGCAATAACCACAAATGCGCGTGACGGATCAGTTTCTAGGGGCTCGAGTTTGCGCTCTCCGGTCCGGTGAGCTCGTCCAATTCTTCCAAGCCCACCAGTACATCCCGCGGTTTGGATCCGTTGGCCGGGCCCAGAATTCCCGCGAGCTCGAGTTGATCGATAATGCGCGCGGCTCGCCCGTAGCCGATGCTCATGCGCCGTTGCAGCAACGAGGTCGAGCCGAGCTGATTCTGAATGCAGACCTCGGCGGCCTGCCGGAACAGCGGATCGCGCTCCCCAGCTCCTGACTCCTGACTCCCGGATCCGTCTTCTTCTTTCTCCGCCTTCTCGAGCGCCGTGACCTGTTCGTCGATCGAGGTCCCGGGTACCGTCGCCGGCGTGGGTGCGTGCTTCTTGTACCACTCCATCAACTTCTCGGTCTCGTCTGTCGAAATGAACGCCCCCTGCACGCGCAGCGGCTCGCTCTTACCCGGCGGCAGGAACAGCATGTCCCCGTTGCCCAGCAGCGTCTCGGCGCCGTTCTGATCGAGGATCGTGCGGCTGTCCACCTTCGCCGACACGCGAAAGGCGATCCGGCAGGGGAAGTTTGCCTTGATGAGACCGGTGATGACGTTCACCGACGGACGCTGCGTCGCGAGGATCAGATGGATGCCGATGGCGCGCGCCTTCTGGGCCAGCACCGCGAGCGGCGTCTCGATCTCCCCCTGCACCGTCAGCATCAAGTCCGCGAGCTCGTCAACGACCAGGACGATGTATGGCAGGATGCCGCTGGCGTACACGGCGTCGAAGGGCAGCTCTTTCTGAATCCCGGCCTGCGTCGCCAGCGTTTCGCGAGGCCCTTTGAGCGGCGCCTTGGCTTCGACTTTCTTGTTGAAGTCCGTGATGTTGCGCGCGTGATTCGCGTGCAACAGACGGTAGCGCCGTTCCATCTCCCAGACGGCCCATTTCAACACGTTCGCCGCCTTGTGATGACTGGTGACAACCTGCAAGCCAAGATGCGGCAACGCGCTGTACATCGACAACTCGACCATCTTCGGGTCAATCATCAACAGCTTGAGCTTGTCGGGCCCGTGCGCGTAAACCAGGCTCGTGATGATCGCGTTGATGCACACGGATTTGCCCGAGCCGGTTGCGCCGGCGATGAGCAGGTGCGGCATCTTCGTGAGATCATCCACGACTTCTTCGCCTTCGAGATTGCGACCGAGCACGACGGGCAGCACGCGCGCCGCCCGGCGGAACTCCGCGCTGTCGATCAAATCCCGCACGTGCACGAGGCGCGGGGTGGGATTGGGCACCTCGATCCCGATGGCGGCCTTCCCCGGAATCGGCGCTACGATGCGCAGCGACTGCGCGCGCATGGCGAGCGCGAGATCGTCGGCCAGGGACGACACGCGTCCGACTTTCACGCCCCGACCCGGCTCAAGCTCGAACCTCGTGACGACCGGCCCCACGGTCTTGTTGACGATCTGCGCGCCGACGCGAAATGTCTCCAACGTCGCCACCAGCCGCCGGCCCATCTCTTCGATCTGCGCGGCGTCGGCATCTTCCACCGCCCCGGGACCTTCGGTCAGCAAGTCGATGGGTGGGATGAGCGAGCCCGGAGGCGGCGGCGGGGCGGGCTTCGGCGGCGGGGCGGGTTTGGGCTTCCGCGCCTGTGTGACGGGAGACGAGGGACGCGGGACGCGTGGGTGCTCGTCCTCATCATCAGGCACGACAATACGCTTCGGTTTCGCCGAGGGTTTTTCCCCCTCCCCCGTCCCCCGTCCCCCGTCCCTCGTTCTCAGCAGCGTCAGCGGATGCCACCCCACCGTGACAATCCCGACGGCGGACAGCGCGAACAGCCCGACCAACACCGCACCGGCCGTACCGACCGCACCCTCCACACCATTGGCG
>JBKPDZ010000053.1:0-30113 GCA_046728135.1 Gemmatimonadota bacterium | reverse complement strand
GTGCAGTGCGAGACGAAGAGCTTCGAACAACGGCACTAGGCAGCCCGGGCTTGGTCCGTCGCGACCAGGCCGTCGCGCAATGTGATGACGCGCGCGGCGTGCGCGGCGATGTCCTGCTCGTGCGTCACCATCACCACCGTCTGCCCTTGGCGATGGAGCTCGGCGAAGACGCCCATGATCTCCGTGCTCGTCGCCGAGTCGAGGTTGCCCGTCGGCTCGTCCGCGAGCAGGATGCTGGGCTCGTTCACCAGCGCGCGCGCGATCGCCACGCGCTGGCGCTGGCCGCCCGACAGCTCGTTGGGCTTGTGATCCATGCGGTCGCCCAGACCGACGCGCTCGAGGGCGTGCACCGCTTTGTCGCGCCGCGTCCGCGCCGGCATGCCGGCATAGATGAGCGGCAGCTCGACGTTATGCAGGGCATCGGCGCGCGGCAGCAGGTTGAAGGTCTGGAAGACGAACCCGATTTCTTGGTTGCGAATCCGGGCGAGCTCGTCGTCTTCGAGGTCGCTGACCTTCTGGCCATTGAGCCAGTACTCGCCGCTCGTCGGCGTGTCCAGGCACCCGATCAGATTCATCAGCGTCGACTTGCCCGAGCCCGACGGTCCCATCACCGCCACATATTCGTTCCGCTGGATCTGGACACTCACGCCCCGCAGCGCGCGCACGAGCTCGGAGCCCATGTCGTACTCGCGCGTCAGCTTGTGCGTCAGGATGATGACGTCGGGAAGCGGCGTATCACCCGTGCGAAACAGCTGGACGGTGCTCATGAGCGGCGCCGGGCCGTGGTGTCACTCGACTCCTTGCTCGGGCGCACGCGCGCGCCCTCCTTCAGGTCGCGGATCGCCTGATACGGGCCCGCGACGATCGTGTCGCCCTGATGGACGCCTTCGACGACCTCAAAGTGCTCCTCGCCCGCGATGCCCACTTTGACGGGGTGGAACGTCGCGATCCCGCTGTGGACGAGGAACACGCCCTCCGTCTCCTTCTTATTGCCGGCACCACGTCTGCCGGTATCGGGTGCGGGGGGAGGCGTCGCGGCCTGCGCGGTGCCGCGCCCGCCGGAGCGTTGCTCCGTCGAGATCGGCGTGTTCTCGCGCACCGTCAACGCGATGATCGGGATTGCCAGCGCCTGCTTGCGCGTGTCGGTGATGATCCGCGCCGTGGCCGACAGATCGGGACGCACTTCCGCCGGCGGGTTGGACAGCGTGATTTCGACTTCGTAGTCGACGGCGCGATCGCTCTGCGCGCCGCCCACGGCCGAGGCGGCCGTCAGGATCGCGCTGTTGGAGACCTTGGTGACGCGGCCGATGAACGTGGTGTCGGGGAACGCGTCGATCGTAACCTCGACCGAGTCGCCCATGTGGAGCCGGACGACATCGGTCTCGTCCACCTGCACCTTGGTCTGGATGACGGACAGATCGGAGATCGTGAGCAGCAGCCCGGTCTCGCGCGAGAACGTGCCGGGCACCGCCACCTCGCCCTCTTCGACGGCGAGGCGCGTAACGCGACCGGCCATCGGCGCGACGAGATGCGTCTTCGCGAGCTGATCGCGCGATTCCTGCAAGCCGGCGCGGGCCTGCTCGACCAGGTGTTGGGCCGCCGTCAGATTCGCCTCGGCGATGTCGAACGCGGTCTGCGCCTGCTCGAGCTGCTCCTGCGAAATGAGGTTGGGATTCTGCTCGCGCAGCTCCTTGGTGCGCTGCAGCGCCCGCTGCGCCTGATCCCGCGAAGCCCGCGCCTGCACGGCGCCCGCTTCAGCGGACGACATCGCCGCCTGCGCGCGCTGCAGATTCGCCTGGTAGATCGTGGGGTCGATCTGCAGGAGGAATTGGCCCTTCTGGACCAGGTCACCTTCGCGCACGGCGATCCGGGTGATGCGGCCCGTGATGTCGGCGCTGATGTCCACCTTCTTCTTGGGCTGAATTTTCCCGCTGGCGGTGACCGCGGCCACGAGGTCGCGCCGGCCGACGGTCTCGAAGCGCACCTCGATGCCCTTCTCGCGCTTCGCGCTGGCACTGACCATCACCAGCACGACCAGGAAAACGATTCCTCCCCCACCCAACAACATCTTGTTCCGCTTGGACATGGCGGCTCGATCCTCTCGGTTAACGCAGGCTGCGGCCGACGGCGGCTTCCAATGCCGCCAGGGCCTTGTGGTAGTCGTACGTCGCGTTGACGGCGTCGCTCTCGGCACGCAGCGCGGCGACTTGAGCATCCAGCAGCTCGAAGAAGGTGCCCGAGCCGACACGGTAGCGCTCGGTGGCGAGCTGGAGCTGCTCGTGGGCAGCGCTGAGGTTGGTATCCTGTAGTCCGACGGTCCGAAACGCCGTCTGCAGCGTCAGGAATGCCTGGCTGACTTCAGTCTGCACCGCCAGGCCGCGCGCGCGCACCGACTCCTCGAGGTTGCCGTGTTGCGCGCGTGCATTTGAGACACTCAGCTCCCGCGCAAAGTTGTTAAAGATCGGCAACGTCAGCGTCAGACGGGCTTGAAACGGCTGCCGCGTGAACTGGAACGGGAAGACGGAATTCCGGTTCCGCAGCGCCTGCTCGGTGGACGCGCCCCAGATGAAGCCGCTGCAGTCGTTCGGGGGCAGGCCCGCGTTCGCGCGGATCGTGTTGTTGTCCTGGCATTGCGAATACTCGTTCGCGAAGGCCGCCTGCTGGCTGAAAATGATCGGATCGACGTCGGTGAACTGTTGTGTGAAGCCAGACCACCCTGCCGAGAGCGACACGGCTGGCCCGTAGCTGGACGTCGCGGCGCGCACGTTCCAGGCGGCCGCGCCTTCGCGCGCGCGCAACGCCTTCAGCGCGGGGTTCTGCTGCTCCGCCACGGTCATCAGATCCGCGAGCTGCCACTGCGGCGTCTCGACGCTGAACGAGTCGGTGAGCTGCACCGCCGCCACGTCGAGCGGGGGCGTCACGCCCATCTGCTCGAACAGCCGCAGCTTCTCCACGTTGACGAGTGTCTGGGCGCGGAGCAGGCCAACTTCCGCCTGCCCGCGGGCGACTTGAGCCTGGCGGACATCGATCAGCGTCGCTTGACCGACGCTGTAGCGTGCTTGCGCGAGCTTCAGGAACTCTTCGTTGCGCTGCAGCGTCTTCTGCGCCAGGTCAGCCTGTGCGCGCGCCTGCAGGACGGTCAGGTACTGCTGCTTGATCCCGGTGACGAGCGCGTTCTCCGCCCCGGCGACGTCGGCATCGACGGCGCGCTGCTGGGCTTTCGCGAGTCCCGGTTGGGACAGCGTGGTGCCGGACAACTGCCACGAGAGTCCGAGATCGTAGAATGAAGAGACCGTGGAGACGCTCTGCGTGAAGCTCGACGACAAGAACGTCTGCGACCCAGGGCCGGTGTAGCTCATCCCGCCCGAAGCAATGATCGACGGGATCAACAGGCTGGAATACGCGCCCCGAACGCCCCATGCCGCCGGGGCTCGATTGTTCAGGGCCTGCCGATAGGCGGGGTTCTTCTCGCGCGCGACCGCGATGGCATCGCTGAGCGACAGACCCGCCGTCATGGCTGGCTTCGTGGGAGTTGTGGGCTGCTGCGCAACTGCAACGGCGGCGGGGCCAAAGATCAGGCCTGCCATGAGCACCAGCTGTTTCATGGTCGTCCTTGAAAAGATATGTCGTGGGTCGAAGCGCACCCCCCTACGCGCAAGGGCCTGAGGCGGTTTCGGCCTGCGACTGAACCTAGCTACCTGCGAGGCGCTCCGCGATGAGGCGCCGGCTCGGGACCTCCACCTTCATCAAGCGCCCATGCTCATCCAGCCACACATGCACGGTGTCCTGCTGGTCACCGGCAACGGTGATGTGGCGCAGGCGGGCCGGGTCACGATTGAGGCTGGTGGAGGCCATCCCCAGGTCCTGGACTTGGACCGTTTCGCGCCGCAGCGCTCGGGGGTAGATCGCTGTGAGCTGGGAGGGTTCGGAAGCGGCGCGCCAGGCGGCGAAGACATATGAGGCAAAGACGGAATCGTCGAGCACGACCGCCCGTGGGCCCGTCGCGAACTCGCGCGCCCGCTCGGTCGCGCGAGCCACCAACCGTACCGTGAACCGCCCGCGGCCGAGCTCACCGAGGATACGGGACGGCTGCCGGGGATCGGCGACGTCATATTGCAGCGTGGCGGGCATCGTGTCGCCGTTCACCTCGAGAATAGGGGCGAGCACGATGACCGGGCGCGCCCGGTCATACCGGATCGTGGTGGCAAGCGTCCACCCATCCTCACCACGGGAGAGCCGGCCGTGGGTCAGGCGAAACGACTCGCGCGCGACCTCGAGGGTGTCGACGCGCACGACGAGCACGCCTTCGTCCAGCGGGGAGCCGGCTGCTTGGAGCAGCAACAGCGCGAAGAGACCCGTGGTCATGCGGCTACGGCTCCCAAAACTCGCGTCGCGATGCGGTCACGAATCATCTTATACAGGCGCGCACCCTTTTCGGCCGACGCGAGGGTCGGTCTCCCTACGGACCCCGGCGACAACGCCGGGACGGATCCGGCGCCGCCCCGCCGGTAATGGGCCACCTGGCGCTCGGTCAGTGGATAGTCCTGGGCCAGGTCCATCCGGACGAGCTCGGGGGCGAGGTGCAGCATGAGCGAGGTGTCGAGTTCGCCGCCGTGCGTGGGCCCGCCCGGATCGTCGAGGTAGTCCGTGAAGTCGAGCGCGAAGATGTCTACGGTGAAGATTCGTGCCCGCCGGGTGCGCAGCGTCGATAGCGCTTCCTGGTGGGGGTCGTGGCCGTGCGCGGTAAGAATAATGAAGGCGTCGACGCCGCACTGCTCCCACGAGCCCAGCAAGTCGTTCATCCAGCGGTGCAGCGTCTTGCGTCGGACCGCGGCGTTGCCGGGATACGGGCGTTTGGTGGCGGTGTTGACGCCGTACGCGACGGTGGGCGCCCGCAGAATCGCGAAGCCGGACGAGAGGTCATCGGCAAGTCGCTCAACGATTAATGTATCGCAGCCCAGCGGAAGGTGGGGTCCGTGTTGTTCGCACGTGCCGACAGGCACTAACAGCCGGGAGTCGCGCGCGAGGGCGGCGCGCACCGCGTCGGGGGTGAGAACGCTCAGGTGCAGCGGCAAGCTCACGTCGTAATCGCGGGCTGCTTTGCCAGCCTGGCGACGGCCGAATGGCTGCGCAGCGACGCCGCCGTCTGGGCGGTGCTCGCCGCCGTGGCGGGTCTCGTGGGTTTGGCGCTGGCCGTCCGACCGCCCGCGCCGCGACGGAAAGTGGGTGTCGCGGCGGCGTTGCTGAGCGTGCTGCTCGGCGTCATCCTCGCGGGCGGTGCGCTGCGCGTCTGGCGGATCGAGTGCTGTTGGCCCGCGCTCCGCGAGCGACTCGTCACGTCGGCTTCGCGCTCCCTCCAAGTGTCATTGGGCCAAGCGATCGCCGAGGCTCGCCGGCTGGCCGAGCGTGGCGCCACCGCTGCGCCACTGCCGCGGGAGGCGGTGTTCGATCGACTCCGAGATGCGGTCGCGTCCGGCGTGGCCGTGGAGCGCGGCGCAGCGATACTCGCGGGCGGCGCAGAATCCACGATGATTGCCTGGGCGGGCCGCCACCGCACGATTCCCGCCGCGCGGGATACGACCGAGCTGCAGACGGTCATGACTCCATTCTACGCCGTGCTCGAGGCACGGCGCCAGACACAAACCGGGACGTCAGTCGGCAGTGTGCTGTTGTCCGCGGCGCCCGCGATCGCCGATGCCGATCGCAGTCTGGCCGCGGAATTCGCGCAGGCACATGGCGTATCGTTGCGCTTATTTCCGCCCGGACAGGGACCGCGCGACTCCAGCGTCTTCGAGATCTGCAATCCCCGCACGCCGCCGTCGCAAGCATGCGCGCCCGGAGACACGCTCTTCTCCGTACAAATGATCCCGCCCTCGCAGGGCGACGCGAAGCTCGCGGCCGTGACGAAGACCGCCTGGCTGGCGCGGCTCGGACTCGCCGTTTTACTGGCCGTCCTGCTGTTGGCGGCGCCGCCGGGCGGTTGGCGTTGGGGTGTGCTGCTCGTGGCTGCCTGGACATTGCTGCGCGCGCCGGTTGGTGCTGCGGCGTTGTTTTCGCCGGCGACGTTCTATCGCTCCGTTCTCGGGATTGGGACGTCGGCAGGATCGCTGCTCGTTGCCGGCGTGCTCCTGCTTTTCGCCGCCGGCTGGTCATGGCGTCGCGGACTGCGTCGCACATGGTGGGGCACAGCCGTCGCGGCGTTACTGATCGTGGCCGCGCCCTACCTGGTACGCTTCTTCGGGCGTGGCATCGCACCACCGGCGAATGGTGTCAGCATCGAGTTGTGGCTCTCGTGGCAGGCCGCGTTGGCCGTGACCGCGATGGCCCTGATTTTGTTCGCGGCTGCCTTGGTACGCGGGCCGACCGAACCCGAACGGGGGTCGTGGGCGCTTCCCGCCGCGTGCACATGGGGCGCCATCGCGGCGATCGGGGGACTGTGGTTGTGGAGTCCCTCTGGAGCCTGGCCGGAATGGTACACGTTCCTGTGGCTTCCTTCATTGGCCGGCGCGATTCTGCCGGCGCCGCGGCGCTGGGCGCTGGTCGGCATGCCGGTGGTCGCGGGAACAGCCGCCGCCTTGCTCGCATGGGGCGCCGCGGTCGAGGGGCGGCTGTCGCTCGCGACTCGCGACGCGCAGCGGCTCGGGCACGAAGGCGATCCGGTCGCGGTCGCGCTGCTCGAACGATTCAGCCAGCAGGTGACCGCCATGTCTCTACCGCCGCCGCGCACCGCGGGCGATCTGTACGCGCTGTGGGTCGGATCGCCGCTCATCGCGGAGGATTATCCGGCGATGCTCGAGCTGTGGGGGCCGGGGCCGGAGCGGGAACCGCTGGCTGAGCTGCAATTATCGCAGCTCGATCTTCGGCCAGGCCTCCTGTCCGCGCTCGCCCACACGGCCACCGACGGTCCGTGCATCGAACGGCTGGAACGCATTCCCGGCATCCACTATGTCCTCGTGGCCCCACTCGCGAACGGTACGGTGATAACGGTCGGCGTGGGTCCGCGCACGCGGCTGCTCCCACCGAATCGCGTGGCACGCTTTCTCCGCGGCGACCCCGGGATCGAACCGCCGTACACGATCACGCTCTCGCCGACGAGTCACTTGTCGGTGCTCGGCGGCGCGGTGGCATGGCGGCGCGAGGGCTGGAGCGCCCGGGGCGAACGTCAGATCGACCTGCCTGGCGGCGCACGTCACGTGCACCTGGCGGTTGCGTTGGGTGGGCCGTGGACGTTGTTGGTGCGCGGAATCCTCGTCGTTGGGCTTGACGTCGCTCTGCTTGTCGGCGTGTGGCTGTTCGGCTTGGTCATCGCGGAAGGTTGGCGGGCTCGGCTGCCGGCGGTCGTCACGACGTTACGTACGAGCTACCGCGCGCAACTCACATCGGTGCTCGTCGCGTTTTTCGTTCTGCCGGTGCTGCTGTTCGCCGCGTGGAGTTTCGCGCGGTTGCGGAACGAGGCCCGCCGCTCGGGCGACCTGCTCATTCGGCAAACGTTGCGGGACGCCTACGGGGGCGCCCAGGCGGTCGCCCAGGAGCCCCCTGAAGCGATCGCCAGCTCGGTCGCCGAGCTGGGGAGGGGACTCGATGCCGAGCTCTGGCTGTATCGAGGGGGCGTGCTGGCCGCGACGAGCTCGCCGGCCCTGGCGGAGCTCGCGTTGGTCGATCCGTTTCTCGCGCCGCCCGTATTCCGCGGTACCCTCGAGGACGAGCTCGAAGCGACGATGGATGCGCGGACCGCCGGCCGGCCCACGCGCGTCGGGTATCTCGTGGTCGGGCCGGGGCAGCCGGGCGAGCAGGCAGTGCTCGCCGTCCCGCAGCTGCTCGACGACGAACGCGTGCGGCAACAGCAGGAGGATCTCGCGCTCGCGCTGGTGCTCGGTGCGCTCGTCGGCTTGGTGGCCGCGATCTACCTCGCCGGCTTGGCGGCAGGGCGACTCGCGAAGCCGGTCGCGGCGTTGCGGGACGCGGCGATCGCCGTGGGGCGGGGGAGTGAGCCACCGGCGTTCCCACCCGGCACGCCGCGCGAGTTCGAGCCGGTGCTCAGCGCATTCGATCGCATGGTCACGGACGTGCGGCGCAGCCAGGCGGCGCTCGAGGAAGCGCGGCTGCGCACGGCTCGCGTGTTGGCGAATGTGGCGACGGGGGTGATCGCCGTGGACGATGGCCTGCGTGTGACGATGGCGAACCCGCGCGCGTCGGAGCTCGTGCTGGGGGCGGACGACGAGACGTTGGCGCCGGGCCACGTGCTGCCGCAGGCCACAGCATCCGCGTGGGCGCCCGTGTGGCGAGCCGTGGCCGAATTCATCGCAGAAAAAGGCGACGTCATCAAGGAGCTCGAGTTCGAGGTCGGCGGGCGGCAGATTCGCGTGCAGCTGGCGCTGCTGGGTGCCGCGCCCGACGGCTGCGTCATCGCGCTCGACGATGCCACGGACCTGTCACGCGCCGCGCGCGTGCTCGCATGGGGTGAAATGGCGCGCCAGGTGGCGCACGAGATCAAGAATCCGCTCACCCCCATTCGGCTCGGCATCCAGCATCTGCAGCGCGTCCGTGGGAAGGGGCAGTCGACGACCTTCGACGCGACGCTGAAGGAAACGTCAGAGCGCATTCTCGCGGAGATCGACCGGCTGGATGGCATCGCGCGCGCGTTCTCGCGCTTCGGCGCCCCGCAGCCAACCGACGGCGAGCAGTCACCGCTCGAGCCGGTCGACCTCGCGGCGACCGCCCGCGAAGTCGTCCGCCTCTACGACCTCGGCGCCCCGCCGCGGTTCGAGGTCCGCACCGGCAACGGCGCGCCGCCGCCGGCGCTGGCCCGCAAGGATGAAGTCAAGGAAGTCCTGGTGAACCTCTTGGAGAACGCGCGCAACGCGGATGCGAAACGGGTGACGATCCACGTTGCCGCGAGCGGGCGGCAGTTGGTCGTCGCCGATGACGGCCGCGGCATCCCGCCGGAAGCGTTGCCCCGGGTGTTCGAGCCGACGTTCTCGACGACATCGAGCGGGGCCGGGCTGGGGCTCGCCATCGCGCGCCGGCTCGTGGAGAGCTGGGGCGGCGTCATCACGCTCGAAAGCGATCCGGGCAAAGGGACACGGGTCACTCTGACGCTCCAAACAGCATCCTGAAGCGTCCGGCGGGTGACCTTGCTCACACCCAACATTGGAAAAATCGGACACAATGTGCAAAGTTGTGGCGGCTTTTCCCTTGTCCGAGGTGCTCTGTGCGAACCGGAGTCGTCGCTCTTGCGCTCGCCGTGCTCGTACTCGCCCCCATGCGACCGGCCCGCGCGCAGTTCTCCTTCGATGCGCGCCGCATCGGCATGGGTGGCGTGTCCCTCAGCCGCGACGGGAACGCGCGGCGCTACAACCCCGCGTATCGCGCGGTCAAGAACAAGAACAAGGTCGCCGGCGCCCCGAAGTTCTCGATTCCGGTGCCCCTGGGACTCATTCAGTTTTTCAAAGACCACCCGATCAACCAGCTCGGCCACGATCCGATGTTCAATCCCGACTCGGCCGCGTTCAATCCGATCGGGTTGATGGATCTCGTGTTCAATCCACCGATTTTCCTCGAAGTGAAAAAGGCGCCCACGCCGACGAACGACGTGGAGTTCACGATCGGGAGAAACGAGCTCATCGTCGACCTCGGCGCGACGAAGGTACTGATCCCCGAACAGGATTTCGGCCTGGGGTCCACGAGTCGGCTGTTCGACGCGGGAGGCGGATTCGCCGGATTCAACATCGGTGTGATGGGCTTTCTGGAGTATGATGTCCGCTTCCAGCTCGACACGGCGCTGCGGAATTTTCTCGTCAGCGACTCGTCGGCGCGCCCGAACACCCCGTACTCCGTGAACGTGGACGGTGTGGCGCAGGCAGGGCTTGCCCCCACCGTGAGCTTCGCCGGGCGGATCCTGCGAGGCGTCGCGAGCGATGACACCGACGACGGCTTGTACATCGGCGGCGCGCTGCATTACTACCTCGGCGCCACCTACGGCCGGGCCGTCGGCCCCGCCGGGTTCACGACCGGTAATCCCGTGTTAGGGAGCACACCGACGCCGCTGCTCGACGGCAACGTCTTTACGTCCCAGAAGCCCAACGGCCACGGCGTCGGGGGCGACGTCGGCGTGGTCTGGATCTCGGGGCCGTTCGAGGTCGGGGCGGGCGTCGACGATATCGGCGCCGAGCTCACGTGGCCGAACACGAAGATTGAGCGCTTTCTCTATAACACCGCGGGCGACTCGATCTCACGAACCGTCATCGCGACCGACACGACGACGAAGACGAAGCTGCCGATCACCTATCTGGCCAACGCCGCGATCCACATGGGGACGGGGACGACGGTCGGTGGCGACGTCATCAATTCCGGCCGCGGTACGGTGATCCACATCGGCGCGGAACAGCGCACCGGGCCCTTTGCGGTCCGCGGCGGTGTGTCACGCGATCAGCGCAAGAAGATGCAGTTTGGGTTCGGCGGCGGCCTGCGGCTCGGCCCGCTCGGTCTCGACGTAGGATTCTGGACGCACAGCAATTCACTCTCGACGCAGCGGGCCGTTACGATGGCCACGTCGATTTCGATCTATTAAGGGGGCGACCATGAAGGCCTTTGTTGCCGCTCTCCTCGTGCTCGTCGCGGCCTGCGGTGAAGGGCGCGCGATCTTCAACGTGGATGTGTTGAGCTTCTTGTCCGCGAGCGACTCCCTCAAGCGCTACAGTGTCCTCGGCGGGATTCCGCAAGCGGATTCGAGCGCCTCGCGGCGTTTCTTCCTGCCTCCCGGCTTCGGCAAATCGTCGCCAGACTCGGTCAGTGCATCGATGTCGGCGTCCGTCATCGACACGTCGGGGAGTGGCAGCGTTCGCTTCGACGTGTTCTTCGGGAAAACGCAGGGAACCCTATTCACTGGACAGCCGTACCTCACGGCGAACAGCGGCGCGCTGGTGGCGGGGGACTCGGTGACCCTGTTGCCGCCGACGAGCGTGTCGCTCGCCGATACCGTCTTCAATGCCGACACCGTGTGGGTGGGAATCCGGGCGCGGATCAGCACGAACGTCGGTCCGAACATGGCCGGTCGGCTGCGCATCAATAGTCTCAACCTGCGGGTCGTGCTGCAGGATAAGATTCTGTAGCGCGAACGCGAGTGAACTCGCGGCGACGCTATATTTCGTCCTCGTGAGCACCCGACGCCCCACCGTGACGGTCAGCGTGGGCGGCGTACCGGTGGGCAGCGCCCATCCGATCGTCGTCCAGTCGATGACCAATACCGACACCGCCGATCCCGCCGCGACGGCCGCGCAGGTGCGCGCGCTGCACGCGGCCGGCAGCGAGCTGGTGCGCGTGACGGTGAATACCGATGAAGCCGCGCGCGCGGTGCCCGCTATCGTCGCCGAGGTGGACGTTCCGGTCATCGGCGATTTCCATTACAACGGCCACCTGTTGCTCACCAAGTATCCCGCCTGCGCCCGCGCGCTCGCGAAGTACCGCATCAATCCGGGGAATGTCGGCACCAAGCGCCGCGACGACAACTTCCGCACCATCATCCAGGTCGCGATCCAGGAAGGCAAAGCGGTTCGGATCGGGGTCAACTGGGGGAGCCTCGATCAGCAGCTCCTGACCGAGATGATGGACGCGAATGCAAAGCTGGCCGAGCCGCGCGATGCCCGCGACGTGACCATGGATGCCATGGTTGAGAGCGCGATGCGCTCGGCGGAGCTGGCCGAGGAAAGCGGGCTGCCCCACGACCGCATCATTCTGTCGGCCAAGGTCTCCGGTGTGCAGGATCTCGTGGCCGTGTATCGGATGCTCGCACAACGTTCCGACTACCCGCTGCATCTCGGTCTCACAGAAGCGGGAATGGGAACCAAGGGCGTGATCGCGAGCACGGCGGGACTCTCGATTCTCCTCCAGGAAGGCATCGGCGACACGATTCGCGTGTCGCTCACACCGCGCCCCGGAGGCGACCGCACCGAGGAAGTGCAGGTCGCGCAGCAGGTGCTGCAATCGCTCGGCTTGCGGAGCTTCACGGCGCAAGTGACCGCTTGCCCCGGCTGCGGCCGCACGACCTCGACGTTCTTCCAGGAGATGGCCGAGGAAATCCAGCAGTACTTGCGCGACCAGCGGCCCACGTGGCAGGCCCGCTATCCAGGTTCGGAAGAATTGCGCGTGGCCGTGATGGGCTGTGTCGTCAACGGACCTGGCGAGTCGAAGCACGCCGACATCGGCATCTCACTGCCGGGCACGGCCGAGGAACCCCGCGCGCCCGTCTACGTCGACGGCGGGCTCAAGGTGACGCTGCGGGGCGACACGATCGTCGCCGATTTCCTGCGCATTCTAGACGACTACGTCCAGACGCGGTTCGGCGGCGGATCAGCGAATGGGGGATCCCAGCGGGACGTCGCGGTCGGGGTGCACGAGGCAGATGTCGCCGTCCCCAAGGATCACGCCTAGCGTCAACACTTCCGAAAAAAACGTGGCGATCTGCCGGGGCGGGAAGTTGACGACCCCGAGTACCAGCTTCCCGACGAGATCGTCCGGATCGTAGTACTTCGTGATCTGCGCGCTCGAATTCTTCACGCCGATCGCCGGCCCGAAGTCGATGCGTAGCTTATAGGCCGGCTTGCGCGCCTGGGGAAACTCATCGGCCTGCACGATACGGCCCACGCGGATGTCGATCTTCGCAAAATCGTCGTAGCTGATCGGGTCCATCGCCGCTCCCGAATGTCCCTTTTAGAGGTCAGCGCCGGCAGCGTCCCAGGCGCGAAAAGCTTGGCACGTGCATTGCCTTTCCGCCACGGCGCAGGCGACTTCCACTCTCACAGGACGGCGATATGCGGCGCATCGGGATGGCGGTGCTGAGCCTCGGTCTGATTGCAGGTCCTCTCCTCGGCCAGCGGTCCGCGCTCCGCGAGGTTCACGACCGCGGTTCATTTGGCGCCAACTTTGTCGTGGCACAGCCGCTCGGCGAGTTTCGCCGCAATGGGGACGTCGCGGGCGGATTGTCGATCTTCGGCGTCACGAGCGGCGGCGCTCTAGCGCTCCGTATCGACGCCTCCTGGATGGCCTACGATGCGCAATACCAAGGTTACGGTGTTTCCACCACTTCACAAATCGGCACGATCGGCGCGGGACCCCAGCTGACCCTGGGCAGTGGTGCGTTCCGCGTCTACGGATTTGCGACCATGGGCGGGTCGCTGTTCTGGAGCAACGCGAGCTACAACAGCTGCGGCTGCTCTGCGAGCGACTACCTCGACGGCCACACGACGTGGATGCGGTCCGCGGGCGGCGGCGTGCTGCTCGGTCTGACCGCCGGTCGCACGCCGATCGCGATCGATATCGGTGCACGCGGCGTGCGCCACGATCGTGTGACCTATGTGCCGGCGGGCGGCCTCACGCAGAATCCGGACGGCAGCTTCACCCTACGCCAAGTCACGACACCGGTGGATATGCGCGTCTATCAGATCGGGGTGTCGATCGGGATTCGGTAAACTCCCCTGCCGTCCCGACGTCACTCCTGGCCCCCTCCGCGTTTTCGGGAGGGGGCTTTCCTCTCAGGGGGGGATGACAGGATCCGGTTCAGGTAATGCGCCGGAGCGTTCAGGAAATCCCGAACATACCAGTTGCGGGAAGTGTTTCACGCCGCTTACAGCTGGCCAGCGTGAGAACTCCAACTCGCTGATCCGATGCAGGTTAGAGACACCAGAGGTGGGTACATTACTTGCCCTTCTTTAGCGTCGCGAAGGAGGGAATGCCACATGTCTGACACACAACCTGTCGCCGGCACACGACCAGCCGGTGCGTCGCCCGCGCCCTCTTATGACCCCGTCGTGAGGCTCGGGACTCCTCCGTCGCCGATTCCCACGGCGCAGTCGCCCAGTCGTCTCAACCATCCGGTCCTGCTTCCCCCCGACGAAACCGACCTCGATGACGACGTCACGCTTCCCGGGGCCGCAACGCGCGAACCGTCCGCGATTCCAGCTCCGCATCCCGCGGCGAGGGTCCGTTGGTATACCTTCGCCGCTTCGGGGCTTGCCGGTGCGGTACTCGTGACGGCGATCTACGGCTTGCTCGGATCCCGCTCCGGGGCGGGCAGCTCCGACAGGGCGGCCGGCGTGGTGCCGGTCAGTGACACCGCATTGCTCGACCGGCGCGCCGACACGCTTGCGCTCGCGATTTCGGCGTTCAACATGCGAGCGAGCATGTACGATACGCGCCGCATGCCGTGTAGCGGACTCGCCCGCGGCCTCGCGCAGGTAGAGGACGCATGGCTCGGCTATAACATGGCACGCCGGGATCTGCTCGCAGGATCCGACCCCGGGCGCGATGCCCGTGACAAACGTCTCTACTCGGACGTACGCGGAGTCGAAGTAAAGTTCGAACGCTCATCCTGTCCCCGGCCCTAGCGTGCGCGCACGCGTGGCACGGGGCGTACTGGCGCTGGCATCATTGACGGCCCCGCTCGCGGCGCAATCGCCACCGCCGCTCGACAAGTCCGAGCTGATCCGGCTGCTGACGAATCCCTTGTTTGCCCAGACCGAAGTCGCGGATGTCGTGCGCCGCAGCTGTCTCAGTTTCTCTCTGACGGAGCGTGACTGGGCCGATCTGCGCAGCGCCGGCGCCGGCGGCGAGGTGATCGCGAGCGCCGCGGCCTGCGACACGCGTCGCGCCGCCAACGCCTCCGCGGCATCCTCCACTGCGGAGACTGCCCAACCCATCACCGCCGTCGCGCAACCGGCCGAGGTCGTCACAACCGCGGGGACGGCGGCGAGTGTCCGTGTGCGCCTGAGCCGCGGGCGCACGCCGCTCCGGCGCACCACGCTCGCACTGCGAGGCACCGCGGCGCTCGGCCTGCCGCGGGACGCCTCGGCGGTCACTGACGACAGCGGCATCGCGGTCTTCCGGCTGCCGGCCGTGGCGCGCGCCGGCACGCACCAATTCGAAATCCGCACCGGCGGTGGTGCGGCATTCCCGGGCCAGCCTGCCGTGCTGTTTTCCGTCCGCTCCGCCAGACCCGGCCGGGTCCACGTGACGCCGGACTACATCGTGTTTCGGGGCGACGACACCACGGGGGCGATCGTCGCGGCGGTGACGGATTCGCTCGGGAATCCGGTGTCGGGCGAGCCAGTCGACCTGGTAAACGGTACGGGCGCCCCGCAGACGGCGGTCACGGATTCGGGTGGGCGCGCCACGTTTGCGGTGACGCCCAAATCGGTCTCGCGCGGTGCTACGGTGCAGGTCCGGGTCCGCGGTCTTCCACCGAGGGAGGTGGAGATCGCGGCGACGGCGGGGCTATCCGGCGTCAACACCGGATTCTTGCCGCTCGGGTCGACGTCCGGCGGCGTGGGCAGCCCCCTGGGTGAGCCGGTGATGTTTCGCGCGCGCACCGTGCAGGGAACCGCCGCTGCCGGTCGCACCGTCCGTTTCCGGGCGGTGAATGGTCGCGTCACGCCGGAGTCCGCAGTCCTCGACTCGACCGGTCAGGTGAGACTGGATGTCGTCCTGGGTAACCGGACGGGTGAGTCCGCCGTCTTCGCAAGCATCGATTCCCTCGAGCGAGTCTTGACGCTGCGCGCGCAACCGGGGCCCATCGACACGCTGATCCTCGACCGCAACGGCGAGGTGCTGAACGGGCGCGCGATCACGGTGCCGGTTGCCACGCCGTTCGCGCTCCGACTCCGCGCGCGCGACCTGTACGGCAATCTGACGTCGATCGATGCCCTGGGTCAGGCGCTACGCGCCGGTCGCGCACGACTCAACGTGCGCCAGCAGGATCTACAGCTCGTGAGCCTCGAGTCCGCCGACACGGCCGTCGTCATCACGCTCAAGGCACAGCGCGTGGGTAGCTATCAGTTCGTGATCGGGAGCGGCATCACTGCCAGCGTCCGCGTGGACGCGGTCGCGAAGCCGTAATCAGTCGGCGGCGGCCGGCTCCTCGACGGACGCCCGCCGCGCGCGGCGCCCGAGGCGATGCTGTAAGGTGTCGAGGTAGGTGTACACGACCGGCGTCACGTACAGCGTGATGAGCTGAGAGAAGGCCAACCCGCCCACGACGGCGAGGCCGAGGGGCCGCCGCGATTCGCCGCCCGCGCCCCAGCCGATCGCGATGGGCAACGTCCCCATCAACGCCGCCATCGTCGTCATCATGATCGGGCGGAACCGCACGCTGCACGCCTCGATGATGGCATCGCGCGGTGACTTGCCCTCATTCCGTTCCGCATCCAAGGCGAAGTCGATCATCATGATCGCGTTCTTTTTGACGAGTCCCACCAGCATGATGACGCCGACGAACGCGTAGACGCTCAGGTCGGTGCGGAAGATGAATAGCGTGAGCAACGCGCCGAATCCGGCGAACGGGAGGCCCGACAAGATCGTCAGTGGGTGGATGAAGCTTTCGTACAGGATGCCGAGTACGATGTAGATCACCACGACCGCGAGCAGCAGCAGGAACACGAGGCCCTGCTGGCTCGCCTGGAACGCCTGCGCGGTGCCGGAGAAACCGGTGCTGATCGTGGATGGGAGGGTCTGCCGAGCGGCTCTCTGGACGTCATTCACTGCGGCCCCGAGCGAGACACCGGGCGGCAGGTTGAACGAGAGGGTGACCGAAGGCAGCTGGCCGCTGTGGTTCACGCTGAGCGGTCCGACGTCATTCGACGCGGAGGCGACGGAGGTGAGCGGAATCAGCTTGCCGGTTTGCGAGCGCAGGTACAGCAGCTGCAGCGCGGACGGATCCCGCTGGTATTCGGGCAGCAGCTCGAGAATCACCCAGTACTGGTTGTTGGGCGTGTAGATCGTCGAGACCTGGCGCGAGCCATAGGCGTCGTACAATGCCTGCTCGATCTGCTGCACCGTCACCCCGAGACTCGTGGCGCGATCGCGATCGATGCGCACGCTCACCTGTGGGTTCTTGATCTGCAGGTCGGTGGTCACGTCCTGCAGCGTGGGTATGCCGCGTAGGGCACGCTCGAGCTTCGCTGCGTTGTCGTACAGGGCGTCGATGTCGGCGCTCTGCAGCGTGAACTGGTATTGCGTCTTGGTCGGCCGCCCGCCGATGCGGATGGAGGCGGGCACCTGCAGGTAGGTGCGGATGCCGGGCACGCTGTTGAGCTTGGGATTCAGCTCGCGGGCCACCTCATCTGCGGGCAGCCGTTGCGTGCGCGGTTGGAGTCGGATACTGAGCCGGCCCTGATTCATCGTGCCGCCGCCGACGAACGACATGAAATGCGCCACGTTCGGGTCGTGGCTCAGGATGTCGGCGACGGCCTGTTGGTGGTCGCGCATGTTCTCGTAGGAGCTGCCCTCCAGCGTCTCCGTGGTCCCCTGGATCTGGCCGGTGTCTTCCGTCGGAATGAATCCCTTGGGGACGAACACGAACAGCACGGCCGTGGCGACGAGAATGCCCGCCGAGAAGACGAGCGCCATTGGGCGGCGCTCCATGACCCATGCCAGCGACCGCTGGTACGACGACAGGCCGCGCTGGTACACGCGCTCGGTGGCCTCGTACCAGCGCCCGTGGCGCTCCTCCTTGGGCGGGCGGAGGAAACGGCTGCAGAGCATAGGCGTGAGCGTCAGCGAGACGAAGCCGGAAACCAGAATCGCGACGCCGATCGTGACGGCAAACTCGTGGAACAGCCGGCCGATAATGCCGCCCATGAGCAGCACGGGGATGAAGACCGCCGTCAGCGACAGCGTCATGGACAAGATCGTGAACCCGATCTCACGGGCGCCTTCCAGCGCCGCCTGCATCGGCCGTTTTCCCATCTCCATGTGCCGGACGATGTTTTCGAGCATCACGATCGCGTCGTCCACCACGAACCCGACCGATAGTGTGAGGGCCATCAGCGACAGGTTGTCGAGACTGTACCCCATCAGGTACATGACCGAGAACGTGCCAATGATTGAGAAGGGCAGCGAGAGGCTGGGGATGACGGTGGCCGACAGGTTCTTCAGGAACAGGAAGATCACGAGCACGACGAGGCACAGCGTGACCAGGAGCGTCAGCTGTACGTCATTCACCGACTGCCGGATCGAGACCGAGCGGTCGTACAGCGTATTCACTTCGACCGACGCGGGAAGCTGGGAGGAGAGCGACGCGACCATCGCCTTGGCGGCGTCCGCGACTTGCACGGTGTTCGTTCCGGGCTGCCGCTGAATTGCCAGTACGACGGCACGCTTGCCGTCGTACCAGCTCGCATTGCGCGAGTCCTGGACGTCGTCGAGCACGCGCGCCACGTCCTGCAGCCGCACCGGTGCGCCGTTCTGGTATGTGACGGCGAGCTGCCGGAACTCGGGCGCGCTCGAGATCGAACCATCGGCCATCACGGTGTAGGCGCGCTGTGGGCCCCACAGCGTTCCCGTCGGCAGATTGGGATTGCCGGCCGACACCGCCGCCGTCACTTCATCCAATCCAATCCCGCGCGCCGCGAGGGCCTTGGGATCGACCTGAATGCGCACGGCGTACTTCGCGGATCCGAACACCTGAACCTGTGCCACGCCGCTCACCGTCGACAGCCGCTGCGCGAGGAAGGTCTCGGCATACTCATCGAGTGTGGGCAGCGGCAGTGTGCCGGATGTCAGCGCGAGGTAGAGAATCGGCGAGTCCGCCGGGTTCGACTTGTTGTACGACGGCGGCTGCATGCCCGGCGGCAGTTGCCGGAGCGTCTTGGAAATTGCCGCCTGCACGTCCTGCGCCGCCGCATCGATGTTGCGCGACAGCGTGAACTGCAAGGTGATGTTCGTGCCACCGAGCGTGCTCGACGAAGTCATGGCGTCGATGCCGGCGATCGTCGAGAACTGCTTTTCGAGCGGCGTGGCGACCGCCGCCGCCATCGTCTGAGGGCTCGCGCCCGGCAGTCCGGCCGAGACGGTGATCGTGGGGAAGTCGACGTTCGGGAGGTCGCTCACGGGCAACAGGCGGTATGCCATCAGCCCGAACATGAGAATTCCGAACATCACCAGCGTCGTCGCGATGGGACGGCGGATGAACAGCCCCGAAATGCTCATTTCGGGTTGCCCCCGTCGGAGCCGTTCCCCCCCCCACCGGCGGTTTCGGTCGTCGGGCCGCCGCGGATATCGACTTTCGCGTTCGGCGTGAGCCGCAGCTGACCATCGGTCACGACCAGCGTGCCCGCCGGCACGCCCGCAATGACGCTGAGACTGTCGAGCGTCCGCTCCACGGTCACGGGCTGCGTCGCGGCGCTGCCGTCGTTGTTGACCACGAAGACGTAGGTACCTTGTTGTCCCTGCATGACCGCCTGACTCGGCACCACGATCGCGTCATTCTGGATGCCCAGCACGAGCGTCACGGTGACATACTCGCCAGGCCACAGCGCGCCGTCGCGATTGGAAAAACGGGCCTTCAGTAACACCGTGCCGGTCGCGGTATCGACCCGATTGTCGACAAAGGAGAGGATGCCGTGCACCGCCGACGCGGAATCGCGCGCCGGCAAGGCGATCACTTTGAGCTCCTGCCCCGCGCGCTGGCGCAGCGCGGGCAGGTTCGCCGCCGGCACGGGGAAGCGCACGAGGATGGGACGCATCTGCACGATCGAGACGAGCGGGTCGCTGCCCGCGCGCACGAGATTGCCTTCGTGGAGCAGGAGCCGACCGGTGCGCCCGCCAATGGGAGCGCGCACCGTTGCATAATCGAGATTGAGGTGGGCAATCGCGGCAGCCGCAGAGTCGGAGCGAACGGCGGCCGCCGCGGCGTCTGCTGCCGACTGTTTCGCCTCGTAGTCTTCCTGCGTGACCGTATTGGTAGTCGCCAGCGTCTTGTAGCGAGTCGCTTCGCGCGCGGCGGCAGCGGCCGTCGTCAGATCGCGGAGCAGTGCGCCTTCCGCCTGCTGCAAGGCGGCTTGATAGGGGCGGGGGTCGATCTCGAACAGCACTTGTCCTGGGGCGACCTCGTCTCCCTCGGCGAAGTGCACGTGCAGGATCGTGCCGTTGACTTGCGGCAGAACGTCGACGGAACGGGTCGGCTCGACGGTGCCAGTCGCATCCAACTCGTAGGGCAGGGCCCGGCGTTCAACCCGTGCGACGCTGACGGGGACCTTGGAAGGAGCGCCGCCCCGGCCCGAGCTGCATCCCGTGGTTGCCGCAAGCGCCCCTGCCAGTGCGGGTACCAAAAGCGTTCGAAAAGTCATCACCTCTATACGCATATCCTCCCCGTGGCGTCATTTAGACCCGCACCGCAGGTTTTCGGGTACGCCACCCGACGCTGCTAAACGTAGCCTGGGTGATGCTCGCGCGCGTCCGCTCCGCCGCCGTCCTGGGGATCGATGCGTACCTGGTGGAGGTCGAAACCGACATCGCCAGCGGTCTCCCGACGTTCGTCACGGTGGGGCTGCCGCAGGGCGCGGTCAAGGAAGGCCGCGACCGCGTTTCGGCGGCCCTCGCCAACACCGGCTACACGTTCCCGCTCCGGCGTATCACCGTCAACCTGGCGCCTGCCGATATAAGGAAAGAGGGTTCCGCTTTCGACTTGCCCATCGCGCTGGGGATTCTCGCCGCGACCGAACAAGTGAAGGGGGAGCAGCTCGGCAAGATCGCCGTCCTCGGGGAGCTCGGCCTGGAGGGGGCGATCCGGCCCGTGCGCGGCGCGTTGCCCGTGGCGCTCGCCGCTCGAGCCGCCGGCGTAGACGCGCTCATCCTACCTCGCGAAAATCTGTCGGAAGCGGGGGTCGTGGACGGCTTGCGCGTTCTCGGTGCGAGCTGCCTGGCCGAGATCGCTGACTTTCTCGACGGCCGGGCCGAGTTGCTGGGCGCGTCGATTGATGTGGCCCGGCTGTTTGCCGAGCGCGCCAGGGACGACGTGGACTTCGCCGAGGTGAAGGGGCAGCCGCACGCGAAGCGTGCGCTGGAGGTGGCTGCGGCTGGTGGGCACAACATCTTGATGGTGGGGCCACCAGGGTCAGGGAAGACGATGCTCGCCCGCCGGCTCCCCACGATTCTCCCGAAAATGAGTCTCGACGAGGCGCTCGAGACAACCAAGATCCATTCGGTGGCGGGCACGCTGCCGTTGGGGGAGTCGCTGGTTGCGCGGCGGCCGTTCCGGGCGCCGCATCATACGATCTCTGATGCCGGCTTGATCGGCGGCGGTTCCTATCCGCGCCCCGGCGAGGTGAGCCTGGCGCATGGGGGCGTGCTGTTTCTCGACGAGCTGCCGGAATTTCGCAAGAACGTGCTCGAGGTGTTGCGGCAACCGATGGAGGATGGCGTGGTGACAATTGCGCGCGCGGCGATGAGCTTGTCGTATCCGGCCCGTTTCATGCTGGCCGCCGCGATGAATCCGTGTCCCTGCGGCTGGTTTGGCGATCCGCATCACACCTGCGCCTGTGGATCGCTGGTGGTGCAGCGCTATCTGGCGCGCGTCTCGGGCCCCCTGCTCGATCGCATCGACATTCATCTGGAAGTTCCGGCGGTGAAATACAAGGCGCTCACGGCGGAGAGCGCCGGAGAGTCGAGTGAGGCGATGCGCGATCGGGTCGATCGCGCTCGCACGGTGCAGCGTGAGCGCTTCGCGAACCGGCCGGGGATTTATGCGAACGCCCACATGGCGCCACGAGACATCCGCGCGCATTGCCGTGTGTCCGATGGCGCCGACTCCCTGCTCAAGACGGCGATCACGCGGCTGGGATTATCCGCGCGAGCGTATCATCGCATTCTGAAGATCGCGCGCACGGTCGCCGATCTCGATGCAGCCGCAGCGCTCGAACCCAAGCATGTCAGTGAGGCGATTCAGTATCGCAGCCTGGATCGTCGGGGGGTGGGATAGGACGCGCCCGGAGTGGTGTGAGGGGGGGAGGGGGGGCGCGCCGCGACAGTGCGCGCCCTCCGCTCCTTGGTGCGAGGTACGACGTCCTAGAACTGCACGTAGACCGGGCCGCGCGACGCGACGGCTTGGTCCGCCGCACGTCGGAAGGCATCGATGATTTCCTCGTGCGTTGCCCCTTCGCCGACCTTGATCTCGGGCGTGTTCGGGGCCGCCGCCCGCCCGCCCGACGCGCACGTCACCTTAATCGACATCGGCGTGTAGATCCCCAGCGTCAGGAAGTTCACCAGCTGATTGACGAAGCTCAGCTGAGTCTCGACCTTCGCCGCGCCGTGCGGGCACTTGGCCATGGTGCTGACGGGGCTGGGCGGTACGAGGCCGTAGATCCAGCCTGACGCGAACGACTTGTCGATAATGTCATTCCCGGCCGGGAGGCCGGTCTCGATCGTCGCGTGATAGCACGCAGGAAGACCGATGAGCAGTCCGAGCGCCAGAGCCTTGAGTGTTGGTCGCATTGATCCCTCCGTGCAGGAAGTAACGAGGCTGAAGAACGCTGAACCCGGGAAAACATGGAGTGAGTGGTGCACGGACGCCACCAGGTCAGGCCGGCCGGGCGTGGGTTAGCGCACCAGGCGCTGCTCCGCCCCCAACCACGCCATTACGGCGTCCACAGCACGGCGTGGAATGCGCCGCTCGCAGTCGTGCTCTGGCCAACGATCCATCCGCGTGCGAGGCGCGTGGACTTACGCGAACGGGTATCGCTTCCTTGTGCAGCATTTTCCGTGCGCCGAACGACGCGCACAACTGTCGCGGCCAAGCGGTTCGTTCAGCGCGCGGGCGGAATCGTCAGGCGAATCGTGGCTGCCCTGTGACACTCCTCGATTGGACCGTCAACATGGATTGCGTCGGGGCGGCGTGACTCGGTATCGCAGGCTGGATGGGCGTGGCGTCAGTTAGCGCTCCAACCGCGGCTCCCCGATCATCCCCAGCGGCTCGCCCTGTGACATGGCGGGCGTGGCGACGACATACAGCATGATTCCCCCGAACGGCGCGCGGATCTCGGCTTGTGTCACACCGAAGAAGTCCGTGAGGACCCCCACCAGCGTGCCCTTCTGCACGCTTTGCCCGCGCTCGACTTTGGCATGCCACACGCCTGTGGCCGGACTCCGCAGCACTTCGGTCCGTTCAAAGAACAGTGGATTGCGGACGACCTCGACGTCGCCGGGCAACATTCGCAAATAGCGCAGTAACCGAAAGACACCGTCTACGTTCCGCTGCACCATGTCTTCGGCGGGGATGCCGAGATACCCGGTCTCAGTCGTTATCGAGGGCTTGCCCCGTAATTGCGCCGTATTCTGCGTGTAGACCGATGCGCGGATGTCGCGGGGCCGCGCCGTGTCGACGACGATATGATCGCTCCCGAAGGCCAGCGCCATCTCCTGCGCAATCGAATCAGCTCGGGCGTTCATGCCAAGCGGACTCCAGTAGCTATAGGGTCGCAGCGACTCGTTGCCATCACCGGCGTGCAAGTCGACGAGATAGTCCGCGCGCTCGATGATTTGATTCGTGATCGCGTAGGCAATCCGCTCCGAAACGGTGCCGTCGGGCTTCCCGGGGTAGACGCGGTTCAAGTTCTTTCGGTCGATCGGGCTGTAGTAGATCGTGCGGCCGAGGAACGACGGCATGTTGGCGACATGGACGATGAGCACGGTGCCGCGCAGCGCTGCCGGATCGATCATGGAGCGCACGCGCTGCAGCGCGATGATCGGCGCGACTTCGGAGCCATGAGTGCCCGCGATCAACGCCAGCGTCGGTCCCGACTGCGCGCCGCGCACGATGGTGATAGGAATGCGCGTCGCGGTATCCACACCGGCCGGCACCTCGATGAATCCTGAGGCGGCCTGTCCGGGCCGGGCCGTGGTCGAGCCGATTGTCAGAGACGTGGGTTGTTGGAGCGTGGCGATCAGCAGAGCGGGAATGACGGCGACCATGGCATCTCCGCGAGAACGGGATGGCATGATCTTATCGCGTTACGACGCTAGGGGCACGTGCCTCCGTTGACGAACCAGCATTTGGTAAAGGGCGAGGTCTTGAAGAACGCGAGTAGCATTGTCCCGACCTTCTGTTGGCCGCTCTGCGACGGATGCGTCCCATCCTGCACGAAGTCGGAGCTCTGCCACACGAGACCGTCACTTTGGCGCGGGGTCATGCCGTCGGCCCAGAGATACGGCCCCCAAGCGAGCCACGCCGCGCCGCTGTTGTAGTTGAGATCGCCGGCGCGCACATCGGTCACCGTCCCGCCGTTCGACATCTGTTCGATCTGCGCCTGAATCAGCCACTTCACCGCGAAGCCCGACTCGTAGGCGTACGGCTCGGGATTCAGCGTGGTAGTCGCGTAGCCCGCGTAGATCCGACTCGAGAAGAAAATGATTTTCAAATTCGGATAATGTGATGTGAGCGCCCGCGCGATGTTGCCTAACCGCGACTCGAGCTGGTACGCGTCGGACTGGGCCGACGGCAACGAGTCCTGCGGTCCGGCGTCGGCCTGTTTGACCCAGACGATCTGGACTTGCCGCTCGGTGAGACCCAGCGGACCCAAGCGGTTCAGCCGGACGGTGTCGTAATTGGCGTCCGTCGTCGCATCCCACGCCTGCGCGTCCTGTCCACCACGCGCACCGTTGACAAGCGCGAGCGTAGTGTGGTTGACGGCGGCGTCCGTCGCTGCTTGTCCCATAAAGCTCCAGCTGGTGCAATTCGTCGTGGTGGAGCTACCGGAGCAGAATTCCTGCGTCGTGTTCGACATGCCGAGCGACAGCAACACGATCTTCCCGCCCGCGCTCGGCGCGCCGGACGTGTCGAGCGAGACGATGGCCTGCGCTCGCGCCCTTCCCGCAGCCGCATGCGCGGCGGGTTCGACGTTGGTGCCACCGGCATACAGTCCCCCCGTAAAGCCTTTGTAGGTGTTGTTGCCGAGTTCGGTAAGCGGAACGCGACCGCCGCTGCCGGGCCCCAGCGAAGAGCCCTTGTCACCACAGGCAGCCGCGCAGCAGACGGCGAGGCCGAGCAGCAGGAGTCGCAAGGTGGGGACCATGTGTCTACGGACGATATCGTTCTACCGGCCGTTAACTGTGACGATCATCACCCACCGGTTACAGCGGTTCTGCGCCGGTGAGGAGGTGGTATGCGCTTGTGATCTGCGCCGGCTGCCCGACCACGACGAGTAGGTCACCCGCGGCGAGCCGGAAGTCGGCATCGGGCGTCGCGATGTCGCTGTCGCCGCGCCGCGCGGCGAGAATCAACGCCCCAGTCTTGGAGCGCAGCGCGGTCTCGGCGATGGTCTTGCCGACAGCGGGCGCCGCGGGGCCGAGCATGACCTGCTCGACCTGCATCTCCGGCATCGCGCGGAACGCTCCGGTCAGCGTGAGGCGCGGCCGGGCGCCGGGGCGGAGCGCCTGGTAGTGCGACGCCCGGATTTCGCTTACGAGGCGCTCGACCTCTTCCCTCGGGACGCTGTAATGCGCCAGCACGCGCGCGAAGATCTCGATCGACGTCTCGAATTCCTCCGGGATCACCACGTTGGCGCCGAGGCGCGTGAGTTCGGGAATCTCGACCACATACCGCGTACGCGCGATGATGTAGAGCTTCGCGTTGATCTCGCGCGCGACGCGCACAATGCGGCGCGTCGCCGCCGGATCGGAGATCGCGATGACCAGCATGCGCGCGCGGTCGACTCCGAGCGCCCGCAGAATCTCTTCACGCGTCGCGTCGCCATAGAAAGCCGGCTCGCCGTCGGCGCGCGCCTTCCGCACCGTCTGCGCATTCAGCTCGACAATGAGATAGGGGGCGCGCACGGAACGCAGCGCGGCCGTCAGGTTGCGCCCGTTGAGCCCGTAGCCCGCGACCACGACATGATCTTTGACCTGCTCGTGCACCGGTGCGAGCTCGCTCGGCCGAAAACCGGGAAGCAGCCGATCGAGTGGCACCAGTTTCTCCAGCGCATCGAGGAGCGCCGGGCCGCCCTGCAGCAGGAACGGGGTGACGAGCATCGTGATCACGGCCACGCCGAGGAACTGCTGATACAAGAGATTGGGGAGGAGCCCCGCGACTCGGCCTTCCTTCGCCAGTACGAACGAGAACTCGCCGATCTGCGACACCGCGACGCCCGCCAGCAACGCCACGCGACCCGAGTAGCCCATCAGCGCCGGGCCCACGGCGGCCGATAGGGTCTTGCCACACATGATCACCGCGACCGCGACGAGCGTGAGCGCGATGTGGTTGCCGATGACGTCGAGCTGGACGAGCATGCCGACCGCGACAAAAAACAGCGAGATGAAGACGTCGCGGAACGGAATCAGCTCCGCGAGCGCCTGGGGGCCGTAGTCCGATTCAGAAATGATCAGGCCGGCGAGGAACGCGCCCAGCGCGAGCGACGCGCCAGCCGCCGCGGTGCCGAGGGCGGTGAGCGTGCCAATGAGGATCACCGCGATGAGGAACAGCTCGCGGCTCCGGGTCTTCAGGATCTCCGACAGCGCACGCGGCACGATGGTCCGTGCGGCGATAATCACAACGACAACGACGAGCGCGGCTTTGGCGAGCGCGATCAGGAGCCCGGTCACGCCGCCCTCCGCCTTGCCCGCGAGGAAGGGGAGCAGGAGCATGATCGGCACGACGCACAGGTCCTGGAAGATCAGGACCCCGGTCGCGAGGCGGCCATGCGGTGCGTCGATCTCGCCCTTGTCCGTCATCACCTTCAGCACGATGGCGGTGCTGGACAGCGCGATCAGGAATCCGAGGAACAGGGCGAGGCGCCAGCTGCCGAGCAAGGTGAGTCCCGCCGCGAGTGTCGCGAGGATGGTGAAACCCATCTGCGAGAAGCCGCCCACGAGAATCTGCCGCCCCATCTCCCGCAACCGGCTGAGCGAGAACTCGATACCAATCGTGAACAGCAGCAGGATCACGCCGACCTCGGCGAGTCCTTCCACGTCCCGCGGATCGTTGACGAGACCGAGCGCGTTGGGGCCGAGCAGAATTCCGGCGACGATGAAGCCGGGGAGGGCGGGGAGCTTGAAGCGGTAAAAAACCAGAATGACCAGCAGCGAGCCGGCGAAGATGACGGCGAGGTCGCGCAGGATGTGGAGCTGTGCCATCGGTGGCCTAAAGGTAGAAGGAGCCCTAGCTTTGGCCACCGTGCGCGACTGGCTCCAAACCCGCATCGGCTTGAGTCCCGCGGTCCAGACGCACCTCCTGGTCACGGTCATCGTGATCGTGGGGCTCTGGATCCTCGAGCGTCTGATCCTCGCGATCGTCTACCGGCGCGTCACCGATCCGTGGTCGCGCTATCGCTGGCGCAAGACGATGACGTATCTCACGCTCGCGATCGCCGTGCTCGTCATCGGCCGGGAATGGCTCGAAGGCTTCAAGTCGCTCGCGACCTTCCTGGGGTTGGTGTCGGCTGGCGTCGCGATCGCGCTCAAGGATCCGCTCGCGAATCTCGCGGCCTGGGCATTCATCGTCTGGCGGCGGCCCTTCGACGTGGGCGATCGCATCGAGATCGCCAAACATCGGGGCGACGTGATCGACATCCATCTATTCCAGTTCACGCTGAATGAGATCGGGGCTTGGGTCGACGCGGATCAGAGCACGGGCCGCATCATCCACATCCCGAATCAGCAGGTCTTCACCGAGCCCGTTGCCAACTACGACAAGGGATTCAGGTACATCTGGAACGAAGTACCGGTGCTGGTGACGTATGAGAGCAACTGGAAGAAGGCAAAGGAGATTCTGACGGCGATCGCGTTCAAGCACGCGGAGCATCTCACGGCCGAAGCGGAGCGCGATCTCCTGGCTGCCTCGCAGCAATATCTCATCAACTACAAGAAGCTGACCCCGATCGTGTATACGAGCACCACGGCGTCAGGCATCCTCCTGACCATCCGCTATCTGATCGAGCCCCGCCGCCGCCGCGGTACCGTGTCGGCGATCTGGGACGACATTCTCACGGAATTCGCGAACGCCAAGGACATCGACCTCGCCTATCACACCGTGCGGTCGTTCAGCAATCCAATCGAAGGGAAGATCGTCGGCTCACCGGACGCGCAAGGCTGATCCAGCCTCCACGACCGCTTTCACCAGCAGATCGAAGTCCTCGCGCCGGCTGCGGTGATTCGTGATGGCGACCCGAATCGCGAACTTGTCGTTCAGCATGGTCTGGGAAGGGATGGCGACGCCGCTCTCCTGAATTCGCAGCAGGATCTCCTGGTTCAGCGCGTTCAGGGTGGCAGCGTCCGCGCCCGGCACGACGAAGCGGAAGCAGACCACGTTGAGCGGCGCGGGCGCGAGCAGCTCGAGACGCGGGTGCTTGGCGACGAGCCCCGCCAGGTAGTGCGCTTGGCGCACGTTCTGATGAATCAGCTGCGCGAATGCGTCCACGCCGTGCGTCTTGAAAGACATCCACACCTTGAGCGCCCGGAAGCCGCGCGACAGCTGCACGCCACGCTCGGCGAACGGGAAGCCCCCTGCCGCGATCCCGCGATCGAACGAGGCGAGATAGGCCGGCGTCACGTTAAAGGTGGCACGGTGCGCGTGTTGATCGCGGACGAGCGTGCAGCCTACTTCGTAGGGCATGTACAGCCACTTGTGCAGGTCAAACGCGACGGAATCGGCCTGCTCCAGCCCGCGCACGAGCGATCGGAGCTCGGGAACGAGCGCCGCGAGGGCGCCGAACGCGCCGTCGACGTGGAACCAGGTGCCTGCCTCACGGCTCACCGCGGCCAGCGCGCGGAGATCGTCCGTCGCGCCGGTATTCACGGTGCCGGCGTTGCCCACGATGCAGATCGGACGCCAGCCGGCTGCCGTGTCGGCGGCCAGTTTCTGCCGCAGCGCCGCGACGTCGATGGTGTAATCGGCGGCCACGGGGATCGCGCGCAGGGCGTCGTGGCCCAGTCCGAGGAGCTCTACCGCCTTTCGAACGGACGAGTGGGTTTCCGTGGACGCATAGACGCTCAGTCGCGGTCCCACGCCGTTCTGCAGGCCGCGCTCGCGGACATCGAACCCCGCGCGCGCGTTCCGCGCGACGGCCAGGCCGACGAAATTCGCCATGGAGCCGCCGGAAACGAGCAGCCCGTGCGTGCCGGCGGGAAGGCCGAGCAGCTCGACGAGCCAGCCGATGACCTGATTCTCCACGACCGCGGACGAGTCATCGAACTCCGCGACCTGCGGATTCATTCCGGACGCGAGCATGTCGGCGAGCATCGCGAGCGGCGTCCCGGTGCCGATCACCCAGCCCCAAAAGCGTGGATGGATGTTTCCGGTGGGGTAGGGCAACACATCGCGCTTGAACTCGTCGTACACTCGCGCCGCGGGGGTGGACCCGCGCGGGGCGGCTGCGGACAGCCGCGTACGCACCTCGGCTGGCACCGGTCGCCACACCGGACGCTCGCGAACTGTGCGCAGGTACTCGAGCATCTCGTCCACCATCAGGTGGCCGAGCTGGCGCAGCTCCTCCCATCCCCGCGCGCCCTGCGGGTCGAGGCTAATCTCCGGCGAGGACTTCGTAGTGGTCGACGAAGGGCTCGAGCTCGATGAGGAAGTCGCGGTCTTCCGGGTAGTAGTGGGCTTTCTCATAGTCCTCTCCGGCGAAGCGCCGGATCGCGTCGAATGAATCCCACAACGAAATGAACGTGAACTCGGCGCGATCCTGCTTGATGCGCCGCAGCACGTAGACACCGCGATTGCCGGGGGTCGCGCGGCAGTCGCGGGCACCGGTACGCTCGAGATAGTCCGCGTATTCGTCGGCTCGCGCTGCCGCGGTCACGCCATGCCAGACGCGGGCGATCAATTTAGAGCCGGTCGAGTTTGGCGACGGTGCGTTCATTGCGGACGTTTCCGGTGTTGAGCGTCGAGTTGGGCTCGAAGAGCATCACCTCGGTCTCCTCGTCGGCGACCGGCTTATGCTCGAGGCCGTGAGGGATGATGATGAATTCGCCAGGGTCGACCGTCACCTCACGATCGCGCAGCTGCATCCGCATGCGACCTTTGACGACCAGGAACATTTCGTCCTCGCGATCGTGATGATGCCAGACGAACTCACCCGTGAACTTCACCAGCTTGACGAGGCTGTCGTTTACCTCGCCGACAATCTTGGGCTTCCACTGGTCTTGAAACCGTCCGAACATTTCGGCGAGGTTGACCGTCCGGACGCTCATGCCACCTCCCGGGCGGTTTGCCGGAGCATCGTCGCGGTGTCGACCACGGTCGCGAACTCGCCGTGCAGGTCGGCCAGCGCGACGTCGTGGAGCAGCTCGGAGGCATAGCGCTTCCCGTCCGGCCCCGTGTTGTCGAACGTCGCCGTGGCATCCGATACGACGTA
>JBKPDZ010000052.1:0-22481 GCA_046728135.1 Gemmatimonadota bacterium | reverse complement strand
GTTCGCTTTGGTCTTGGCGAATGCGGGGGGATCGAGCGCGATCGTGTCGAATTGCTCCCGCCGCCGCTCCAGCTCGCGCAGCAGGTCGAATGCATTTGCCTCGCGCCACTGGATATTCGTGATGGCGTTGAGGCGCGCGTTCTCGGCTCCACGCGCGAGGGCTTCGGTGCTCTCATCCACCGCCAGAACCTCGTTGGCCCTGCGCGCGAGGTGCAGCGCGAACGAGCCGTGGTATGTGAAGAGATCGAGCGCGCGGCCGCCCGCCTTCGTGTGCTGGCCGACGAGCGTGCGGTTCTCGCGCTGATCGAGAAACGCCCCCGTCTTCTGACCTGACCATGGTGCAGCGAGGTACTTCACCCCGTCCTCGACGACTTCCACAACCTCGGGAACGTGGCCGAAGGCCAACACAACCTCCGCCGGCAGGCGTTCGTGGCGCCGCACGGCCGCGTCGTTGCGCAAGAGGATCCCCTCCGGCGCAAGCGCGTTCGTTAACGCGGTGACGATGTCGGCGCGAGCGGTTTCCAGCCCCGCCGACAGGATCTGCGCTACGAGCCAAGGGCCGTACTTGTCGACGATGAGCGACGGCAGGCCGTCGCCTTCGGCGTGGACGACGCGCCAGGCGGTCGCCGCGATCCCGTCGCGACGACGCGCCGCTGCGGTGATGCGCGCGGTCCACCACTCCGCACCGATCGGCTCATTGGCTCGCGTCAGCAGCCGAAGGCGAATCTCCGAGCTCGGCGAGTACAGCGCTTGGCCGAGGAACTTGCCCTTGCGATCCGTGACCGGAACGATTCCGGGCCGTTTCTCAGGCTCTTCCGCCACGTCGCTGCGATAGATCCACGGATGGCCCTGTTTCCAACGCTCGGCGCCACGCGCCGTGACTGTGACCGTCATCGATCCGGACGTAGCTTCGCCGCGTCCCTCAGATACATATGTTTGAGCGCGCGTTGCGGCTTGGCTGTGTAGAAGTGCAGCAGCACGCGAATACACCGTGGCAACCCGGCCGGTGGCGGGACGTTCACTTCGACTCCGCCGAGTAACGGGACGTCAGTCCAGCCCAGCCGGCGCGCGGCGCGAGCGGGATAGTCCGCCGTGAGATCGGGCGACGAGGTGAAGATCGCGCTCTCGACGTCGCCGGGCTCAAAGCCATTGGCGTTGCGCAGCGCGGCGAGTAGCTCCTCGGTCGCCTCGAGAATCGCCTCACTCGTGTTCGCGGTCGCCGTGGTCGCTCCACGCAGGCCGCGCAGGATTTTGGTCATGGCGCTTGCCGATCAGTTGCGCTTGATGGTGATCACGGATCCCGTCCTGCTCAAGGGGCGGGATGCCGTCGCTGTGTGCCGCGCCGCCGTTCAGGGGGGCGCCACGGCGGTGCAGGTGCGCTGGAAAGATGGCACGCCGGCAGAAGTTTTGGAGTTGACGCGGGCACTCGTGGCGGCGCTGCCGGTGCCGGTCTTGGTCAACGATCGCGTCGACATTGCGCTCGCCGCCGGTGCGGTCGGCGCCCACCTCGGTTGGGAGGACGTTCCGCTCGAGGCGCTGCGACCATATGTCCCGCCCGGCTTTCTCCTCGGCATCTCGGTGGGGTCGGACGATGAGGCTGCTCGCGCGCCGGCGCACGCCGACTACTGGAGTATCGGGCCCTGCTTTGCCACACCGACGAAGCAGGACGCGGGACCGCCGCTCGGCCCTGAAGGCTTCGCCGCGCTCGCTCGCCTCGCCCCCGACGGAATACCGGTGCTCGGGATCGGCGGGATCACGGCGGCGAATGCGCGCGCCATCGTCGCTGCGGGTGCTGCTGGTGTCGCGGTGATCGGGGGAGTGCTGGGCGCAGCCGATCCAGAAGAATCGGCGCGGCGCATTCGCAACGCGACTAGTTGACTCGGTCCGCTCTCCGCTGTCGCTTGCTCTCCCGAATCGCCGCCAGATGGTCGGCGTAAGTCGATGAGAAGATGTGCTTGCCGTCGGGCTGCGCGACGAAATACAAGTACCCGATCGGGGCGGGGTAGAGCGCCGCGATCAGGCTCGAGTCGCTCGGCTGCGAGATCGGGCCTGGTGGCAAACCTGGATTGAGATAGGTGTTGTATGGCGAGCGAATCTGGAGCTGTCGTTCCCAGACGCGACGCAGCCGGCGACCGTACGCGTAGATGATCGTCGGATCCGCTTGCAGCGCCATGCCGCGCTTCAACCGGTTGTGATAGACCGCCGACACATACGGGCGATCGGGGCGATAGCGCACTTCGGCCTCGATGATGGACGCTAGGGTGACGATCTGATGCCGCGTCATATGCAGCTCACCCAGGCGAGCGTCCCACTCGGGCTGCCAGCGCGCGATGAATTCGTGCGTCATGAGCTTCACGAGGTCGCGCGCCCGCATCCGCATCGGCACCACGTACGTCGTCGGGTACAGGTAGCCGTCGACGCCCGCCGGAGTCGGCTTGATGCCGAGCTCGCGCTCGAGCGAGGTGTCGCGCAGCGCGGCGAGAAATGAGTCCCGCGGCACCCCCAGCCAGCTCCTCGCCCGTTCGGCGACCTCGAATCCCATCATCCCCTCGGTGACGGTGAAGCGCACCTCGAGGCCACGCCCCGTCTTCAGGGTGTTCACGACCTCGCTCCAGCCGGCATCGCGCGGGAAGGCGTAGACGCCGCTCTTGAGGTTCGACGGGAGGCCGCGGAGCCGCGCATACAGGCTGAACCAGTCGCGGCTCGTGATGAGGCCATGCGCCTCGAGCGAGTCGAGCGCCTGGTAATAGGTCGCGCCGCGCGGGATGATCACCATCTCCTGTTCGGAGACAGACTGGTACTTGGCGGGCTCTGATTTGTCGCAGGAGATGACGCTGCTGACTAGCGCAATGGGAAACGCGAAATGTGGAATGCGAAATGGAAATGCGAGCTTCGATTTCGCATTTCGCATTTCGAATTTCGCATTGGGAATCACAGCGCGGTCCCCCGTTTGCTGTCGAGGTAGTGCTGTAACAACAGCGCGGCCGCCATCGCGTCCACGTCTTCCTTGCGCCCGCGCGTCGACCCGCCCATCTCGCGTACGGTCGCCAGCACCCGTGCCGTCGTCATCCGCTCGTCCCACATGCCCACCTCCAGCTCGCCCACGCGACGCTTGATATCATCGGCAAGGGCCCGCGCGGCGTGAGCGGCGTCACCTTCCGCTCCGTTTTCATCCAGCGGAAGGCCTACGATGATGCGCACGACCTGGTGTTTGGTGATATGCGCGAGCAGCTGTGCCATGGGGAAGCGTTTGCCGGTGCGGCGCGTCAGCGTGTCGAGGGGTTGCGCAAGCGTCTGCGTTTCGTCAGAAAGGGCGAGCCCGATACGGCGCTCGCCCCAATCGACAGCCAGAATGCGTCCTGACGGCTTCACCCTTGCGACATCGTCTGGTAGAACTCGTTGTTGGTCTTGGTGCGCTTGAGCCGCTCGAGCAGGAACTCGATCGCCTCGACGGGTGGCATGTCGGACAGGAAGTTGCGCAGCAGATAGACCTTGTTGAGCTCTTCTTTGGAGAGCAGCAGCTCTTCCTTGCGGGTGCTGGTGCGCTGCGTGTCGATCGCCGGGAACGTCCGCCGCTCGGCGATACGCCGGTCGAGGATCACCTCGGAGTTCCCGGTGCCCTTGAACTCTTCGAAAATGACTTCGTCCATGCGCGAGCCGGTGTCGATCAGCGCGGTGGCCAGAATGGTGAGCGACCCACCGCCTTCGATGTTGCGCGCGGCGCCGAAGAAGCGCTTGGGCTTCTGTAGGGCGTTCGCATCCACACCGCCCGAGAGAATCTTGCCCGAGTGCGGCACCACCACGTTGTGCGCCCGGCCCAAGCGCGTGATCGAATCGAGCAGAATCACGACGTCCTTGCCGTGCTCGACTAGGCGCTTCGCTTTTTCGATCACCATGTCGGCGACCTGGACGTGGCGGTCCGCCGGCTCGTCGAACGTGGAGGACACGACTTCGACGTTCGGGCCCTTCACGTTCTCTTCCATGTCGGTCACCTCTTCGGGCCGCTCGTCGATCAGCAGCACGATGAGGTAGATCTCGGGATGATTCTCGATGATGGAGTTGGCGAGCTTCTGCATCAGGATGGTCTTACCGGCCTTCGGCGGTGAGACGATCAAGCCACGCTGGCCTTTCCCGATCGGCGAGAGGATGTCCATCACCCGCATGGACAGATCGCCGTCTTTGCGCTCCAACCGAATTTTCTCTTCGGGGTAGCGCGGCCGCAGGTTGTCGAACGCGACGCGGTGTTTGGCCTTCTCCGGCTCCTCGCCATTGACGACTTCGACCTTCAGGAGTGCGAGGTAGCGCTCGCCCTCCTTCGGCGGCCGCACCTGACCCGTGATCGTATCGCCGGTGCGCAGATCGAAGCGCTTGATTTGACTGGGCGAGACGTAGATGTCGTCAGGTCCGTAGAGATAGTTCCAGTCGGCGCTGCGCAGGAAGCCGTAGCCCTCTGGAAGAATCTCGAGTACACCCTCGCCGCGTAAGACGGTGTCGGAATCGAGGAGGGATTGCTCGATGCGGAAGATCAGATCCTGCTTGCGGAGCCCAGAGTAGTTGGTGATGTTCAGGGTCTCGGCCATCGCGTGCAGTTCCGCGACGGACTTTCTCTTCAATTCGGCGATATCCACTTGTGCTTCAACTCCGTTTGCGTGTGGGGCGGGGGAAACCCCGGGATGGGGGATTGGTCCTGGTTGAAAATGGAAACTTGGGAATCCAGCGGTGTGCGAACGAGTGATAGTAGGCCGCGGCCAACGGCGAGTCAAGAGCGGCCGTGAGCCTCACCCCATTCCTGGTCGCCTGGCGGACGACCCCCCTTCACGACCGCGAAGTAGTTGATGCGCTTGTAGATCCAGCCCATAGCGGCCCCTCCTCGAGCCTGGCGGAGGCCCTCCGGCAGTGGCCCGGGAGCTACTACTGGTCGGACGAGCCCGACGGCAAGCATCTGGTGCTCACGCGTCCGCACCCGCGGCGCCGGGAAGCGTGGGCGGTGCACGCATTGCTCCTGGTTGCCGTCGTCGTGACGACGACGCTCACGGGCGCGATGGTCGCGGGAACGATCCCGGTCCATCCCGGCGCCTGGCGCGGAGCGGCATTCTTCCGCGGCTTGTCACATGGGCTGCTGTTTTCCCTCCCACTGCTGGCGATCCTGTTGACGCACGAGTTGGGGCATTACATCACGGCGCGGCATTACCAGGTCGACGTGTCACCGCCGTTTTTCTTGCCGGGCTTCCCGCCGCCCTTCGGCATTGGAACGTTCGGCGCGTTCATCAGACTGCGCACCATCGTCAACGACCGCCGCCAGCTGCTCGACATCGGGGCGGCTGGCCCCATCGCGGGCTTCATCGTGGCGGTGCCGATTTTGTGGATCGGGTTGCTGCACAGTCATCCGACCACACTGGAAAACTTCCATGGCATGGTGGTGCGTCTGGGCGATGATCTGCTTTTTCCCGGCGATTCCATCGTGACGTTACTGCTGCGTCGGATGGTGCCGGGGGGGGGCGCATCGGGGGATCTGCTGCTGCACCCGACCGCGTTCGCGGGGTGGTTTGGGATGTTCGTCACGATGCTGAATCTCCTGCCCATGGCCCAGCTCGACGGGGGTCACATCGTCTACGCCGCATTGCCGCGCTGGCATCAGCCCGTCGCTCGAGCCTTCTGGGTGATCGTGATGCTGCTCGGCTGGTTCTGGTTCGGCTGGCTCGTATGGGGATTCATCGTGCTCCTGCTCTCTCGTGGCCAGCTGCGACACCCTCCGGTGCTTGATGCCTACCGGCCGCTGCCGCGATCCCGCCATTGGCTCGCCTGGATAAGCCTCTTGCTTTTCCTGCTGACCTTCGCGCCAGCACCCTTCCGGTCTTGAGCCCATAGCCGATAGCCGATAGCCGATAGCTCGTTTGTGGGCTAGCATAGTGGCAACTCCACCGTGGTGTATACAATGCGGTATACCTCCGTCTTCCTCGGTTTGCTGTGCTCTCCCGCCCTCCTACACGCTCAGGGCACGCGCCTGCTCCGGCAACCGACGGTGAGCAGTACGCAGATTGCGTTCGCGTACGCCGGCGACATCTGGGTCGCGAGTCGGGACGGTGGCGATGCCAAGCGACTCACCAGCTTTCCCGGCACAGAGTCGAATCCGCATTTCTCGCCTGACGGCAAGCAAATCGCGTTCAGCATGCAGTACGGCGGCAACACCGACGTCTACGTGATCGATGCCGCCGGCGGCGCGGCGCGGCGTCTGACCTGGCATCCGACGCCGGACATCGCGCGCGGCTGGTCTCCCGACGGCAGACGGATCTTGTTCAGCTCCGCCCGTGTCAGCGCGCCGTCCGTGGGCGTGCAACAACTCTGGACGGTCGCCGCGGCGGGCGGTGTGCCCGAGCGCCTGCCGATCCCGGACGCCCTGCGCGGCTCGTTCTCCCCCGACGGGCAGCGGCTTGCCTACGAAAAGGTCTCACGCTGGGATGTCGAGTGGCGCAACTACCGCGGCGGGCAAACGCATCCGATCACGATCTATACGGTCGCGTCGCAGTCGGTGGACACGCTGCCGTCGCAAGGCACGCTCGACACCTGGCCGGTCTGGATGGGCGATGCGATCTACTTCATCTCCGATCGCGACTGGGCCGCGAACATCTGGAAATACGACGTCGCGTCCAAACAGCTCACGCAGCTCACGCATTACAAGGACTACGACGTCAAGACGCTCGACGCGGGAGGCGGCGTCATCGTCTATGAAGAGGCCGGCTACCTCCATCTGCTCGAGCCAGCCACCGGCAAGGACACGCAGCTCGTGATCACGTGCCGCGGCGACTTCCCATGGGCCGAGCCGCGCTGGGTGGACGCGTCGAAGTGGATCGCGTCGGCGTCGCTGTCGCCGAGTGGGGCCCGCGCCCTGTTTTCCGCCCGCGGCGAGGTCTTCTCCGTACCCGCCGAGAAGGGGGACGCGCGCAACTTGACCCGCAGCTCCGGGACGGCGGAGCGCACGCCGGTCTGGTCGCCCGACGGAAAGCAGATCGCCTGGTTCTCCGACGCGAGTGGCGAGTATCGCCTGATGATCGGGACGCAAGACGGGCTCAGTGCGCCGCGCGAGATCAAGTTCGAGCAGCCGACGTTCTTTCACACCGCGGACTGGTCGCCCGACGGGAAGTACATCGCCGTGACCGACGAAGCGCTGAATATGCTGCTGGTCGAGGTCGCGACGGGAAAGGTGACACGGATCGACACCGACACCTACGCGCACCCCGAGCGCACCTTCGAGCCGGCGTGGTCGCCCGACTCGAAATGGCTCGCCTACTCCAAACGGCTCCCCAGCCAGTTCCACGTGCTGATGGCGTACTCGATGACGGACCGCAAGAGCTACCAGCTCACGGATGGCCTGTCAGACGCCCTGAGTCCCGCCTGGGATGCTGGAGGCAAGTATCTCTACTTCTTGGCGAGCACCGACTTCGGTTTGTCGAGCGGCTGGCTCGATCTCAGCTCCTACGACCGCCACATGCGCCGCGGGGCCTATCTGATGGTTCTCGCTGCCGACACGCCGTCGCCGCTCTTGCCGGAGAGCGACGAGGAGGCCCGCGACACGACCGCAGGTGTCGACACGACCAAGGCGAAGGGTGCCGTGCTTGTCCGGATCGATCGCGCGGGGCTGAGCCAGCGCATCCTCGCCCTTGGGATGCCGGTGCGCGCCTACACGTCGCTGGCGGCGGGGAGTGCGGGCGTCGTCTTCGTCTCTGAAGCGATCGAGAATCAGCCCGGCGTCACGTTGCATCGCTACGATCTCAAGAAGCGCAAGTCGGAAAGCTTTGCGTCGCCGGTGACGCGGTTCAGCCTCTCGCGCGATGGCAAGAAGCTGCTGTACCAGTCCGGCGAATCCTGGATGATCGTCGGGACCGAAACAGCGCCCAAGCCGGGAGATGGCAAGATCACCGTCGATCTGCAGATGCGGCTCGACCCGCGAGCCGAGTGGCGGCAGATCTTCAGGGAGGCATGGCGCTTCGAGCGCGACTACTTGTACGTCCCCAATCACAACGGTGCCGACTGGGACAAGGTGTGGACCATGTACGAGCCGTGGCTCGCGAGCCTCGGCCACCGGTCCGATCTCACCTATCTGCTCGACCTCCTGGGCGGCGAGCTGTCACTGGGTCACACCTTCGTGTTCGGTGGCGACACGCCGGCGATCGACACGGTGAAGATTGGGATGCTCGGCGCTGACTTCGCGGTCGAGAACGGCCGCTACCGCTTGAAGCGGATCTTCTCAGGGGAGAACTGGAATCCGAATCTGCGCGCGCCGCTCTCGGCGCCCGGTGTGAAGGCGCGCAACGGCGACTATCTCCTTGCGGTGAACGGCACGGACCTCAAGCCGCCGATGAGTCCGTATGAAGCGCTCGAGGGGACGGCCAATCGCCAGACGGTGCTGCGGCTCAACGACAAGCCCACGCTCGACGGTTCGTGGACGGTAACCGTCGTGCCAGTGAGCGACGAGGACGATCTCCGCACGCGCGCGTGGGTCGAGGACAACCGCCGGCTCGTCGATTCACTGTCCAAGGGCAAGCTCGCGTACGTCTGGCTGCCGAACACCGCCGATCAGGGCTACGAGTACTTCAACCGCTACTACTTCGCGCAGCAGGACCGCCCAGGTGTGATTCTGGATGAGCGGTTCAACGGGGGCGGCTACATCGCCGATTATTTCGTCGACATTCTCGCACGGCACTTGCGCGGCTACTTCAACAACCCGGTCGGCGAGCGGCGGCCGTGGACCGAGCCGCTCACGGGGATCTTCGGCCCCAAAGTCATGCTGATCAACGAGTATGCCGGCTCGGGCGGCGACATGCTCCCCTATCTGTTCCACGAGATGAAGCTCGGACCGCTGGTCGGCACGCGGACCTGGGGTGGGCTCGTCGGCATCTGGGACGTGCCGGGCTTGATCGATGGCGGATACATCACCGCGCCGCGTGGCGGCTTCTTCAATACGCAAGGTCAGTGGGATGTCGAGAACGTCGGCATCACACCCGACATCGTGGTGCAAGAGACGCCCGCGCTGGTTGCCCAAGGACGCGACCCGCAGCTCGAGCGGGCGGTGCAGGAAGCGTTGCGGCTGCTGGAGGCCAACCCGGTAAAGTTGCTCGCGGAACCGGCACCGCCGGTCCGCGTGCGACGGCCCTAAGCGCCATCACTCTCACTCACGTCGGGAGCGACGCCACCACCAGTACGCGGGCATCCCCAGGAAGATGATCCCGAGCCCGAGCAACGCCTGCCTCGGTCGAGACACGAGTGTGGAGAGGACGATGCCGCCGGACGCCGCGATGAAGAGCCATGGCGTGACCGGGTATCCCGGGACTCGGAAGGGCCGGGCCGCCTGCGGCAGGCGGCGGCGGTACACGAAGATGCTGGCGGTCGCGAGCCCGTAGAATGCCCACCCGGTGAAGACCACGTACGTCAGTAACTGCTCGAACGTACCCGAACCCGCGAGCACCATCGTCCACGCGCTCCCTGCAATGATCGCAACCGCGGGCGTCCCGAACCGCGGGTGCACCTCGGCCAGCTTGCGGAAGAACAGGCCGTCGCGGGCCATCGCGAAGAACACCCGCGGGGCGGTGAGGGCGATCCCGTTCGCCGCGCCGAAGATCGATACGAGAATTGGAATCGTGACGAGGCGGCCCCACGTGTTCCCAAACAGCGAACTCACGGCGTCCGCCGCCACGCGATTCGACTGCGCCACTGCGGCGGGGCCGAGCGCGGCGAGATAGCCGACGTTGGCGAGCAGGTAGAGCGCCACGATGGCCAACGTGCCGGCGATGATGCCGCGGACAAACACACGTTGGGGCTCGACGATCTCTCCCGCGGAGAAGGTGACATACTGCCACCCCTCATACGCCCACAGCACGGCCACCATGGCGACGGCTATGCCGCGCAGGAGCTCCGCCGACAGCGGCGTTGCCAAGACGCGCACCTGCGTGCCCGCGAGCCCGCGCCCGGTCGCGAGGAGCAGGGCACTCAGCAGCAGTAGCGCGCCGACCTTGATAGCCGTGCTCCAGTTCTGAACGACTGCGCCTTGGCGAGTGCCTCGTACGTTGACGACGGCGACCACCAGAATGACAGCGAGCGACACCAGCTTCGCGCTGAGAGCACTGAGGACGACGAACTGCTGGATGTAGCGTGCGAATGCGGCCGAGAGGGTGGCGATCGAGCCGCTGCCGATCACGAAGAACAACGCCCATCCGTACAGGAACGCGGGGAGTGGGCCGAACGCGTCGCGCAGGTACACGTACAATCCGCCGGCCCTCGGATTCATGGCGCCCAGCTCGGCGAAGGTCAACGCCCCGAGCAGCGAAAGCACGCCGCCGACGATCCAGACCAGCAGGGCCAGCCCGACGTCGCCGCCCGAATCCCGCAGGACGCCGCCGGGGACGAGAAAGATGCCCGAGCCGATCACGGTGCCCACGACGATCAGAATCACATCGGGGAGCCGGAGCACGCGGGCGAGCTCGCGCGTCGGAGCGGTGGATCCCGGTGTTGCTGCCGTGAGCGTCCCCTCCCGTGGCCGTGGTTTGGGCTCAAGCCGCGACATTGCGCACGCCGCAAGTCGCGGGCATAATAGTGCCACCCCCTGAGAATGGATGCAAACGAGTATGCAAATCCGTATCCTCCGCGCCGCGTCCGTGCTGCTCGTTGCGTCGCTCGCGGCCCGCGGCGCCTCGGGACAAGCGGCGGCCGCCCCCGCCGCCCCCGCCGCCCCCGCCGCCCCTCGCGCCACGCCGCGCTCCCTGTCCGGACTCGACCAGTTCGTGACTGCCCTGATGAAAGAGTGGCATGTGCCCGGGCTCGCCATCGGCGTCATTCAAGACGGCCGCCCGGTGCTCCTGAAGGGGTACGGCTTCCGAGACGTGGAGCACCAACTGCCCGTCACCCCGCGCACGCTGATGGCGATCGGGTCCAACAGCAAATCGTTCACGGTGGTGCTGATGGGCATGCTGGTGGATTCCGGCAAGCTCGATTGGGACAAGCCGGTGCGCGACTACCTCCCGGACTTCCAGTTGCACGACGAACTCGCCAGCCAGGAGATGACGCCGCGCGACCTGATCACGCACCGCTCCGGATTGCCGCGGCACGACCTGTTCTGGTACGGGGGCAGCTTGGGCCGCGAGGAGATGTACCGGCGGCTCAAGTACCTCGAGCCGAACGCCTCATTCCGCAGCCGCTGGCAGTACCAGAACCTGATGTTCATGACCGCCGGTTACCTGGTCGAAAAGCGCACCGGCCGATCCTGGGACGATCTGATCCGCGAACGCCTCTTTGCGCCCTTGGGGATGACGCGGTCGAATACCTCGGTCCGCGACCTGCCGTCCTCGGACGACGCCGCCCTCGCCTACGTCTGGCGTACCTGTCCCACCGAACATGCGGCCGCAAATGGCTCCGCGCCGGCGGCACCGGGGGGATCGGCGGGGGCGGCGGGGGCGAATGCCGACGCCTGTGGGCTCGTGAAGGTGCCGTACCGGAACATCGATGCCGTCGCGCCAGCAGGCGCCATCAACTCCAGCGTCGAGGAGATGCTGCACTACGTGCAGTTTCACATCGACTCGGGGCGTTACGAGGGGCGCGTGCTCCTGTCGAAAAACAATGAACTGCAGATGCAAACGCCCCAAATGCTGGTCGGTGCCCAGCCCATCTGGCCCGACGACTTCGGCATGGCGACTTACGGGCTCGGCCTCGCCGTAATGCCGTACCGGGGGCACAAGCTGGTGCAGCACGGCGGCGGCATCGATGGATTCATTTCGCAGATGTCCTGGCTGCCCCAGGAGCGCATCGGGGTCGTGGTCCTGACGAATATGTCTGGCAACAATCCGGTGCCGAACATCGTGACGGAAAATGTGCTCGATCGCTTGCTCGGCTTGGCTCCCATCGACTGGAACGCGCGCGCCCGTCAGCAGACGCAGGAGGCGCAAGCCGCCGAGAAGAAGCAGCGCGACGAGCGAGCCGCGGCGCGGAAGCCCAACACCACGCCGTCCCACGAGCTGGCGGCGTATGCCGGGATCTACGATCACCCGGCGTACGGTCGCCTGACCGTTCGCACGGCCGGCAACACACTCGAGGTGTCATTCGCCGACTACACGGCTCGTCTCAAGCATTACCACTACGACATGTTCGAGGTCGACGACCCGAGCCAGATCGTGCCGCTGAGCGGCATCCTGACGTTCCAGATGGACCAGAAGGGTGACATCGACCGGGTTGCGGTCCCGTTCGAGCCGAGCGTGAAGGCCATCGAGTTCACGCGGGTGAAGAACCCCTAGGGGCGCCTGTATCCCGGGCCGCGCACGATGCGTCCCGGCTTGGCGCCGGTGTGCCGGCCGTTGCTCACCACGGGCACGCCGTTCACGAACAGATAGCGCACGCCCGTCGAGAGCTGATGCGGCTGCTCGAACGTCGCGTGGTCGATGACGGCCGCCGGGTCGAATACGACTACATCGGCGTAATAGCCCTGGGCGAGCAAGCCACGGTCCCGAATCGACAGGCGGGTCGCGACTGCGCTCGTCATCTTGCGCACGGCGTCTTCGAGGCCGAGGACGCGTTGCTCGCGCACGTAGCGGCCCAGGATGCGTGGATAGGATCCGTAGGAACGCGGATGCGTGAGCCCGCGAGCACTGTCGGGATCGTAGCCGCCCGCGTCGGTGCCGATCTTGATCCAGGGCTGACGCAGTTGCAGCGCGACGTTGTCCTCGCTCATCAGGAAGAAGATCGTCCCGATGCCGGCCTGCTCCGTCAGAATGAGGTCGATCGCGGCGTCGGGCCAGGGCTTGTGCATGGCGGCCGCGATCTCGGACAGGCGCTTCCCAGCCCAGAGGGTGTCTTCCGGCTTCCGGAGCCCCAGCACTAAAACCCCCTCGGGCGTCGCGAGCGAACAGAGGTTCTCCCAGTCGGTTCGCTCGCTCAGCACCTCGGCCTTGATGCGCGCGCGTGTCGACGAATCGCGTAGGTTGTCGAAGAGCTTCCCGTCCGCAGAGGCCCAGGGCGGCAGGCACGCCGCGAGGGCGGTACCCCCGGCGACATAAGGGTACATGTCGGCTTGCACGTCCATGCCACTTGCCCGGGCCGAGTCGATCTTGGCGATGGCGGCCGCCGCCTTCGGCCAGTTCCGCCGGCCGGCGGCTTTCAGGTGATAGATCTCGACGGGCACGCCGCCCTCGTGGCCGATGCGAATCGCTTCGTCGATGGCCTCGAGGAACTGATCTGCCTCCGAACGCATGTGCGTGATGTACACGCCGCCGTACGGCGCCATCGCCTTCGCGATCTCGACCAGCTCCTCGGTCGTGGCAAAGTTGCCGGGCGGGTAGATCAACGCGCTCGCGACGCCGAAGGCGCCATCCGCCATGGCGCGACGGGTCACGGCCCGCATCGTGTCGAGCTCGGCGGGCGTCGGGGCGCCGGCGGCCAGGCCTTTCGCGTACATCCGGACGGTCGCCGCCCCGACGAACGAGCCGGCGTTGATGGACATGCCGTGACGCTCCATCGCGCGCAGCCACGCGTCGAAGCCATGCTCCCCGCGGAATTCGCCGGCGTGCGCCGTGTCCGAGGGCTCGCTGGGATCGGCCGCCAGGAGGACGCGATCGTTGACTGGCGCGTTCGTCCAGCCCTCGCCCAAGATCTCGGTGGCGACGCCCTGAGTGACTTTTCCCACCACGCGACCGTCGCCGGTGAGCAGCGCGTCGCGCGACTGACCTTGGATATCGATGAAACCCGGTGCGACGACGAGGCCGCGCGCGTCCACGCGCTGTTGTGTGCGGGCGTCGCGCAGCATCCCCGGGGGAGCGATGCGCGCGATCCGGTCGCCCGTGATCGCGACATCGCCGTAGAACCAGGCGTTGCCGCTCCCATCGACGATGCGTCCGCCTTCAATCACGACATCGTAGGCAGGTCCCCCCCCGCCGGGAGCGGGTGCGACGGCACCGGGGGGGGGACCTGCCGCTTGGCGGCATGAGAGAACGACACAGGCTATGAGTGCGACGCGAGTCATCCGAGCCCCCCCCTCCTACCAGGTGCCGTGTTCACCCATGTTGGTAATCACGCGCCCGAGCCGGTCTGCGGCATTGCGCCAATTGGTCTGCACGGCGCGCTGCGCCGCATCCGGGTTTCCCGATTCGATGGCCCGGATAATGACGTTGTGCTCGGCGACCGAGGTCGCGATCTCGTCCATCAGCGCGTTGACGTAGACGCGCACGTAGCGCTCGGCCTGCGGCTTGATGCCGTGATGGAGGGCAAGCAGGCGGGGCCCAGCCGCGCCGTGCACGTACAGTGCATGGAACTCGCCGTCGAGGCGGGAGATGCGGTTGGGGTCCGGCCGCGGGGCCATCGCGACTTTGAGGAGCTGGCTGTTCAGTTTGCGCAACGCGCGGATGAGTCGGCGCCGCTCTGGCGGCGCGAGGGACGCGGCGCGGCGCGCGGCGAGTCCCTCGATTTCGGCGATGATGTTGAACAGCTCCGATGCGTCCTCGCGGGTCAGCGCCGCGACCGCGGGCCGAGCGCGCCGCCCCGCACCCGGGGAGAGGATGTATCCTTCCTGCGCGAGCCGCAGCAGCGCGGCCCGAACCGGTGTGCGACTGACCCCGAGTCGGCCGGCCAGCTCCGTCTCGATCAGCCGGGCGCCGGCGGCGAGACGCCCTCCCACGATCAACTCCCGCAGCCGCCGGTACGTGGCGGAGACCCGGTCGTCACTGGTGGCGGCTTTCGGCGCTTTCGGCATCGGCCACCATTCATACCGCCCAGCCGGGATACGCGCAAGGCGATATTTGTATCCCTTGCTGGATACCTACGACGGCGGTACAATGACCTCCCGACCATGAAAACCGGCACCATTACGCTGCGCACCCTGGACCGGTGGCGCGACTTCGAGGCCTGCGTGGAATTACAGCGCGACACCTGGGGACGCGATTTCAGCGCTTGCGTCCCCGCCGCCGTGCTCATGATCGCGCAGCGCGTCGGCGGAGTGACGGCAGGCGCCTTCGACGCCGAGGGACGTTTGCAGGGATTCATATTCGGGCTGACCGGGTACCGCGGCGGTCGTCCCATGCATTGGTCGCACATGCTGGCGGTACGGGAGCGCGCGCGGGACGCAGGACTCGGCATCCGGCTGAAGCTCTACCAGCGCGAGCTGCTGCTGAAGAACGACGTCGACACGGCCTGCTGGACCTTCGACCCCCTCGTCGCGAAAAACGCCCACATCAACCTCAACCGGCTCGGGGCGGTCGTGGTCGAGCACGTGGAGAACATGTACGGCGAGTCGAACAGCACGCTGCACGCCGGTCTGGGCACGGACCGCTTCGTCGTGGAGTGGCGACTGGGCGACGAGGCCGTCCTCCGCGCCATCGCGGAACCCGAGCCTTCCGGGGGGGGGGGCGCCGGTTTCGCGACCAGCCCGGTCGTGAACAATACGCTGCGCCCACCACCGGCTTCCGGCGCACGCGTGCGGATCGAGATTCCGGCCGACATCTACGGCGTGCTGGAGAGCGCCCCGGAGCAGGCGGCCGAATGGCGCGCACGCACGCGCGGCGCGTTCCAGCAGTACCTGAGCCAGGGCTATCGGGTGGCGACGTTCTACCGCGATCGCGCGACGGGACGCTGCTTCTACGGGCTCGCGCGGTGACGATCTGCATCCGCGAAATCACGCTGCGCGAGATTCACCTGCCGCTCAAAGAACCGTTCGTGATCTCCTCGGGGGCCGTCACGACGCGCCGCATCCTGCTCGCTGAACTGCGGGACCAGGACGGCGCCGTCGCGTGGTCGGAGTGCCCCGCCGGCGCCACCCCCAACTACTCCCCCGAAACGATCGACACCGCGTGGCTCGCCATCACGGCCTGGGTCGCCCCGCGGTTACTGGGGCGCGCCGTCGCGCATCCGCGCGATGTGTACGAAATCCTGGACCGCGATTTCCGCGGCCACCGGATGGCGAAGGCGACGCTCGAGATGGGCACGTGGGGCCTCGCGGCCGAGGGTGCGGGCGTCAGCCTGGCACACTTCATCGGCGGCACCCGCGAGCGGATCGAAGTCGGGATCTCGCTCGGCATCCAGGCGACGCCCGCGGCGTTGGTCGAGCGGGCGCGCCAGGCGCTGGCGCAGGCGTACCGGAAGGTGAAGATCAAGATCAAGCCGGGAGCGGACGTCGACTATATCGCGGCGGCGCGGGAGGCGCTGGGTCCGGACGCGCCGCTTATGGCGGATGCGAACAACGCCTACACACTCGACGACAGCGACCAGCTCGTGCAGCTCGACAGGTTCGGACTGCTGATGATCGAGCAGCCGCTCGCCTGGGACGATCTGCTGCGGCATGCGGCGCTGCAGCGGCGTCTCGCAACGCCGATCTGCCTCGACGAATCGATTACGGGTCCCGAGCGGGCCGAGGACATGATCACGCTTGGAGCCGGCCGGATCATCAACATCAAGCCCGGCCGAGTCGGCGGCTTCGCTCCATCGCTCGCGATTCACGCCCTGTGCGCGCGCCACAACGTGCCGGTGTGGTGCGGTGGGATGTTGGAGAGCGGGGTGGGGCGGGCGTACAACGTGGCCCTCGCTTCGCTTCCCAACTTCACCATTCCTGGAGACATCAGCCCCAGTGCCCGCTATTGGGAACAGGACATCGTGTCACCGGAGTGGACCATGGACGCGGCCGGGACGATTCACGTGCCCCGTGATCGCCCGGGGCTGGGCGTCGCCGTGGACGTGAACCGCGTAGACGATCTGACCGTTCGCCGCGAAACCCTGACGGCGCGTTAGCTCGCCGTGTTCGATCCCGATCGCCTCGTCCCCGCAGACGTACAGCGCCGCTTGGTGGCACTGCGTGAGGCCATCCACCGGCAGCCGGAGCTCGGGTTCGAGGAGCGGGAAACGTCGCGACGCCTGTACGAGGCGCTCGGGGAGCTGCGGCCGGCGGCACTCGAGCGCATCGCCGACACCGGCGTGGTAGCGCGATTCCGCGGTCGCGAGCGGGCGGGGCCGGTGGTCGCCGTGCGGGGCGACATCGATGCGCTCCCCATCACTGAGGAGACGGGGCTCCCGTTCGCGTCGCAGCGGGCCGGCGTGATGCATGCCTGCGGGCACGACGTACACGCCGCTTGGACGGTCGGCGTCGCCCATCTTCTCGCGAAGGAACCGGCTGCCGGTGACGTGATCGTAGTGCTTCAGCCGGCGGAGGAAACGGGGAAGGGCGCCGCGGCGGTCCTCGCGTCCGGGGCGCTCGCGGGCGTGGCCGCGATCTTCGGCGGGCACGTCGATCGCCGCTTCGCGGTGGGGCAAGTCGTGGCGCAGGCCGGTCCACTGGCTGCCTCGGCGGACACGTTCACCATCACGTTGCGCGGGGCCGGCGCGCACGCGGCACGGCCGCACGAAGGCGTGGATCCCATAGTCGGCGCCGGCGCCCTGGTCGGCGCCTTGCAGACCCTGGTCGCCCGCCGCGTCAACCCGAGCATTCCCGCCGTGGTGACCGTCGGGACCGTGCACGCCGGCACAGCACCCAATGTCATTCCCGACCGCGCGACGTTGTCGGGGACGCTGCGCGCCGTAGATCCCGATACGCGGGCGCTGTTGCAGCGCGAGGTTCGCCGCGTGGCCGAAGGCGTTGCGGCTGCGCACGGGCTGACAGCCGACGTGGCGCTCGACATCGGTCCTCCTCCGCTCGTCAATCCCTCGCAACCGGCTGATTGGGCGCGACGCGCGGCGGAGCGTGTGCTTGGCGCAGGAGCGGCTGTGCCGCTCGGTCCGCTCAACCTCGCGGCGGAAGACTTCGCGTGCTACTTGGAGCAGATGCCGGGGTGCTTCTTGCGGATCGGCGCGCGGGAAGCGGGTGGCGCGACGATTCCGGCGCACTCGCCGCGCTTTTACGCGGCGCCGGAGAGCATCTTTGTCGGGGCGGCGGTCTTGGCGGAGACCGCTCGGATCGCTTCGGCCGCGCTTCCTCTATTGTAAAGGCGGCCTACACGCCGTTTTTCTCACGCGTCGGGAAGGGCCAACACGTCGTGCTTCCGTATGTGCGATTCGTGAATGGATTTGTTCCCGTCTTCCACGCGATGTTGTAGCGAAGTAGATCGTTGAGCCGGTGACCGCCTTCGAAGCTCAGCTCCTTCTGCCGCTCGGCGATGATGGTATCAATGGCTTGCTGTTGGGTTGTCGCCGATACCGCCGCGAGTCCTACCTGGGCCCGCCGCGCGTTGACCAGCGCCATCGCCGCCGGCACCTGGTTCTGCTGCGCCAGTGCTTCAGCACGGATCAGGTTGGCTTCGATGCTGCTCGCCAGGCGCATGGAGCTCGAGAGGCTCGTGTATTTCGTCGTGATCCACAGCTCGATTGCCGAGTTGAACGCGCCGCGGCCGGCGTCCACGACCAAGACACGTGGGTCGTTCATGGTCCGGTACGCCGGAGCGACCGTGTAGGCGCCCACCTGTTGGGCGAGATACCAGAGCTTGTTCCAGCGGCGGACGCTTTCCACGCCACGGCCGACGTCCTTGCTGTAGCCTGGCGTCACCTGACTCCCGAACTGGTCGGCCTCGCTCCACTTCTTGAGGTCCATCTTGACGCGCGCCGTGCCGACGCGGGCCAGGTCCACCAGATCGGCGTCGTTGACCTGCTGGGCCAGAGTCAAGCCTTCCGAGAACCGCGTCTCCGCGAGCGCCAGCGCCGCACTGGGCGGCTGCGCCGGCCCCCCGTCGAACGCGACCTGGCAGAACGACTCACCCATCAGCAGGTACGCATAGGCCCCGTAGATCTTCACCTGCGCGAGGAGTAAGGCTCGATCGGGGACCTGTTGATCGGTCCACGCGTTGAGTTTCTTCGTCACCTCCTCGGCCTGGAACCGCGCCGTCTGCAGCGTCAGGTTCATGCCGAAGCTGAACTGGGCGTCGCAGGTGGTTGCCGAGTAGTCGTCCTCGTCGGCGGTGATGGTGCGCTCACCCCAATTGGCCAGCGGGACATTCGAATTCGCGGTCTCGTACTCGTCCGAATGCACCGAGGACCCCGACATGTAGTTGGAGTACGCACATTCGAAGTCGCCGATCACACTCCGGACGAGGACCGGCGCGAGCGTGGGATCGTTGATCTGATCGGTGGGAATCTGGCCCGGGAATTCGACTTTGAGGATCCTGTCGGTGTTGCAGCCCGCGAAGCAGAGGCACGTCACTGCTACTGCAATCCAACGGGCGGCGCGATCGATCGAGGTACGCATAGGGATCTCCGTCTCCGTCGGGGTTAGAAAGTGAACCGCAGCGTTGTGCGCAGGCGGGCGAGCTGGGGCCACGACTCCTGCGTATAGCCGAAGTTGCCCGTGATGTCATCGCTGCGGTTGGGCAGCAGCTCGGGATCGATCCATTTGGCCCCGTACGACGTCTGCTGCGCGCGCCAGAGGAACATCAGGTTCTCGCCCGCCACCGTAATCGACGCGCGGGTCGCGCCCATGAGCAGCTTCTCCGGCAGGTCGTAGGTAAGCGACACCGTGCGCAGGCGGGCGAAGCCGGCATCAAACAAGCCCGTCGCCCCGGGGCCGGTCCCGTCCGGCTCCACAAGCCATGCCTGGAGGATCGGGTTATCGCCGGCGATCGACGAGCGCGAGTTGCGGAAGAAGGTGTGTTGCGCACCAACGTCCCCCACCACGGTATGGAGGCCGCCCACGTAGTCGGCGAGCGCCAGCACGCGCAGGCGGGCGCCGAGTCTGAGGGTGGCGCTGAACGAGCCGTTCCACGACGGCGTGGGGCGACCCTGATAGAGTCGCGGCGCACCGGCGCAGGGAACCGTGGTCCCGTCGCCACGGCCCAGGTCGGTTCCGCCTTCACACATGGCGTTGGTGGCTAGTGGGAGTACGAATGTCGGCACGCCGCCGATAAACAGCGTGTCCGGCACGATCGTGGCGCTCACGATCTTCTTATAGAAGAACGACGATGGGGCAAAGCCGTCGACGTTGAACTGCTGGATGAAGCTGGCGCCGACAAATGTCGGCGGCACACCGCCGAGAGTGACGATGCGGCTGTCGTTCGTCGCGATCGTGCCCCGCAGCTCGAGCCCCCAGCGCGCCGTGTTGAGCGGCACGCCCGAGAGCGCCAGTTCGATGCCGCGATTCCGCGTCTTGCCGATGTTCAGGAACTCGACGCCGGGGAAGCCGCGCGACGGTTTCAGCGGCGCGGAGATAATCGCGTCCTTGATGTTCTTATTGTAGAAGGTGAATTCCACGCCGAGGCGTTGGTCGAGCAGTCCGGCGTCGAACCCCAGCTCGGTCTCCTCGCCGATCTCAGGCTTCAGATTGGCATTGCCGAAGTTCTGCGGTGTGACCCCGCCGAGGCCCCCGAATCCGACCGCGGCGCGATAGGTCTGAATGGCCGAGAACACGTCCGGCTGCAGGCCGGCACGACCCCAGGCACCGCGGAGCTTGAGTTGCGAAAAGAGTCGCGAACCGGCGAGGAACGGTTCCTCCGAAACCACCCACGAGGCGCTGAATTTGGGATAATAGGCGGCATCGAAGTTGGCGCCGAAGGCGCTGTTCCCGTCCGCCCGCAGCGCCGCCGTGACAAACAGGCGGTTTTTCCAGGCGACCTGCTCCTGGCCATAGACGCCGAGCGTCTTGTTCTCCTGAAAGGCCTCGGCCGCCTCCCGCCGCGCGCCGCTGCCGACATCGCCCGGGCCCGGAATCGGAAACTCGAACCCTTGCGAGAGCTGCTGATCGAACTGCTTGTAATAGTACTGGACGCCGACGGCCGTCGACGCCACGACGTTGGGGGTGACCGTCCAATCGGCGTTGGCGCCGTAGTCGACGGTGAGGAACGTGCTGCGCAAGTCCAGCGCTTGCTTCTGACCGAGGCTCGCGCTGAAGAATGGCAGGTAGCCGGTCCCATCGCGGAAGACGAGCTGCGATGATTTGTCGTTCGTGATGTCGGGTCCAATCGTGAGGCGGTGCCGCAGCCACGGGAAGGGCCGGTAATTGAGCTGCATGCTGAGCGTCATGCGCTCGATGTTGTCGAAGCCGTCGACCCCGCTGTAGTCCTCGGGCCGATAGAATTGAAAACCGTGTCCGGTGCTGTTCCAGCCGGTGGTCGCGGTGTCCTCCGTGCCCGTGAGCCCGCCGGGCTGGCACCAGGGGAAATCGCACGCCCAGATAATCGACGTCGTGATCGGCTGCGTTCCGGACGCTCCGCGCGTGCGCGAGCGCACGGTCCCCAGGCTCAGGTCGGCCGTGAACTTTCCGTCGGTCGTCTGATAGCCGAGGTTCCCCCGGCCTGCAAACTTGTTCTGCCAGTTATAGTCGACCGGCCCTTCTTCGCGATTGTAGGTGGCGCTGAAGAAATAGCGGATTTGATCGGTTCCGCCGCTGATGTTGCCGGAGAGGCCCTTCGGTGCGCCCGTGCGGAAAATGGCGGGGAAGCCACGGGACTCCCGGAACCGCTGCACGTTGAACTCTCTGATGTCGGCCGGATTCCGGTAGTCCCCCCCCCGGCGGAGATAAAAGTTCGTCGGATAGCGCTCCTCGGGATTGCTGAGCCAGGCGGCGCCGGCATCAGATTGGAGCTGGATGGTCGGCCGGCCGGCACGGCCCCGCTTGGTGAAGATCTGGATGACGCCGTTGGACGCTTCGGTGCCGTAGATCGTCGCGGCGGACGGGCCTTTGAGGATCTCGATTGACTCGATCTCCTCGGGAACGAGGTCATTGACGCGGCTCGGTTGCTCCTGGGCCCCGTTGAACGCGAGGCTGAACGCGGCCGCCTGATTGTTCGAGCGGACCCCATCGATGTAGATGAGCGGCTCGTTGGACAGGCTCAGACTCCCGGACCCGCGAATGCGCGTCGTGCCGCCGCTCCCGACGCCGCCACTTGCGCGCATGATGCGTACGCCGGGGACGCTGGCGGAGACCATGTCCTGGAGTTTGGCCGGATGCCCGCTGAGCTCGAGCGTCTTGGCCACGTCGACATCACCGACGGAGTTGCCCAGGGCGCGGGTCTGTGCGCCGCCCGCGGTGCCGGTCACGACGACCGCGTCGAGCTTGACGGCCAGTTCCGTCAGCGGGACACGCACGGCCTGATCACCGACGCCGGCATCGATGGTCGCTACCTGATAGCCGATACGGGTGATGCGCAAGCGGGCGGTGGTGCCCGGGACATTGTTCAGCAAAAACTCGCCGCGGGTGCCGGAGCGCGCGATCGGGGTGGATCCCTCGACGGTAACGGATGCGTCGGGAATCGGGAGTCCGCTTCTGGCATCGACGATCGTGCCGCCGATCGTCTGCGTCTGAGCGCGGGCGGGCGCAGCCCAGGTCACAATCGTCAGAAAGAGGAGACCGAGCGCGCGGGAGCCTGGAGACGAACGGATCTGCGACATACGACCTCCAAGTGCTGAGGACCCAGACGGCTTACCTCGTGACGTTCCGAAACAGGTGAGTCCCATCGCGATCCGACGATGCCCAATTCTGTATCCAGCTTGGTGTACAGGTTATACTACGCCCGGTGCCTCTCCTCGCAAGAGCAGGTATTGGC
>JBKPDZ010000051.1:0-27524 GCA_046728135.1 Gemmatimonadota bacterium | reverse complement strand
GGGATGGCTGGAGTTGATCGACTATCCGCACATTCGGCCGCGGGCGCTGACGAAGCCTTCCGTGGCGCAGATTCGGGCCGCGCGCATCGCGCTTCCTGGGTTGTCACACGTCGGGTATGTGCGCGGGGCCGCCGACCGCGTCCCCGAAGCCTTGCTCGCCGTCGGCGTCCCGCTCGAGCTGATCAGTGCCGACTCGCTCGCGCGCGGCGATCTGTCCCATTTCGATGCCATCGTGATCGGCAGCCGCGCGTACGAGACCGATCCCGCGCTCGTGGCAAACAACGGCCGGCTTCTCGACTACGGGCGGAACGGCGGGCTCGTCATCGTGCAGTATCAACAGTATCCGTTCATTGACGGCGGCTTCGCCCCCTATCCCCTTGCCATCGCGCGCCCGCACGATCGCGTGACCGACGAAACCGCGCCGGTCACTGAGCTCGATCCCGCCCATCCCGTCTTTCATTATCCAAACACCATCGGGCCCGAGGATTGGCGCGGCTGGATCCAGGAGCGGGGCCTGTACTTCGCTCACACCTGGGACACGACCTACGTCCCGGTGCTGGAAACGCATGATCCCGGCACGCCGCCGGTGGAGCTCAAGGGAGGTTTGCTGATCGCGCCGCTGGGGCGGGGAACCTACGTGTACACGGGTTTGAGCTTCTTCCGGCAACTTCCCGCCGGTGTGCCTGGCGCCTATCGGCTCTTCGTGAATCTTCTCGGACTAAAGCGAAGGAATGTGCCCTAAACCGTGGGCTCGCCTTTGAGCGCGCTCAGAGCCAAGCCGACGGCCACGACCGTAACCGCTCCGATCACGTTGTGCCACAGCCACGAGACCGAGGGCGCCCCGAAGTTCACGGCGCCCACCGCGGCCATCCCCACGATCAGACCGAAGAATGCTCCGGTCGCCCGTGCGCGTGGAATCATCGCCAGCAGGAAGACGCCGAGGATGGAGCCGTAGAAAAACGACCCGAAGCGGTTGACCACCACGATCAGGGAGCCGAGCGTCGCAGCAAACGTGGCCACGACGCAGGCGAACAGGCCCCAGAATCCGGTCGCGACCTTGGACACCAGCAGGTAGTGGGCGTCCGGCGCCTCGGGCCGGGCCCAACGCCGGTAGAAGTCGATCACGGAGACCGTCGCCAGCGCATTCAGCTCGCCGGCGACCGCGGACATCGCGGCGGCCAGCACTGCGGCGACGAAGATCCCGGCGAGGCCGATCGGCAAATAATGCAGCACGAACCACGGAATGATGAAGTTCACGTCCCGTGCGGTCTTGCCGGTCACGCGGCTGGCCAATCCGAGCGCGTCTTCTCGCAGCGCGCCAACATCGGCGTCGCGAGCCTTGAACAGCTGCAACGAGACGGCCGACGCCTCGCGGTCGCCGCGTCCACGCGCAGCCGCCAGGGCGCGCGCCGCGCGCTCGCGAGCTTGGAGCGCGGTGCCGTACCGCTCCTCGAGCGCTCCGTACGCCGCCGGCTCCGACGCGCGAATGGCTCGCTCTTGCGCAGGGTTGAACAGCAACGGTGGCTTTTGGAAGACGAAGAAGACGAACACCAGGACGCCTATGAGGAGCACCAGCGCCTGGAGTGGAATCTTCCAGTACGCGCTGATCAAGAGCGAGCTGCGCGCCTGGTCGACCGACTTGGCGGTCATGTAGCGCTGCACCTGGCTCTGGTCGGTCCCGAAATACGACAGCATGAGGAACGTGCCGCCGATCAGCCCGGACCAGAAGGTAAAGTCGTTCGTGGCGTCGAACGAGAAGTCGAAGGCGCGGAGCTTGCCCGCGGCGCCCGCCAGGGCCAGCGCGTGGTCGGGTGCCACCGGCAACTGCACCAGGAGAGTCACGATCACGGCGATCACGGCAAAGACGATGAGTCCCATCTGCTTCACGTCGACCCAAGTGACGGCCTGCACTCCCCCGATCATGGTGTAGGTAACGGTCGGGATGCCCAGCAGGGCCACCGACCACAACAGGCTCCATCCGAAGATGGCGGAGAACACGACGGCCGGGGCGGCGATGATGGTCCCGCACGACATCCCGCGCGCTATCAGAAAAAGGAAGCTGGTCAACGAGCGGGTTCTCGCGTCGAAGCGCCGCTCCAGGTACTCGTACGCGGTGAATACTTTCGCGCCGTGGAGGAACGGGACGAGGGTCACTCCCAGAATGACCATGGCCAGCGGGAGGCCGAAGTAGAACTGCACGAACCGCATGCCGTCGATCGCGCCCTGCCCGGTCGTGCCGATCAGGGTGATGGCCGAAAGCTGGGTGGCCATGACCGAGAGGCCCACAGCCCACCACGGGAGACTTCGGTGGGCCAGGAAGTACCCCTCGATCTCCCGCGTGCCCTTGGCGCGACGCACGCCGTCGACCACGACGTACAGGAGGTAGACGGCGATGATGACCCAGTCTAGGGCGCGCACGGCGGTGCGATCATCCGGTGTAGCGCGTCTGGAGCAGCCAGAGGAGCAGGAGGGTCGCCACCTGCACTACCAGCACGCGAAGCAGCGTCCGGCGGAAGAGTCGCGAGCCGAGGCCAGGGGACGGGGTGTCGGGCATGTGAAGTGGCAAGAACATTAGAAGAGGACCCTCGAGGAGACCAGGCCATGCACCGTTCCATTCGCCGCGAGCTCACGTGGCTGCGCGTGCACGCGGGAATCAGCACGCCGTTACTGATCGTGGTCGCGTTGGCAGCGTTCCGTCAGGAGACCCAGAAGGCCCGCTTCACGGAGATTGATGTGGAGCGAATCAATGTGGTGGAACCGGACGGGAAGCTCCGCATGGTGATATCCAACCGCCCTCGCTCGATCGGACCCATTTACAAAGGACAACCGTTCGGTTATGCCGGCGGCGGTCGGCCGGGGATCATCTTCTTCAACGACGAGGGTACCGAGAACGGAGGCCTCACCTTCGGCGGGAGCCGCAAGCCCGACGGGACCTTCACCGCGAGCCATCATCTCTCGTTCGATCAATTCGATCAGGATCAGATCATGGTCCTGAACTACACCGACAACAACGGGCAGCGCCGGGCGGGGCTCTCGTTCGCGGAACGGGCAAACGTCAACATCTTTGATCTGGTGCGGGAGCGCGATTCCATCATGAAGCTGCCAGACGGGCCGGCCAAGACCGCGGCGCTGGAGCAGTGGCGCGGGCCGCGCCACGGCGTCCCTTTGTCCGCGGAGCGGGTGTACCTGGGTCGGGAGATGGATCGGGCGGCGGTGCTCAGGCTCAAGGATCCCCAGGGACGCGACCGTATTCGGATGACGGTGGATTCGACGGGCACGCCGCGGTTGGAATTTCTGGATGAGAACGGGAAGGTGATGCAACGGTTCCCAAATGGCGGGTAGAGGCCGGACCACACGATGAAGCGTCTGTCGGTCCTCATGGCCGTCGCGTTCGTCGACATGATGGGGCTGATGATCATCTGGCCCCTGCTGCCGCTGTATGCGAATAACCTCGGCGCATCCGCGACGGTCGTCGGTCTCCTCGCGGCGTCCTTCCCGGTGGCGCAACTCGTGTCGTCGCCGGTGTGGGGATACGTCTCCGATCGTTATGGCCGGCGGCCGGCGCTGCTCGTTGGCCTCGGCGCGTCCGCGTTCGCATACGTCGTGTTCGGGTTCGCCCACACCGTGTGGCTCCTCTTCGTGTCACGGTTCGTGCAGGGGCTCGGCGGCGGCACGACCGGTGTCGTGCAGGCGTACGTCGCGGACGCGATGCTGCCCCGCGAGCGCGCCAAGGCCCTGGGGTGGCTGTCCGCGGCGACGAGTGCGGGCGTGATCATCGGTCCCGCGATCGGATCGTTCATGCACCGCTTCGGCGAAGCAGCGCCGGGGTTGTTCGCGAGCGCCCTCGTCCTGGTCAACGTCGCCTTCGCGTGGAAGTGGCTACCGGAGTCGCGCTGGTCGCAGGCGGGAGTGACGCGTACCCGCACGGAGGGTCCGCGGCCCTCGGTCACATTGGGTGACGCGGTCCGCAACATCGTGCAGCCGGCGGTGCGCGTGGTCGCGGATCCAACGCGGCCGATCTCGCTGCTGATCTGGATTTACGCGCTCGCGATGCTCGCCTTCAACGCGCTGCCCCCGATCTTTTCACTCTATTTGCACGACCGTTTCGGGATTACGGCTGACCAAATCGGCTTCTTTTTTATGGTGTTCGGCGCGGTCGGCGTGTTGATGCGCACGGCGCCCGTGGGCTGGTTCAACGCCAAGCTTGGCGAAGTCCGGACGATGCAGGTCGGGACGCTGCTGCTGCTCGCGGGATTCATCCTCGTACCCCTCGCACCCACGCTGACGCTGTTCGTGTGCGCGCAGATCCTCTTGCCGCTCGGCACCGCGCTGCTCTTCCCCGCGAACTCGGCGCTCGTCAGTCATCGCGCCCATCACGATGAGATCGGCCTGACGCTCGGGGTGCAGCAGACCTACCGTGGTCTGGCGGCGATTGTCGGTCCGGTGTATGCGGGTGGCGCGTACCAATCGCTCGGCCAGCACATCCCGTTTTTCATCTCGGCGGGGATCATCGTTTTCGTTGCGTATTTGACGCTGCGCATTCCTGAACAGGATAGGCCGCCACAGGTGGCGGTGAGCACCTAAGCGCTGCTACCTTTGGGGCTCATGAATCTCGCCGTCTCTCTCGCTTTTTTGGCGAGGCTGCTGGCCGCTGCGCCGGCGCCACCGCGGCCAAAGCTGGTCGTGGTGATCACCGTGGATCAGTTGCGACCCGACTACTTCACCCGCTGGAAAAGCCAGCTCACCGGCGGCTTGGCGCAGCTCGCCAACGAGGGCGCGTTCTTCACCGACGGCTACCAGGATCACGCCGTCACCGAGACCGCACCAGGTCATTCGACGATTCTGTCGGGTCTGTGGCCGGCGCACACCGGCATCATCCGCAACACCGAAGGTGTGCAGGATTCGCTGGCGCCGCTCATTGGCACCATCGGCCCGGGCGCCTCACCGCGCCGCTTCCGCGGCACGACGCTGGTCGACTGGTTGAAGGCATCCGATCCGGCGTCCCGCGTGTTGTCGGTGAGCCGCAAGGATCGTGGCGCGATTCTTCCCATCGGGCAGTCGAAACAGCAGGTGTTCTGGTACCAGCCGCCGCTCTTCACCACGAGCCGCTACTACGCCGACACGCTCCCCTCCTGGGTGCAGGCGTTCAACGCGCGCCGGTTACCGTTTAAGGCGGCGAACACGGTGTGGTCGCTGCTGCTCCCCGATAGCGCGTACAAGGAAACGGACAACGAAGCGTGGGAGAACGGCGGGACGAACATCGTCTTCCCGCACCGGCTTCCCGCGGACAGCGTCCTCGCCGCCACGGCCGTGGCCGGTGTGCCCGCCATGGATTCGCTGACGCTGCTGTTTGCGCTCGAGGGGTTCGAAGCGCTGCGCCTGGGCCGGAGGAACGGCGGTACGGATGTCCTCGCGGTCAGCCTGTCGACGACCGACGCCATCGGGCACGCATTCGGCCCCGATTCGCGCGAGATCCATGACCAGGTGTTGCGGCTCGATCGCTATCTCGCGTGGTTCTTGAAGCGGCTCACCGATCGCGTGGGGCGCGACAACATCGTCGTCGTGCTCACCGCTGATCACGGCGTCACGTCCTTTCCGGAGCGGACCCGTGCGAAGACCGGCGGCGCTGCGTATCGTGTCGCGCTCGACACCGTGATCGCCGCGGTGAACCGCGATCTCGACCGCGTCGCCGGTGCCGGTGGGCCGCCGCGGGACTGGCTCGAGTTCGAAACCGGGATGGTGTTTCTCCACGACAACGGGCGCCTGGCGGCATTAGGCATCAAGACGGACAGCATCTTCGATGCGCTCACCGCGCGCATCGTACGAGTGCAGGGTGTCGCACGCGTGATCAAGCCCGCCGACCTGTCGCGTGCCGACACCGCCTCGGACCCCGTCGCACGCCGCTGGATGCATCAGCTCCCGGCCGACGCCGGCGTCGTGCTCACCGTAACGCTCCAGCCCGGCTCGGTCTGGGACATCCCGAACCTGCCGATCGCGATGCACGGCCAGCCGTCGGAGGACGACGCCCACGTGCCGATCATTTTCTGGGGGCGCGGCGTGCGGCGTGGGTCGATCGCCGGGCGCATGAACACGGTCGATATTGCACCGACGCTCGGCGTCTTGCTCGGTGTGACGCCGCTTTCCCTCGTCGACGGGCACGCCCGGACCGACGCCCTCGTGCCGAGACAATAGGCGTGGTGCAGAAGCAGTCGGCGAATCAGATCCGCCGGATCGAGGAGTTGCAGGGTTACGTGCGGACCGTGGATCATGTGCGGAAGCTGATTGCGGAGCTCGAGGCCAACCGTGCGGCGAAACCGAAAGTCATCAACAACATCTGCGGCAACATCGCCCGCGATCTGTCCCACATGCGCCAGCGCGCGCTCACCGCGAACCTGGGCACGCTGCCTGACGTGGCCGGCACGCTGGCGATCGTCGCGAATCGGGCTGGGACCGGCATCAACATGAAGGTGCGCGCGCTGGCGGACGGCGTGAACAGCATGGGGATCCAGCTCGACCAGGCGCTCAAGATGGCCCACGAGATGCCGCCCGAAAAACCCGAAAAAGACGCAGAGCAAGAACAATCGTAGCAATCAACTGTCGCGCCCTCACGAAGCGGTTCGGAGACGTCGTGGCCGTCGCGGGACTCGATCTCGTCGTGCCGGCGGGCGAGTGCTTCGGGTTGCTCGGGCCCAATGGCGCCGGCAAGACCACGACCATCGAGATTCTCGAGGGGTTGACGGCGCCGGACTCCGGGGACGTCGAGATCCTCGGCACGCCGTGGCGCGATGGCGCCGCGGGGCGGGCGTTGCGCGAGCGGCTCGGCGTCCAGCTCCAGGAAACGCAGCTCGCCGACAAGCTGCAAGTCGGTGAGGTGCTGGCGCTGTTCCGATCGTTCTACCAGCACTCGCACACGGTCGACGAAGTGCTGGCGCTCGTCGAGCTCGAGGAGAAGCGCACGGCGCGCGTCGTGACGCTGTCGGGGGGCCAAAAACAGCGGCTCGCAGTCGCCTGCGCGCTGGTCAGCAAGCCCGACCTGCTGTTTCTCGACGAGCCGACGACGGGCCTCGATCCGCAATCGCGCCGGCAGCTGTGGGAAATCATTCGCCGCTTCCGATCGGAGGGCGGCACCGTGTTGCTCACGACGCACTACATGGAAGAGGCCGAACGCCTGTGCGACCGCGTCGCGATCATGGATCACGGCAAGGTCATTGCGCTCGGCACGCCGCGCGAGCTCATCGCCTCGCTGGGCGCCGAGCACGTCATCGAGTTCGCAGTCGCTGACGCAGCGGCCGCCGACCTGACGGACGGCGTGCGCGGTCTCGGCGGCGTGACCGCGGTGCGGCCCGGCACCGGCGGTGTCGGACTCTCGTTGACCGTGACGGAGCTGCATCGCACCCTGCCCGCGCTCCTCGCGCTGGTGCAGCAGCGCGGGCTCGAGCTCTCGTCGCTCACGACGCACCATGCCACGCTCGACGACGTCTTCGTGGCGCTCACCGGACGGCAGCTCCGTGATACGTGAGCATCCGATGTACCAGCTCGCGCTGTCGCGCATGCGCGAGTTCTACCGTGAGCCCGAGGCCGTCTTCTGGGTGTTCGGCTTCCCCATCGTGCTCGCGTTCGCACTCGGCCTCGCCTTCCGCAACACCGGGCCCGGAAGGTTGCAGGTCGGCGTCGTGGCGGGGGCCGGCGACAGCGCGGTGGCCGCGGCGCTCGCAGCGTCGCCGCGCCTCGTGCCCACCGTGCTCGATACTGCGACCGCGCGTTTGCGCCTCAAGACGGGTCGTGTGGCGCTGTTGGTCGTTCCGGGGGATCCGGTGGTGTATCGCTACGACTCGACGCGCACCGAGAGCGGTCTCGCGCGGCTCGAAGTGGACGATGCGCTGCAGCGCGCCCGCGGGCGCAAGGATCTCATCGCGGTGCGGGACGACCGCGCCGTCGCGCCGGGGTCGCGCTATATCGACTTCCTCATTCCCGGGCTGCTGGGCATGAACCTGCTGGGCAGCGGGATCTGGGGCGTCGGGTTTTCGGTGGTGCAGGCCCGGCAACGGAAGCTCCTCAAGCGCTACCTCGCGACACCGATGCGCAAGAGCCACTACCTACTGAGCTTCATTCTCTCGCGCCTCGTCTTCTTGATCATTGAAGTGGTGGCGCTGGTGGGCTTCGGCTGGCTGCTGTTTGGCGTGGCGGTGCGAGGGTCCTTTGCCTCGCTCGCGGGGCTCACCGTCCTCGGGTCCTTCTCGTTCGCCGGCCTCGGGCTGCTCGTGGCGAGTCGCGCCAAGACCATCGAAGGAGTGTCGGGCTTGATGAACCTGGTGATGCTCCCGATGTGGATCCTGTCGGGGACGTTCTTCTCCTATTCGCGCTTTCCCAACGCGATGATTCCGTTTGTGAAAGCGCTGCCGCTCACCGCCCTCAACGACGCCCTGCGTGCCGTCATGATCGACGGCGCGGGTGTCGCGGCCCTCGGCACCCCGATCGCCATCGTGGTGGCGTGGGGTGCCGTGAGTTTCGTGATTGCGCTCAAGATTTTCCGCTGGCGCTAGCGCTAGTTGACGATGACCACCCCGTGCATCACGGGGTGGATCGAGCAGTGATACTTGTACGTCCCCGTCGCTGAGAACGTCCGATCATAAACAGCGCCGCTGGAAAGGGTGTCGTTGAATAATCCGGTGCTATCGGACGTCACGGAATGGGTCTGCGACCCTTTATTGGTCCAGCGCACCGGGATGCCCGATGTGATGGTCACTGTGTCGGGGGTGAATCGGAAATCGAAGACGGTGTCGAAGACGGTTCCCGGCGCAGGCGGAGGCGCGGGCGGAGGCGGAGGCGGTGGATTGCTGGAGTAGGAGGTACTTGAGCTGCACGCGGCGAGTGACGCGAGGAACAGGCTGTAGCACAGACGCATGAGATCCTCTCCAGGTTAGCTCTCCGGCCGAAACAGCGCGGCGAGGCGCCGCCAGAATCCCCCCAACGCGCCTTTCACCGCGTGGTGAAACGCGCCGGCGGAGTGGAACCGTTCGGCGGGCTCGCTGCGGAGTGCGCGCCGCAGCACGTCTTCGAGCTCGCGCGGAACGTCCCGGCGCTCGGCCACGAGCGGCGGCACATCGTCCGTGGTCTGGCGCGCCAGAATCTGCTCTGGAGTCTTTCCGCTAAACGGCGGTCGCCCCAGTAAGGAGAAGTACACGACGGCGGCCAACGAATACAAGTCGGCTCGTTGGTCGACGCGCTCGCCCAGCAGCTGCTCGGGGGCGGCGAACTGCGGGGTGCCGCTGCGGGAGGTGGCGCCACCGAACCGCGTGCCACCGCGCAGCGCCAGGGCGAGTCCGAAATCGGTAATCCGCAGCCGGCCGTCCGGCTCGATCAGCATGTTCTCTGGCTTCAGGTCGCGGTGAATCAGCCCCAGGCTGTGCGCGTGCTCGAGTGCCGACAGCGCTTCGTCGAGGAGCCGCTCGGTCTGCTCGAGCGAGAACGTGCCATGTCGCTGGATCACCTGGGCCAAGCTCGAACCCGGCACGTATTCCATCGTGTACCACGTGAGTCCGGCCCGGCCCATAATGTCGTAGATGCTGACGATGTTGGGATGCCGGAGTCGCGCGGCGAGCTGCGCCTCGCGCCGGAAGCGCTCCATGACGCCGGGATCGGCCGTCAGGGCGGGGTGCAGGACCTTGATCGCCACGTCGCGCTCGAGGGCCAGGTCGCGCGCGCGATACACACGGCCGGATCCACCGGCGCCGATCTCTTCCAAGAGCTCGTAATCGTCGCCGAGCGCACGGCGCAGGCGTCGCTCGAAGCCCGACTCGGTGAGGGCCGGCGCGGCCGCGAGCACCTGGAACGTCCCGGCATCACTGACGAAGTCCTCGAGCATCTCCGTCGCCGTGTAGTAGCGGTCCTTGGGCACGCGCGACAGCGCTCGCACGATGACGCGCTCGACCGCCGCGGGAATCGCCTGGCGGAGCTGGCGCGGCGGGACGATCTGGGCGGGATCGAGATGCGGCACGTTCCCGGTGAGGGCGGCGTAGATATTCGCCGTCACCGTGTACACGTCGCTCGCCGGCTCGCCCGCTTCCCCGGCACGCACCTCGGGCGCCATGTACCCGGCGGTCGGGTCGTCGGTCGGGAGCGGCGGCAGATAGGGAAGACACCAGTTCGAGAACCGCAGGTCGGTGATGACGCCTTGCCCGCCGCTGTTGATCATCAATGTCGACGGGACGATGCGACGCATGATGATGCCGCGCGCGTGCGCGTGCTCGAGCGCCGACAACAGGTCCCGGATCAGCGACATGCACTGCGGGATGGGGCGCGGGCCACGCCGCAGCGCATCGGCGAGACTCTCGCCCTCGATCCAGTTCGCCGTGCGGTAGGCGAACGTCGCGATCTCGCCCGCCGCGTACACGTGCCGGATCGCGGGATGGTCGAGCTGCGCGAGGGTCTCCGTCTCGCGCATGAACCACGCCCGGCCTGGTGCTTCCGCCGCAAGATGGACGCGAATCGTCACCGGCCGCTTGAGGACGCGGTCCCAGGCGTGATAGAGCGCGCGCTCCGAGGACAACGCGACCAGATTGTCGAGCCGAAATGACGGCTCGATCGCGCGGAGCGCGTCGTCGAGCAGGCCAGCCGGCGGGGTTTGGGCCGGCGCACTCGTGACCGCGGTCACATTCGGAGCTGGCGAACGGCGGTCGGGTGTGGTCACGGGCGAGAAATGTAGTCGGTGGTTTCGGCTGGCACGAACTTCCGCAACGTCGCAGATTCACTCGCATGGAGAAAGAGCCCCGCCGCCCCCCCCGTGCCTCCGGTCCGTCCAATGCCTCCGGTCCGTCCCGTGCCTCCGGTCCGCATCAGCCTGTGCGACATCAGTTGGAGCGCCGAGTACGGCCCGACCGGCGGTCCGGTCTGGATCGGCGCGTTACCGATCGCCGCGCGCGGCAAGTGCCGGTGCTGGTCGAACGGCGCGGGCGCACGGAACGGCGCAGTCGTGTGGAGCGGCGCTCGCCGCAAGAGCGTCGCCAATTGAAAGATCGCCGCGGCTCCGGTCTCAGCTTTACTTCATCCTGATCGCCGACACTCCCCAGCCATTGCGCCCGGCGCGCGCGTAGCGCGCGTCGCGTAAGTAGATCGTGTTGCTGGTGGTGTCCACTTGGGCCGTCAGGAAGCGGGCGAACTGCGCGATCGCGCGCCCGTCGGGGGTGTCCTGGATCGCGTGCACGACCGCTGGCTCGCGCAGGTGCCGCGCCACGTTCCAGTCGTCACTCGCGACGGTATCCGCACTGGCATAGATCGCTTCCCAGGTAAACGGTTGACCGACGCTGGTCAGCGCGGCCCAGGACGCACCCGCCCCGAAGCGGTGTGCGGCAGCCTGGCGGACTTCACGCTTGCGGATCGACGCCACGACTGCGTGCGCGCCGGTGTAGAGCACGAGGACCACCACCGCGAGCGCAGCGACACGCTGCCGCGCCACGGGACCGAACCAATAGCGAACCCACCCCACGATCGCCACTACGCAGACACCCGAGGCGAGCCATAGGACCCAGGATGCGACGATGTCATGTCGCCACACGAGCAGGACGCCGATGAAGCCGCCGATCACCAGCACCCCGCTGAGCGGTGTCCAGTGGCGCTCGCTGCCCCACGCCAGGGCGGCCAGTGGCACAAGCCAGAAAAACGGATCGACGATCGCAACCCAGTCGAGATAGTACCAGCGGTTGCTCCATGGAAGAAACGGACGCCAGCCGTACGATCCCTGCCAATCCATGTACAAGTGGCTCGCAAACGTGACGGCTACGCAGAGCGCGAGCCAGCGCCAGGGCGCGCGCCATCGGGGCGACGCGCGGCTGATAAGTCCGATCGTCAGGATGAGCGCCGGGATTTGGACGAGAGCTCCGATGAGCGAATGGGTGATGCCACGATGATGGACCAGAAAGTCCGAGCGCGACCATCCCCAATAGCCCGTGAACGTTTCGGCCAAATCCGGCATGTTTGCGGCGATCGCCCCAATGAGGCCCGCGTGCGGGACGTGGCGGTCGGCAACCGCTCGACCCAACGCGGCGCCGACGAGAGCATGCGCGAGGTTGTCCATCCTACACGATGCGGCACGATCTCGCGGCACGTCCAGAGCGGCCGTAGTTTCGGCTCGTGTCGTATCTCAAATTGACTGACTTGAGCGGGAAGACCGTCGCCGAGTCTCACGGTGAGACACTGCGCTTCGGCCGCGAGCCCGGGTCGGCGGTCCTCGTCACTGGCGACGCGGCCAAAGTCGTCTCGGCGCGCCATGCCGAGCTCCGCTGCGAGCATGGGAGGTGGCTCGTCGCAGACCTCGGCAGTCGCAACGGCACCTACGTGAACGGCGCGCGCGTGTCTCCCACCAGAGTGCTGGGGCAGGGGGACACGATCCGTCTCGGCGAGTCGGGGCCGCAGTACCGCGTCGCCACAGTGACCGCAGATCTCGAGGCCACGCTTACCGAGCATCCGGGATTGCCGCCCAGGCCGGCCGAGCAGCGCGCGTATGGGATTACAGTGCTTGTGACCGCAACAGGCAAGCGGTACGAAGCGCGGGGCACGCGGATTCGCCTGGGGCGCGGGCGCGAGTGCGAGATCCAGCCGGTCGCGGCGAGCGACACGATCGTCTCACGGGTACACGCTGAGCTGACTGTTGGAGCGAGCGGCGGTCTCGTCGTTCGCGATGCCGAGAGCAAGAATGGCACCTACCTCAACGGTGAGCGGGTCACCAAACCGCTCCCGGTTCGCCTCGGCGACAAGATCATGCTTGGCCAAGGCGGGCCGGTGCTGCTGGTCGAAGGGATGGGAACCGCGCCGCACAAAGCCTATCCGCGACCGGAGGGCGGGGGGCCCAAGGGAGCCGGTCTCGGTCAGAAAACCGTCAGCGGGATGATCGGAGCAGCGCTTGCGAAAGCGCGACGGCCCTCGGCGCTCCTCAGAGCGATGGCTGAGGATGTCGGAAAGGAGGCACGCCGCAAGATCCGCTGGCTCGCGGGGCTGGTCGTGTTTCTCGTAGTGCTGCTCGGAGGCGGCGTGTACGCCGTGTACTGGCTGCTCTCGAGCCAGGTCGAGCACACGAAACAGGCACTGCGCACGGCGGAAGATTCGTCGCGGGCCGAGAGCGATCGCTTGCGGCGGGAGCTCTTGGCCGCGCGAGCGGCCGCGGCCCCGGCTGCAGAAGTCGAGACGTTGCGTGTCAAGCTGGTAGCCGCCGAGTCGCGCACAACGCAACTCCAGGCGGCATTGGATCGCGCCCAGCGGGCGTTGGGCCAGCAACTTGCCGCAGGCGAGGCACGTCGTGACGAAGCCCAGCGGGACCTGCAGCGGATGCGGGATCAGCTCGCCGCGGCTGAGCGTCGCGCCCCATCACCGGAGATGATCGACAGTCTCCGCCGGGCGGTCAGCACGGCGGAAGCCCAGGCAAGCAGTCTCGATGCGAAACTGCGCGCGATCCGCGGGACCGATTTCGCCGGGCTCGCGCAGGAAAACCAGGCAGCGGTGGGACTGATAACAGTCTCGTTCGCCGGGGATCGCTACGACGGCACCGGCTTCGCGATCAGCCCGGACGGCTATATGCTCACGAATTGGCACGTCGTGGCCGATTCGGTGCACGCTCAGGCGGATAGCGTCTGGGTGACGATGGCCGATCAATCGGTGGGCCGGTTTGCCGATGTCGTCGCCACGTCGCGGGAGCGCGATGTCGCGCTCATCAAGATTCGTGGCTATCAGGGGCCGTACTTGACGGCGATCGACTGGGGCGGGACGAAGGCGCGTCAGGGAGAGCCCGCGGCGCTCATCGGCTACCCCGCGGGATCGGGCTTCGCGCGCGATCGTACGTCTATCGTCCGGACATCGATGACCGCGGGCATCTTGTCACGCGTCACCCCGGATCTCATTCAATTCGACGGCATGACGACGGGCGGGTCTTCGGGAAGTCCGGTCTTCAATGCGGATGGGGAAGTGATTTCGGTGCATCGGGCGGGACTGCGGCAGGGACCGGGATTCGCGCTGTCGGTCCCGGTGAAATACGCGATTCCGCTGATGCCGCCGGCGCTGCGCCAGCGACTCGGCCTTTAGTTTCTTGAGAAGTCCACCGTGATTACCACAGTGCTCGGCTTGGTCGCCGGACGCTCGGTCGATACTACCGCCACTGTCGCAGCACTATGCTGGCTCTCGATTCTGGAATCCGTAAGAGCCTGCCGGACAGCCGTGAGCGCCTCAAAACCTTGACGGGTATCGACAACGGTCGCAGTGGCTTGCAGGGTGCCACGAGCTTGGGCTTCTGCATTCCGCCCCAGCAGCATCAGCGCCCCGACCATCACGACCGCCACGAGTCCGAACCGCATCGCCAGCTCCCCTAAAGTGAGTGCCGTCTAGCTTCCGGCTTCCCACTAGGGCAGGCGACGTGCCGCTCAATTGTAACGACGCAACTGCTTTATTAGCAGCTAGTTACGACATTACTGTTGGTGATCTTACGTGTCGAGCGTTGTCAACAATTGTGGCACTTGGTCCCAATGGGAGCGCGTAAGTCGAAGTCCTATTTTTGGTTGCGGTTTGGTTGCTGCATTCGTCAATAAAATTGACAGTGCAGAGAAAATTGGCGGTTGGCATAAGCCTTGCCCTGACGGCACGAGTGAGTGGGGAGGAGCCGAATGGCACTCCAACTGTCTAATAGCTCGACACCAAAACATAGGAGCATGAAATGCGCAGCATCACGAAGCTGTCCCTGGTTGTGGCCGCCCTGGTTCTGACGGGCACGGCCGTCCAGGCCCAGACGAACAACGCCAGCATCACGGCGACGGCAAGCGTCCAGACGCCGATCAACGTGGTTGGCGCGCAGCCGTTGAACTTCGGGAACGTGTTCCCGGGCGTGAACAAGACGGTCGTACCTATGGACCTCACGAACGCCGGCCGCTTTGACATCACCGGCCAGGCAAGCACTCCGGTAACCCTGTCGTTCACTCTCCCCGCCACGCTCGGTTCCGGCAGTAACACCATGCCAATCGTGAGCTACGCTGGTGTGCACGCTCAAAACAGCACGGGGACCGGTGGGATTGGCTTTTCTCCCTCGGCAGGCGCGAGCCCGAGCCTGAACGCATCCGGCCAGCTGTGGGTCTGGGTGGGTGCTCAGGTGCAGCCGGCGACGAACCAGGCAGGTGGTGTATATACTGGTTCGATCACCATGACGGTGGTCTACTAAGCGACGGAGTTTTGGCGTCGAGCTGATGGCGCGCCGGCAGGGGATGCAAATTCCTCTGCCGGCGCTGTCGCAAGGAGACGCACTCAACGTATGAACCGCGCATCGTGGGGGGAAAGCGGGATCGTGATCGGAGCGCTGCTGCTGGCTGCGCCGCTTGGGGCGCAGGGCAAGCCGCTCACGGTTACCGGTGTCCGTGGCGTAACCTTCGGTGCCGTCCTTCCGGGCGTGCCGCGCGTCGTGGTCCGGACCGATCCGGCGAACAGCGGTCAGTTCGATCTCAAAGGGCCGAACCGCAGTCAGGTGCTCTTGACGTTCGTGCTCCCCGTGACGATGACAGGACCAGGCGGGGCGCTGATGCCGTTGACCTTCGGGGCTAATGACGCAGGCTATTCGCAGTCCCAAGCCATCGGGAGCCAGGTGGGGTTCGATCCGAAACAGCCGTTCACAGCGATGCTGTCGAGCAACGGTCGCGGCTCGGTATTTGTGGGCGCAACGGCCAATCCGTCGACGAACCAGCGCGCCGGTGCCTACACGGCGACGCTCACGCTCAATGTGACGGTGCTCCCGTGAGGCGCACGGTCGCCCTCCTGTTCCTGTGCACACTCCCCGCGATCCCGCTAGTGGCGCAGGGGGTCATGGTGGCACCGCACGCAGTGTTCATCGATCACCGCGTACGCAGCGGCTCCGTGCTGCTCTACAATCCCGGTACGGAACCGGTCGAGGTGTCGATCTCGACGATCTTCGGATATCCGACCACGGATTCCACGGGCCGGATCACGCTCGACACGTTGTTGGCCGATTCGACCGTCTCCGCGCTCGGGTGGATCCAAGCGTTCCCGCGCCGGCTGACGGTGGGACCACGGGAGCGCCAAACCGTGCGGCTGCTGGCGCGGCCGCCGGTCGGCCTGCCCGACGGCGAGTACTGGTTGCGGCTGGTGATCGCGGCGCAGGCGGGTCGCGTCCCCATCACTGGTGTCGCGGATACGACGGCGATTCAGGTCGGTCTCAGGCTCGAGGTGCGCACGATCATTGGCGTCAATTACCGCAAGGGGCCTGTCAGTACCGGGGTGACGGTGTCTCAGCTCAGCGCCCGGATCATCGGCGATTCGCTCATCACGCGCAGTAAGCTCGAGCGCCACGGCAACGCGGCGTTCATCGGCATGATTCGCGAGACGCTGGTGGATTCGACTGGGGCCGTGCGCGCGCAGCGTGTCGGTGATTCGGTGGTCACCACTTTTGCGTCTCCCATTGGCGTGTATGTCGCGATGCAGCCGCGCCTCGCGAGCGCGATCCCCGGTCCCGCACTCCCGCGCGGGCGCTACTGGCTGCGCTACGAGGTGGTTGCCGAGCGCGACGACCTCGATCCGACGGTGGTGCTGAAGGCTCCCGCGGTGCGCGATTCGGTCCAGCTGGTGGTTCCGTGAAAAAGACGTTGCTGTTGGTGATGTGCGTTAGCCTGACCGGTCGCGCGGCGGCGCAGGCCGGTGCTTCGGTGTCAGCCGACGCCGTCGTCGCCACCGTGGGGATGGCGATCTCCACGCTCCGCGACTTGAACTTCGGGACTGTGATTAAGGGCGTGCCGACGACGATCCTACCGACGGCCGCTAACGCCGGCGAGTGGCAGGTCAGCGGCAGTGGCAATGCGTTCGTGATCATCAGCTTCACGCTGCCGACGCAGCTGACCAACGTTCAGGCGCTGCCAGGCTCAACGATGCCCATTTCGTTCAGCGCGGGATCGGCAATCTGGCGCCGGGCGACCAACAATCCGGTCGGGGGCACCGTGTTCGATCCGGCGACCGGCGCGGTGGGTCGCCTCGGTCCTACCGCCAACCCGACGATGTACATCTGGGTTGCCGGAACCGTGACGCCAGCCGTGACCGCGAAGCCCGGCATCTACCAGGGCAACATCATCCTGTCGCTCGTCTACCAGTAACCCATGTTCTTCCTGCGGGCACCACTCCTGCTGGTGGCCGCGCTGCACGTCCACCAGGTTCCCCGAGACACGACTCCCGAACCGGTCGTTATCGACCTTCGCATCGGTCGCATTACGGGAACGACGGTCCAGGCGTATCGCGTCCGTTCTGAGGTGCTGCTTCCGCTCTCGCAGTTCCTTCAGCTCGCCGAGATCCGGCATCGGCTCACGCCCGAGGGACGGCTGGAAGCGACAGTCGATCCGGGCAACCGTCACATTGTGATCGATCCCCGCAGCGACTCGATGGAGTACGGGGATCATCATGTGCGCATCGAACGTGAATTCATCCGCTTCGAAGCCCCGGAGCTCTATGTGGGCAGTGAGCGACTGGGCGACCTGCTCGACCTGATGTTCGTGGTGGACTGGTCCGACCTGACCGCGACGGTGGTGGATCCGAGCAGTCTGCCCATCGCGCACCGGCTCCGCCGCGAGGCGGGCCGCGAAGCGTATCTGCGACGTCCCGACGCCATGCACGCCGACGTCACATTGGGCCTGCAGCGGCCATCCTGGGATGGGGTCGTCCTCGACTACTCGCTGTTCTCGCCGTCGACCGATCCAGTTGCCGGATCGACGTACGCGGTCGGCCTGGGTGCCGACGTCGGCGGCGGCTCACTCGAAATGCTGGGGCAAAGCGTGGGACCGGCCGAGCTCGGTCGCATGCATGTCGACGCGTCTTGGACCGGCGTGTGGCGCGAGCATCGCTGGGTCAGGCAGCTGCACGTGGGTGACGTGCCGTCCTCCGGCCCGCGCTCGCGCGCGCTCGAAGGACTCGCGGTCACCAACGCGCCGTTCGTTCGCCCGTCGCTGATCGGCTCGCTGCGCTACGCCGGTAGTCTCGAGCCGGGTTGGTCTGTCGAGGCCTACCGCGGGGGCGAGCTCGTCGCCTACGATTCGGCCAATGCGAGCGGCGGGTTCGCCATCGATCTGCCGGTGCGCTACGGCGAGAATCCCGTGGACTTCGTCGCGTATGGGCCGTTTGGCGAGATCCGCGAGTTCAACCGCACATACCGGGTTTTGACTGAGCTGCTCCCCGCCCGCCAATTCGAGTACGGCTTATCCGGTGGTCGCTGCCCGCAGCCGTCACTCACCTGCAATGCCACAGCGAATCTCGATGTCCGCTATGGTGCAAGCCGCCGCTGGACGATCCAGGCCGGCCTGGACCAATACTGGCGCGATTCGCTGCCGGACCGCACGCATCCGTACGCGGCGCTCGCGGGCAACCCCAGTAACGCCTGGGCGATGCAGGCTGAATTCGTCGGCGCCGGATTCGCGCGCGGCGCGCTCAAGTATGAGCCCTCCGTCGATCTGCGGTTCGAGGGAGAGTACGCGCAGTTCGCGCATGACTCGGCATCCGTGCTTGCCGTGCCGGGGCTGCGCAACCAGGCGACCCTCGCGGGATTCTGGCGCCCCGCGACGAGCCACGGCTTTTTCTTCTTCGACGGCCGCTTCGAGCGCATCCAAAGCGATGCCGGCGTGTTGACGCGGACGCGCCTCGGCGCATCGCTGCAGACGGATGAACTGCGGCTCTTGCCTTATGTGCGCACCGAGCACGGTATGGCCGCCGGAAACCAGGCGTTCGCTGGCGTGGCGACGTTCATGATGCCGCGGCTCCGCTGGGGGGCATTTCTCAGCCAGACGCTGCTTCGCACCACCACGGAAATCGAACGCCGCGCCGGCCTGGCGTCCTGGTCGGCGTTCGCGGCGCACCCGCTCGGGCGGGGCGTACGGCTCGAGGTCGGGGCCCATTGGCTGCGCGGAGACGCCGGGCCGACCTACACGATCACGATCACGTCGTACTTCTCGGCTTTGCGCGGCGTCACGTCGGTATCTGCGCCACCGGGGCAGCCGGTCACCGCGACGCAGTTCTTACAGGGATCGGTCCTGTGGGACCGCCGCACCGACCGCCTCGGCGTCGCACCCGGCCCGTCGCTCGAGCGCTCGGGACTCTCCGGTCGCGTGTTCATGGACCTGAACGCCGACGGAATCCGCGAGGTCGGGGAACCGGCCGTCGCGAACGCGCGCGTCCTGGTCGGGTCGCTGTCCGCGCGGTCCGATTCGACGGGGGCGTATCATGTCTGGGATCTCGTGCCGTTCGAACCCGTGATTGTGAGCCTCGACTCGCTCTCACTCGAGTCGCCGCTGCTCGTGCCGTTGTTTGCGCGTACCAGCGTCGTCCCTGGGCCGAACCGGTTTCGGAATCTTGACATCCCGGTGGTGGAGGCGGGTGTCATCGAAGGACGGGTCGTTCGCAACGGCTCGGGCGTCGGTGGTGTGACGCTCCTGCTGACCGACCGCCAGCGTGGGGTGCAGCGTCCCCTCGTGACGTTCAATGATGGCGGGTTTTATCTCATGAGCGTGAAGCCGGGTGACTACGAGCTTTCGGTGGATGCCCGCGTGCTCGACGCGCTCGCGGTCGATGCGCAGCCGCTCCGATTCACCCTCGCGCCGAGCGCGAACGGCATCGGACGCGAAGGGCTGGAGATCCGGCTTACGTCGAGGTTTTAGCCGCCTCGGCGACCTCGTGCACCACCGCTTCCAGCTTAGAGAAGTCGTAGGGCTTGACCAGCGATGGCACACCGGCATCGCGCAGCAACGTGGACGTGTCTGCGGCAAACGTATCGCCGGTCGTGAAAATCAGGCGCTGCACCATCGCGGGGTGATCGCGGCGCAGCCGCTCGAGGAACTCTCCGCCGCTCATGCCCGGCATCCGGACATCCGAAACGATCACGTCAAAGCTCTCGCGTCGCAGGACCCGCAAGGCATCGCCGCCGTCTTCCACCGCCACGATGTGCATGCCGCGGCGCTTCAGAAAGTTCACCACCGCCCGCCGCAACCCTTCTTCATCATCGATCAGCAACACCGACAGCTTGCCGTCCGGGGTGCGCGGTGGCGGCGTGGCCGGCGGGGCGGGCGGTGTCACCCGCTGGCGCGCGCGAGCGTCGCGCGGCAGGACGACCGTAAACGTGGCCCCCTGTCCGGGCACCGAATGTACGGAGATGCGACCGCCGTGATCATGGACGATGCCGTAGCAAATGGAGAGGCCGAGTCCTGTGCCCATGCCCTCCGGCTTAGTCGTGAAGAACGGATCGAAGATTTTCTCCTGAATGTCCACTGGGATGCCCGGTCCGGTGTCGGCGACTGCCAGCAGGGCGCCATCGTCGGCGGCGGTCGTAGTGCGGATCGTGATGACACGGCGGGCGCCCCCCGACAGCGTCGTGAGGGCCTGCTCGGCGTTGATGAGCAGATTGAGCAGCATCTGCTGCACCTCCGACCCATTCGCCCAAGCCTTGGGATTCGCGTCATCGAGATCAAGATTCACCGCGACGGTGAGCGTGGTCAGATGGTAGGAGCGCAGCGCGAACGTCCGGCGCACGATGTCGTTGAGCTCGACCAGCGTGCGCTCCTTGCTGCCGACGCGGGCGAACGCGAGGAGGTTGGAGGTGATGCGGCCAATGCGCGTCGCCTCGTCATACATCATCTGCACCGTTTCGCGCTGCTCCGGCGTGAGCTGCTCGAGGAGCAGCGTCTGCGCGAATCCCGAGATGATCGCCGCGGGATTGTTGATCTCGTGCGCGACGCCGCTCACGAGCTGACCCATGGCGGCGAGCTTCTCGGCCTGCTGCAGCTGCGTCTGCGCGCGCCGCTGGTCCGTGATGTCCCGAACCAGCGCGAGGACCTTGGGAATCCGGCCAGCTTCCCGAACCGGTGCGAGCAGCACCTGACCCGTGCCGTCGGTGCCATCGGGTCGCTGATACGGCACCTCGAAGCGCCGCAGCTCGCCGTCGAACGCGGCGGCCAGGTTCTCGCGCGCGATACGAGACGCCGCGCCCTCCAGCCATCCAAAAGCGTGCCGTCTTCCACCCCGCGTCTGCGGTACCTCGCCCGGGAACGCGTTCACGAGAATCCGACCGGTCGTGTTCTCGTCGAGGACCTGGCCATTGCGATCGACCACCGTAATCGCATCCGGCACTGCCTCCATCACCAAGCGCAGATTGCGCTCCGCCGACGCGGTCGCGCCGAGCGAGCTCATGAGCGAGCGGGTCTGATTGGCGACTTCGTCCTCGAGGACGTGGGCATAGCGCCGGGTCACGCCGAGGGAGTAGAGCACGCGTGCCGCGATGATCGCCATGCCGACGCTGATGATGACGGCGGCACCGGGTTGTGGCGCGGGCTCGAGCAGCGCCGTGATCGCCATGCCCGTCATGGCGGCGAGACCGACGACCAGCGCCACGAATCGCGCGGTGGCGCTCGCCTCTGGCGCGGTGGTGCGCCCCCGCTGAAGATGGAGCGCGTAATCGGGTGCGACCGCGGCGGCGGCGCCGATCAGCAGCAGTCCGGCGTCCCAGGTGAGGTCGAGAGGTCCGCCGGCTTGATACGTGCTCTGGAGGGCCGCGATGGCGTAGCCCTGGTTGCCCACGCCAAGAGCGATCACACTCGGCAGCACAAGGGCCGCCGTCGCCGCCGGGAAGGCCGGTCGCCGCAACATCTGGATCAGGATCATCCACAACACGACGACGGCGCCAGTCGACCAGGCGATACTCGTCAGGAGTCCGAGGGTGCCAACCGGGCCGGCGTTCAGCAATAGCGGTTTGAGCAGATACTCGTAGGCAAGCGCGCCGACGGCGAATGTCACGAGCACGGCGTCCAGGAGCAGCTCGGGATCGCCGCGGCGCGTCGGTTGACCGCGGACCAACATGACGACGCCTACGATCAAGCAGGCGTAGATGCCCAGAAAGCCGATGTCAGCGGGCGAGGGATACGGCGGCGGCGTTCCCCGCACGAGGTCGTAATAGTTCCACACCAGCTGGCCCGTGAGGAACGACGCGCAGCCGGTGCCGATCCAGCGCCACGTGCGGACTTGCTCTGAGGTGGTGACGAGACGGGAGGACGCGAAGCAGGTGACCGTGGCGAACGCGGCCGCCCACGTCCAGCAGAGATCGGCGGTGAGGACGCGGGCGCGCGGGTCGCTCGGGGGAAACACGTACAGGAGCACCATCGCCACCAGTGATCCAACGGCGATGCTGACGAGCACGCGAGCGGACCGGCTCAGCGGCACCATCTCGAGGAGACTCCGCGCCTAAATTATGCGCATTATGTTAGCCCGCCAAATGAACCTGCTCGGGTGGATACGTGCGCCACAGGATTCGCTGGCGCGGTGGGACGATTACACCGCGCTGGCGGCGGCGGTCCGGGCGGATGGGCTGTCGCGCACACTCGTCTGCGGCATGGGCGGCTCGAGTCTCGTTGCCGACGTGCTCGCCGACACGTTTGGTCTCAAGCACCTGCACGTATTGGACAGCACCAACCCTGACGCCGTGCGCGCCGCGGGAGGGGGAGGGGACACCCCCGACCTCGCGCGCACGCTCTTCGTCATCGCCAGCAAATCCGGCAACACGATCGAGACGCTCGCGTTCTATCACTATTTCGCGGCGCGCGCGCGGCCCGAGCAGTTCATCGCGATCACCGAGACTGGTACCCCGCTCGCCGAGATCGCCCGGGCCCGAGGTTTCCGCGCCGTCATTCCGCACCCGGCCGATGTCGGCGGCCGCTACTCCGCGCTCACGGCGATCGGAATGGTACCGGCCGCCCTGAGCGGCCTCGACGGCCGCACGTTACTCGAGCGGACGCGCCGCGTCGACGTGGGCGCCGCGGAAGCGATGGGTTCGACGATCGCCGATGCCGCCCTGGCCGGACGGGACAAGCTGGACGTGCGTCCTCCACCAGGAATCGCCGTGCTCGCCTCGTGGATCGAGCAGCTCATCGCCGAGAGCTCCGGCAAGAACGGTCGCGGCGTCATTCCGGTAGTGCAGGAGCCAGACGGTGGCCCCCCGTCCCCGTTGCCCGATTCGCAAACCGTCGGTCCGGACATGTTCTCCGCCGATCCGCTCGACCTCGGGGCCGAGTTCCTCCGGTGGGAGTATGCGACCGTGGCGTTGTGCGAGCGTCTGGGGGTCAACGCGTTCGATCAACCGGATGTCGAGGAGGCGAAGCGCCTCGCGCGCGCGGAATTGACAGGCGGGGGCCAGCGGGGCGGTGGTGGTGGAGAGGCGCAGCATGCCGCGCCCCTACAAACGCTCACGCTCGCGCAACTTCGGGCGTCGTATCGTCCACGCGATTATCTCGCGATCCTCGCGTACGTTCCGCCCTCACCCGACGTCTTTCGCCAGCTCCAGAAGGTGCGCGCCGCGTGGGGTCACACGCTCCGCGCTGCGACGACGCTCGGTTTCGGTCCGCGCTACCTGCACTCGACGGGACAGCTTCACAAAGGGGGACCCAACACCGGTCTGTTTCTCGTCATCACGACCGACGTCCACGACGACATTGAGATCCCAGAAATGGGCTGGACCTTTGGCCAGCTGCATCGCGCGCAGGCGCGTGGCGATGTGCGCGCGCTGCTCGCGCGCGGACGCCGGGTGGCCCACGTGCATCTCTCGAGTCTCGCGGAGTTGTCACAGCTGATGCCGTGACGACCACTACCTACATCTTTCATCTCATCCCGCACACGCATTGGGACCGCGAGTGGTATCTCCCGCGTGCGTCGTTTCATGCGCGGCTGATCCCGATGATCGATGAGCTGATCGAGCGGCTGCAGGGAGACGCCAGCCTGCGCACGTTCCTGCTCGACGGCCAGACCGTGATCGTAGAAGACTATCTTCGCGCTCGGCCCGAACGCGAAACCGACGTGAAAGCGCTCGTGAAGACGGGGCGCTTGCAGGTCGGACCATGGTACGTCCTGGCCGACGAGCTGATCCCCTCGGCGGAATCGCTCATTCGCAATCTCCTGCTCGGCGCTGCCGATGCCGAGCGTCTCGGAGGGCGGCTCGACGTACTCTACTCCCCGGACGCGTTCGGTCATCCTGCCGTCCTGCCCGTGCTCGCACGGGAATTCGGTCTGAAATACGGCGTCCTGTGGCGCGGACTCGGGGGTCCCCCGCAGTCGGGGCAGGAGCGCGACTTCTTTCGCTGGCGCGCCGTGGACGGGGCGGACCGCGAGATCCTGCTCTGGCACCTCCCCCCGGACGGCTACGAGATCGGGGCCGCGTTGCCGGCCGCGGGCGCGAGATTGCCGGATCTGTGGAAGGCCGTGCGCGCGAAGCTCGTCGCGCGCGCGGCCGGCAAACACATCCCGCTCTTCATCGGCGCCGATCATCATGCGCTGCATCCCGCGCTCGCGCGCCTCCGCGATCTGCTCGCCGACCTCGAGCCGGCGAGCGCGTTCCGCATCTCTCGGCTCGACGAGTTCTTCCAGGCGGCCGACAGCACGCCGGCGCAAGCCATCGCCGGTGAGCTGCGGTCGTCGTACGGCTACACCTGGACGCTGCAAGGCGTGCACGCCACGCGCGCGCCACTCAAGCGCCGGCACGGCCAGATCGAGCTGTGGCTCGAGCGGATCGCGGAGCCGCTGGCGGCGCTGTCCCGGCTGGCTGGTGGACGCGATCGGCGCCCGATCCTGGACGCGGCCTGGCGCACGCTCGTCCGCACACAATTCCATGACACGATCGCCGGGTCGACGGCCGATGCTGTCGCGGCTGCGGCGGAGTGCCGCCTCACCGCCGTCGCCGCCTACGCCGCGGAGGTCACTCGCGGAGCGTTGCTGGATCTCGCGGGCCACGATGCGAACGCGCAGCGTGAGCGGACCGATGGCAACGAACCGACGCTGGTGCTGTGGAATCCGGCCGTTCGCCCGCGCGGCGGCGTGACCGTCGCGGACATCACCGTCTTTCGTCGCGATGTGCTGGTCGGTCCACCGAGCGACGGTCGCGTGGCGCGAGAGGGGAAGGGCTATCGGCCGTTCAGTCTGTACGATGGCGAGGGACGCGCGATCCCGTTGCAGGTATTGGCACAACGCCGCGCGCAGGAGCGGGTCGAGGCAACGCGCCATTACCCTGACCAGGATGAAGTGGATCAGGTCCGCGTCGCGTTTCGCGCGCCGGCCCTGGCCGGGCTGGGGGTGGCCGCCTTGACGGCGGGGCCGCCCGTGCCGCTGGCGCGCGGCGACGAGGTGCGCGTCTCGGGTCGGGTGCTCGAGAATCAGTTCGTCCAGGTCGCGCTCGAGTCAAACGGCGCGCTCACGCTCGTCGATCGCCGGCGCAACGAGCGCTACGGCGATCTGCTACGGCTGGAGGACGGCGGCGATGCGGGCGACGCGTACACCTACTGCCCGCCGGTGCGTGATCGCATCAAGCAGAGCGGCGGTCCCGTTACCGTGCGGCGGATTGCGGCAGGTCCGCTGGTTGGCGCGTTGGAGGCGCGCTGGGAGGTGGTACGCGGGATCGACGCGCGTCTGCTCGTGCAGCTGTACGCCGACAGCCCGATCGTTCGCGCGACGCTCGACATCGACAATCGCAACCGTTATCACCGGCTGCGTGCCCGGCTCGCGACCGGGCTGGCCGGGATCGCGGCGACGGCTGGCTCCGCGTTCGGCGTGGTCGAGCGCCCCACCGTGAATGTCGCCAGCACGCAGACCCCCTCCCCCTCCCCCTCCCCCTCCCCCTCCCCGCGCGAGACGCCGGTCCGCACGGCACCGGCGCAGCGCTTTGTCGCCGCGGCGCAAGGGAGCCGAGGGCTCGCCGTGCTTGCGCCCGCGTTCTTCGAGTATGAGTGGACCGCTGCGGGCGATCTCGTGGTGACGCTGCTGCGGGCGATCGGGGATTTGTCTCGCGGCGATCTGCCGGTGCGACCCGGTCACGCCGCGTGGCCGAGCGCGATTCCCGCCGCCCAGTGCATCGGCGCGACCCGGATCGATCTCGCGATCGTTCCGGTGAGCGCGGGCGATATCGAACAGGGCGACCTGCTCCCGCACCTCTGGGAGGACGCGTTCTTGCCGCTGCAAAGTCTGTGGCTTCGCGACGCCGCATCGCCGTTGCCGATCACACCGATCAGCATCGCGCTAGAAGGTGCGGGCCTGGTGTACTCCTCCCTCAAGCCGGCGCAAATCGGCTCACCAACCGTGCTGCGGTGCTACAACGCGAGCGGTCGCAAGGCCGCCGGCGCCTGGCGCTTCGTGCAAGGCGTGAAGACGGCGCATCGGGTGCGGGCCGATGAGCGGGAGGCGGTCGCGCTCGTGCTCGAGCAGCGAGGCAACGTCGTCCGCTTCGTCGCCGAGCCACATGAGATCGTGTCGCTGCTGGTGACGTGATGCAGGAACACTCTCTCTCGACCAGCCGGACCGCGCGCTACTTCACACTGGGATCACACCGGGACGCGACGGAGCTGTGGGTCGTGTGTCACGGTTATGGTCAGCTGGCAGCGCGCTTTCTCGAGCGTTTTCGCCCGCTCGAATCCCCGGGGCGCTGCATCGTCGCGCCCGAGGGCCTGTCGCGATTCTATCTCACCGAGCATCCGACCGAGCGGCGGGTGGGGGCGAGCTGGATGACGCGCGAAGACCGGCTCCATGAGATCGACGACTACGTTCGCTACTTGGACGCGCTGCACGCACAAGTCGCGTCCGCCGAGGCGCGGGTCACGGCCCTCGGATTCTCGCAGGGCACGGCGACGGTTTGCCGCTGGGCCGCGTTCGGCTCGGCGCGCATCGATCGGCTGATCGTCTGGGGCGGGGAGGTGCCACCCGACCTCGACCTTGCGGATGCACGCGTGAGTGACCGGCTCCGCGCCGTGCGACTCACGCTGGTCTATGGAGCCGGCGATCAGTTCTTCACACCGAAGATTGTCGCCGCCACCACCGCGCGGCTCGAGACATCCCGGATCGCCTGCCAGCAGATGCAATTCGACGGTGGCCACGAGATTGATGAAGCGACGCTGCGCAAGCTGACTTAGCGTCGCGCGTGTGGATCGAGTAGATCCCGCAGCGCATCGCCCAGCAGCGTACACGCCACGACAACCAGCACCAGCGTGACACCGGGTGCGACGGCGACCCACGGGGCGTTCACGAGCGTGTCGCTGCCGGACGTGATCATGTTGCCCCACGACGGCGTGGGCGGCTGTACGCCGAGGCCTAGGTAGGAGAGTCCCGCTTCGAGTACAATGGCGTTGCCGACGCCGAGGGCGGCGGCGACGATCACGGGGGTCAGCGCGTTGGGCAGGATGTGCCGGGCGAGAATGCGCAGCCGGCGCGCGCCCACGGCGACCGCTCCTTCGACAAACGGGCGCGCGGCGAGGGACTGGACTTCGCCGTGCACGAGCCGGGCGATGCCCATCCATCCTGTCACGCCGAGCACCGCGACAACCAGCAGCGTGCTCGGTTGCCAGAGTGCTGCGAGCAGCAGCAGCAGCACGACGCGCGGGAGGGCTAACGCGAAGTCGGTGAGGGCCAAGAGCGCGACGGAGATCGGGCCGCGCCAATAGCCCGCGACGCCGCCCACGATCATACCCAAGACCACCGAGACCAGCACCGCGAGG